>NZ_ABCK01000004.1 GCF_000170755.1 Lentisphaera araneosa HTCC2155
AGCTAACGCGATAAGTGTACCGCCTGGGGAAGTACGGTCGCAAGACTAAAACTCAAAGGAATTGACGGGGGCCCGCACAAGCGGTGGAGCATGTGGCTTAATTCGAGGCAACGCGAAGAACCTTACCCGGGTTTGACATTGAGCGACGTTCGGTGAAAGTCGAATTCCCTTCGGGGCGCAAAAACAGGTGCTGCATGGCTGTCGTCAGCTCGTGCTGTGAAGTGTTCGGTTAAGTCCGGCAACGAGCGCAACCCATATCCTTACTTGCTAACAGGTAATGCTGAGAACCTTAAGGAGACTGCCCGTGTTAAGCGGGAGGAAGGTGTGGACGACGTCAAGTCAGTATGGCCCTTACACCCGGGGCTGCACACGTGCTACAATGGCCGGTACAAAGGGCAGCGACATAGTGATATGGAGCGAATCCCCAAAACCGGTCTCAGTACGGATTGGAGTCTGCAACTCGACTCCATGAAGATGGAATCGCTAGTAAATGGGCATCAGCTACGGCTCATTGAATACGTTCCCGGGCCTTGTACACACCGCCCGTCACATCATGGGAGCTGAGTTCACCCGAAGTCGTTGCGCCAACCTGCTTGCAGGAGGCAGACGCCGAAGGTGGGCTTAGTGACTGGGATGAAGTCGTAACAAGGTAGCCGTTGGGGAACCAGCGGCTGGATCACCTCCTTTTTAAGGAATGAAAAAGACTAACCTCTTTAAGGCTTCGGCCGAAAAAGAGTACTTTTTTACAAGACTTATTACCCCGTTACTATCGTATAATTCAGCAATTAAGCATCTAGACGTCCTCGAGACGTCTTTTTTTTTGTCTACTCAGGACTTGAGCTGATTGTGGGATGCGTAACTTTGCGATTAGCGCAATTATATGACTCAGAATCAAGTGGCTGAGTTATGAAAGACTCTACAAGCATAAGTAAAAAACTAGTTTATATCATGAGATGAAGTATATTCATGGCTAAATTTAAGGATGTGTGAATGAAAGTCAAAGCAGTTATCAGTGTTGTGTCAGTACTGATTATGGTGATGGGCGCCGCCGTTTCTTTTGCGGGGATCGCATCTTGGATCATGCAGGATAGTTTAGCTGATACCCAAGGGATATTTCAGTGTTCGGCTTTCTCCATACTCGGAGGGCTTATTTTACACCTTAAGACTCGTGATCGTAATCATGAAGTGAATCCCCGAGAAGTGTACGCCATTGTAACTGTTGGCTGGTTATCAGTTTGTTTAATCGCCGCTATACCCTTTGTGACTCTAACCAACATGAGTTTTACTGATAGTTATTTTGAAGTCATGAGTGGGCTGACGACAACAGGAGCCACAGTTTTAACTGATATAGAGTCACTGCCCAAGGGGCTCTTGTTTTGGCGTTGTTTCTGTAACTGGTTAGGTGGTTTAGGGATCGTTATTTTATCCATGGCTATTTTGCCTTTTTTAGGTTCTGGGGCGTATCAGCTATTTAAAGCGGAAGCCACAGGGCCTCAATCAGAACAAGTGACTTCACGAGCAATTGATACAGCGAAAATTTTGTGGGCGATCTATGTGGGCTTAACCATTTTATGTATTGTGATTTATCGCTATTTGGATATGCCGATTTTCGAAGCGGTCTGTCACGGTTTAAGTACACTTTCTACAGGTGGTTACTCTCCTTTAAGTTCAAGTTTTGTAGGGATGCCCTCTCCAATTCTTTACGTCAGTACTTTTTTTATGATGATGGCCGCGACAAACTTTACGCTGCATATTAAAGCCTTAAAAGGTGATATTTTTTGTTACTTTCGCGATGAAGAATTTCGTTGGTATTTAGCAACATTCCTTTTTGCTTTGACCGTGATCGCTTTTTTCTTACATACTGACGCGGGTTATACTTGGGCGCAAAGCTTTGCTCATTCGACTTTCCAGGTCGCAAGTTTAGAAACTTCTTGTGGCTTTGCTTCGGATGATTTTAATCTGTGGTCAACGCCATCAAAGATCATTTTATTCTTAATAATGTTTATGGGAGGCTGTGGAGGTTCGACTACGGGTGGTTTAAAAGTCGCGCGAATTGTGCTTTTAGTTAAATACACATTTATAAAAATTAAACAGATGATTTTACCCCATAGTTTAATTAACTTACACTTCAACGGTAAGCGAGTGAACGATGAAATGATCCAAAAATCCTTGGCCTTCTTTTTTGCTTTTATCTTTCTCTATGCCTTAACGGCCTTTTCATTGAGCTTTGCACCAGGGATCGATATAACGACTGCTTTGAGTGGGGCAATCGCATGCTTGGGCAATATGGGTCCAGGTTTTGCGATGTTAGGGCCTGCAGAAACTTTTGCCTGGTTGCCTGATTGGAATAAATGGATTTTATGCGGAGCCATGTTCTTGGGCCGTTTAGAGATATTTACGGTGATTATTGTATTCGTTCCCAACTTTTGGAGAAGGTGAAGTGCAGGTACCGATTTTTATCGTCTACCTCTATTTAGCGATGAGTATCATTACTTTTAGTCTTTACGGCCTCGATAAATGGAAAGCGAAAAAATCGTCTCAGCGAATCCCTGAGAAAGTTTTGCATTTGAGTGAGTTTTTCGGCGGTTGGCCAGGTGCGATTCTCGGGCAATTGTTCTTTCGTCATAAAACATCCAAGTTTACTTACCAATTAGTTTTTTGGTTGATCGTAGCTCTCCATCTATTTCTTTTTTATTGGCAACTGACTCATTCAGCGACTTAGATTTTATCTTGTGAAGCGAGTGACGAGGAATGAATGCTTGTTGATTTTTGTAGGTCATAAACTGTGTTTGTCGACCGTGTGTTAATGACTTAGTCTTGATTTATTTCTCGCTTGATTTAGTCTGATGTACAGAAATTGCGCAGGGCGCAAATAATTAACGAAACACAGGAGAATAATAGATGTCTGTAAAAAGAGTCGGTATTTTAACAGCAGGTGGTTTAGCACCTTGTTTATCAACGGCGATCGGTCGTTTAATTGAACGTTACACTGAGATTGCACCCGAAATTGAAATCATCTGCTACACTAGTGGATATAAAGGTTTGCTCCTCGGTGAAAAACTTGAAGTTACACAAGATATTCGCGATAATGCAGCTGTGCTTTATGAGCATGGTGGTAGTCCAATTGGTAATAGCCGTGTAAAGCTTACTAACCTTGCTGACTGTGAAAAGCGCGGTCTTGTTCAGCCGGGTCAAAACCCCCTTGAAGTCGCAGCGCAACAACTCGTTACTGATAAAGTTGATGTTCTTCATACAATTGGTGGTGATGATACGAATACGACGGCGGCTGACCTTGCGGCTTATCTCGCGGATAATGATTATAAGCTTATTGTTGTTGGTCTTCCTAAGACGATTGACAATGATGTATTTCCCATTAAACAGTCTCTTGGTGCCTATACGGCTGCAGAAGAGGGTGCAGAATACTTTGCTAATGTTGTTTCTGAGCACAATGCTAACCCTCGCATGCTTATCGTTCACGAAGTTATGGGACGTAGCTGTGGTTGGTTAACGGGCTATACGGCGAAAGTTTACCGTGATAATCTAGCCAAGCGTAATTTTCTACCTGGACTTGGTCTTCGCAAAGAACGTCTCGATGTTCACGGTATTTATGTACCAGAGATGTCAGTTGATATAAAAGCTGAAGCAGCACGTTTAAGTAAAGTGATGGATGAACAGGATAATGTAAATATCTTTATTTCTGAAGGTGCTGGTCTAGAAGAAATTATTGCAGAAATGGAAGCTGCCGGCGAAGAAGTTCCTCGCGATGCTTTCGGTCACGCAAAACTTGATGCAGTTAACCCAGGTAAATGGTTCGGCAGTCAATTTGCAAAGCTTCTCAACGCTGAAAAAGTACTCATTCAGAAGTCGGGTTATTATTCACGTGCCGCTGCATCAAATAGTGAAGATTTAGCATTGATTAAAGAATGTGCTGATAAAGCAGTTGAAGCAGCTCTTGCAGGTATCGGTGGCGTTGTTGGTCATGACGAAGATCAAAATGACGAGCTTCGCGCAATTGAGTTCCCACGTATTGCTGGTGGTAAGCCATTCAATATCGATGAAGCTTGGTTTGACGAAGTACTTGCGGGTATTGGTCAGACTAAAGGTGCTAAAGTTGAGGTTGCTCACTAAGCTTTTACTGAAGCCATCAGTTTATACTCTGAGTGTAAACTGAAAGACAAAGGGATTAAATCAATTGATTTAATCCCTTTTTTTATAAGTGTTGTGCTTTAACGAACAGCTGTGCCTTCGTCTTCAATATCGTCAATTATTTCACTATCAAGTTCACTTAAAAGAGCACTGATATCTAAAACAGATTGCTTTATATTAAGCCAAGCTTCAGAATCAATGGCGACTGTAGCTATTTCTTTTGGATGATAGATATTTAATTTAGCCGAATCTTTAGTGGCTTCGAAAGGAACGTAGAGAATTGTGTCTTCATTTCGCTCAGCTGTTCGAGTAGGCACAAAATTCTCATCTGCTAGATAAAAAGTACTCGAATTAAGTATAAGCTCATCAAAGATGGCCACTGTTTTATCGCTACCCAATACAATGTTGTCAAAAACTTGCTCAAATGGTAGTTTAGCAATATATCGGCCATTGATGTGAAAGAGGACTTCTTTATTTTCGCAAGTCAAAGCCAAGTGGTATTGAGCTTTGCCAGAACGAAAAGCTTTCGGAGCTTTGTGAGTTTCTTCTCCAACTTTGATAGAGCATAGATTGTCTTGATCTAGTTTAAGTAATAAGACAATATCATCTTTAGATTTTAAGCTTAGAATGCGTGGGTTTCCTTCAGAGTTAGATTCTGGTGTATTAATCCACAACTCGAGACTCCAAGCTTCCTTAATCTCATTTTTTAAATCGAACTTCAAGGAGGATGCAGTTCTGTAAGCCCATTCTCTGGTTTCGGATATATCAAAAGTTTTAAATTTTTCTTCAGCTTTTGGTGCAACCTTCTTTTCTGGTGCAGCTTTTACAGGGGCTACTTCATCTTTTTTTGCTACTTCCGCTTCATCAGATCCGCCTAAGAGTGTTGTGACTAAGAAAGCAATTCCACCAAGAAGGAGAACTCCAATGGCAACCATAACAATTAGTGGCTTCTTTCCAGCTTTAGAGGGCTTGCCCTTTTTAAGTTTATTGAGACTCGTTGTGACGGTTTCATTGACATCTTCATGGGGAGTTTTATTTATGTCTTCTGCTGGAGAGTTGAGGGAGAGTTTTTTATCGTGACCTTCAGCTATATCTCCAGGGGAATGTAAACCTTCACCTGATTTAAGTGATAATCCACTAGGGGGAGGAGGTGGGGGAGGGGCTTGGCCACCAGGGGCTTGAAGTCCAGCGGGAGCTTTGAGTCCACCACCAGGGGCTTGAAGTCCACCCGGAGGTTTAAGTCCGCCAAAGGGGGGCTGTAGTCCTCCCGGAGCTTTGAGTCCACCAACAGAAGAGCTCGTTGGTGGTGGAGCTATGCCACTGCCTGGAGTCGTAATGCCAGGAGCTTTACTTGAAGAACCTGGTTTCGGTAATTCTAAACCTGAACCAGGTGGAGTAATCATTCCTTTGTTGCCTTTGAGAGCTAATTTAGGTTTAGTTTTAGGAGGGACAACTTTGGGGGCTTGCTCGGAAGGTGGAGCAGGGCTTTCTTCAGTTTTTGCCGTTTCGGTGCTAGGTAAACTACTTCCTGGCTTTTTCGCATTTTGATCAGAAGATATATCTACTGCATTACCTAAGATAGCACTTTTTGACATGGTCATTGTGTTGAGGTTCATGCCAGCTAGCTCATCATTAGAGGATGTTTTATTCTCACTTGGTTTTTTAAGTGTGTTTCCCTTGAGTTTAAACGCACTATTAGCTTCAGGGGGATTGGGAGCAGGACTTGCGTTGTTAAGAGCGGATAAACTACTGCCGGGTGTTTTTGATAAAGAACTTGAGTGATTAACTTCTTGTGCAGCGCCAGGTAAAGTAGAACGCTTAAAGCTCATTGTGGGGATACCCATATCTGCATCTTCTACAGAAGGGGGGGGGGCGGGTTTTTTTAGAGTGGAACCAGTTTTATTTAAAGTTGGTGCTGGTTTGGCAGGAGCGATATTTGAGTCAAGGAGAGACCCACCAGGTTTTTGTAGATTGATTGAAGCACCAGGCTTTTGTAATCCAGGAGAAGGGGAGACAACTCCACTTGCTTCCATGTCGAGCACTGGTTTTGAAGAGCCTGTTGCTGAATTGGCATCAACTGCAGAGCCAGGAAGAGCAGATCGTTTAAAAGTCATGGTATTGGTATCTTCATCAGAAGCACCAGGGATCGTGAGCTTATTTTTAAGGACGGCAGCTTTTTTTAAATACTGGTTGCGAAAATTACCCGCCTTTAACGCGAGCTCTGGCATAGAGAAATTACTGTAGTTCTGCTGATCAGTGCCAGGCATTTTTTCTAGAATAGTATCGGCTTCATCGGCCTTAAATCCGATTTTAACTAAATTCTCTTTTAAGGTACTCATGAATCCCTCTTTACTGTTATACGCCCTTTGTGTCTTCACTCCAAATAAGTTTGTGAAGTTGAATTTGCATACGAATATTTAGGCCAGATTGCAAAATCAAACCCGCCAGTTCCTCACGGTCCATAAGACCAAAAACTGTGGACATGATTACTGTACATTTTTTTTCAAGTTTGTATTCTCGAATTGTTTTCTCTGCCCACAAAAAATCCTCTTTATTTTGGATTACGAACTTCACTTCGTCTTTGGGAGTGAGTTTTGCTATGTTCTTAAGATCATTTTTATGAGACATCTTACTGGCTGGGCATTTGATGTCCATTATGCGTATAGATTCCTTCGAAACTAAATTGATGTCCATGTGTCCGCCGGTTTCAACTAAAACTGTTTTGCCGAGATCAAGTAGTTTTTGAACGAGTTCACCAACCTTGTCCTGTGCTAAAGGTTCGCCACCAGTAACTTCGACTAGATCACAGTTGAGTTGTTCGACGCGATCAAGGATGTTGTCGATTGAAAGTTTGTCACCACTAGTAAAGCTATACTCTGTGTCGCACCAAGAGCAACGTAAATTACATCCAGATAAACGTATAAAGATACAGGCCAAACCTGACCATGTAGATTCGCCTTGTAGACTTTTGTAAATCTCGGTGATGTAGAGCAATTTATACGCCAGGTTTAATTTCTAAAGAAATATCAATTGATCCAGCAGAGTGAGTCAATGCACCAACAGAAATGTAATCGACTCCCGTTTTTGCGATCTCCGCAACTCGGTCGATTGTAATCCCCCCGCTAGCTTCAAGCAGACACTTACTTCCAGTCATACTAACTGCCTGTGACATTTCGTCATTGGACATATTGTCGAGCAAGATATAGTCAGCTTCTGCATCAAGAGCTTCTTGGACTTCTTCCAAGGTGTCGGCTTCAACTTCGATTTCAATTTGAGGAAAGGCCATTCGACAAGAGCGAACGGAACGTAAAATACCTCCCGAGCCTTCTGCGGCAGCGAGCTCACGATGATTATCTTTAATCATGATACGGTCGTAAAGGCCAAAGCGATGATTAGTTCCGCCACCACATAGTACGGCATATTTCTCGAGTGCTCTTAGGCCTGGAGTAGTTTTACGAGTGTCAAGAACTTCTGCTTTTGTCCCTTCAGTTTCTTTCACGAAAGTCGAAGTGGTAGTTGCTATAGCACAGAGGTGTTGCAGGAAGTTGAGTGCAACTCGTTCTCCTGTGATAATGGCTCGAGCATTGCCTTTGGCGATCGCCATGACGTCCCCTTTTTTACATGGGGAGCCATCGCCAATTAAAATTTCAAAAGTCGACTTGGGGTCTAGCTCTTTTAATACGGTTTCTGCAACAGTAAGTCCAGCAACAGTACAGTCTTGTTTAGCAAGAAAGTTAGCAGTGCATTGAAGGTCGGTTGGTATGCAACCTAGAGTTGTGGCATCACCACTACCCACATCTTCGAAAAGAGCTGTTTTAACAGCTGTCTGAATTTCAATTTTTAGCTTGTCAGTGATCATATTTATTTCCTGAATTTTTGTCTGCTGTGCAAAATAGTCATAAAAATGAGAAGCGCAATGACTTGAGTCAAAATGAGAATCATGACAGCAATGTTAGCTTTTATCAAAGCTATGCCAGAGAGGCAAATAATTAAACATAAAGAATGAACTAAAAATACTGAGGCTCGACGTGAGAAGCCCATTTTTACAAAACGATGTGATATGTGATTGTGATCACCAATATAGATAGGTTTGCCTTGTCGTGTACGAATGACTATAACTGAAGCGAGATCAAAAAAAGGAATAGCTAAAATAAGTATAGGGATGATGAAGGGGTAACCACTTTGGTGAGCTTCACCTGATGTATAAGTGACTAAAACACCACATATACCAAGCATATAACCTACGAAATGACTTCCTGAATCTCCTAGGAATATACTTGCAGGGTTACAGTTATAAACATAGAATCCCGCACAAGCACCACATGTAACAGTGGCTAACACAGAGACTAAGTATTGATCTTGTAAGCCTGCAGATATGGCAAATGCACCTGCACAAATGGCCCCGACACCGCAACACAGGCCATCCATATTATCTAAAAAGTTTACAGCATTAAGAATTGTTAAAAGTATGAAACCCGTGGTTATACTTGCTAAAGTTGGGTCGGCTATAAAAGAAATTCGCACTCCTGCAAAGGCAGTTCCAAAGCATAAGAGGGCTTGTAAAAACATTTTCAATTTGGCCGACATGGGTTTGCGATCATCAGCGAGTCCAAGGACGACAAAACTGACAGCGCAGAAAGCAATGACGAAAAACTGGTTTAGAGCGGGGTTGCCTTTTGAGAATATGTCAGCATAACTTGTGGGTAGGAGATCGATTTTATTACGAGCTACAAATAAGCCTATCAGTAAAGTACTTAACCAAGCGAGACAAACTGCGGTACCACCTAAAAGAGGCGTAGCATCACTATGCATTTTATGGCCTTCTGAATGAGGCTTATCTAGAATATTGAATTTCCATGCTAGCTTTCGGCAGATAGGCGTAAAAACAAGAGATAAGACCAATGAAAGCACCATTGCGCCAAGGTAAATCGTCCACCATTCCTGCACGATTATTTCTCTAAAGTTGTATTTTGTAGCATAAGGTTCGCTTGAGCAGCTATCCCCTCTGAGCGTCCTAAAGAACCCATTTTTTCAAAGGTTGTGGCTTTGATCGATACTTCATTAATTGTGACATTAAAAAGCTTTGCTATAACTTGGCGCATAGAAGGGAGGTAGGCCGCTAATTTGGGTTCTTGAGCAATTATTGTGCAATCAAGGTTAACCAAATGCCAGTCTTTCAAGTATTTAGAGTCAAGAACATGCTGTAAGAGTTTGACGCTATTTGCCCCTTTAAACTCTTCTTTTGTATCGGGAAACCATTGTCCAATATCTCCTAGGGCTAAAGCACCTAAGACGGCGTCTGTTATCGCATGCAGCAAGACATCCGCATCAGAATGTCCAAGGAGACCTTTGTTGTGAGGAACCTTTACCCCCCCCATGATTAAATCACGCCCACTAACGAGTTGGTGAACGTCAAAGCCAGTTCCAACCCTGAGCATTACCAACCTTCTGCGAGTTGAGTCACAACTTTGGTGGCCATGCTGTAGGAAGCTCTTTCCAAACCTTCTCTTCGGTTTTGTTCGATACTTACACCATCAGAGAAATCACCATTACCCGTCATGGTGAATTTTTGGATGACAAGTTTTTTTGGAGTGACAACTTCATAAGTGAATTTTACTGTAGCTCTATAGTTGTCGACACGGTATTTTTTATCATCATCATCATTTTTAGAAAAGCCGACTTTACGAAAGGAAAACTGTGGAAGAGTACCTTGGATGATGGCATCTGCTTTACCTTCTCCAGCATTGACGAGTTCGTATGTTCCGTCTTGGCGAATAGCTTCTTTGAGTTTGTCCATGACGATTAAGGCTAGGCGAGGTTCATCACTTAAGTTTTTAATTTTGCCGACGCTGACGCGTTTGATCTGTGGGTGGCCCATATTGCCGACTTGGTAACCGGCACAGGAAACTAGGACTAAAGCCATTAATGAACTGATGAGAAGTTTTTTGATCATTATTTTTCGCCTTCTTCTTTATTGACTGTGTCAGTATTTTCTAATGGAACCAAATCAAGTCCTAAATCTTCAACTGGGACTAGGAATTTACCTTTACTATCTTCAGGACGAACAATAATTCGACGAGTCGAACGGTCTCTTGCCTGAGGGGCTAAGGGGGTAAAAATTTGTTGTTCTAATTTCTTCTGTAGATCGTCGTTCTTCTTTTTGCTGATTTGTCGAGTTTTTATCTCGCCCTTGTAGCTTTTGTCGAGTTTTTCCAGCTTAGCTTCTGCAACTACAGCGGCTTCAGTGTCAGGGTAGTCGACAACGACTTTATAGAGGTAGCGTTTTGCTGCGGCAGGGCGGGAATGTACTGGATCGAGATAGAAGAGGGCTAAGTTATAAGTTCGTTCGGCTTCAACTTCTTCAAGGCTAGCAAGCTGATCTTTTGCTTCAGAAAGAAGGGGGTGCTTGTTGTACTGATTGATGAAAAGCCTTAATTGAGTTTTAGCTTCACGCATTAATTCTAAATTACCGTGAATACCTCTCATACTGAAAATATTAAATTGTGCAATATAGATTCTTGCATACCCCGCTTCATCAGACTTTGGGTAGGTGGCTATGAGTTTGTGGTAAGTGCTCATTGCCGCAATATCATCATTATCATCTTGTTGAAGCATGCCAATTCTCAGCATAGATGTTGATGCACCTTTTGAATAGGGTGCTTGAGCAATGAGAGCTTCATAAAATTCAATCGCTTCCTCAGATGAACCGAAGAAATTAGAACTACCACTTTTTTCATAGCGCGCATTAGATATTTCAAATTGAAGATTTAAAACCTTTTCATAATCAATTTCAAAGTTATAATCTTCAACAAGTTCTTTAAGGATCTCAAAGGCATCTTCCAGTTCACCTTGGTGATAGAGAGCTTTTGCCTTGTAATACATGATTGAGGCTATTTGCTTTCGATTAGTCTCAGTTAACAAAGCTTGATTAGCATCAATGATGACTTGATCATATTTTTCGAAGGCTAAGTTTTCTTCAATTTTTTTATTGACTGTGAGAGCTAAGACCGAATAGCTCATTAAGGTCAACAAGAGAAAGTGTTTCACGGCAACAAGGCTCCTTTTTGCAGTATTTCTAAAGATGACTCAAACTGATGACCTCTAGATTTTAGGTCTTGCAGTCGGCCAACAATAAATTTTAAGTTCTTTTTATCAGCTTTATGTAAATCGTTTTTATGCATTTGCAACTTCAATCTCACCGCATTAAGTGCCTCTTCAGAAGGTTTTGTTCGGTTTAACATCATACAACACATTTGTATATCCTTCTTCACTACTTCAGTTTTGTAGTTATTAAGGTAAAGGAAAATAGTCACGGATGAGCAAAGCGCAAATAGACATATAAGCAGGAGGGCTTTTATCAGAGCATTCTTTTTAATTTTTTTATGAAAAGAGTCGAGTTCTTCGCTTAAATGTATCGCATCTTGATAACGTTGGTCGGGGATTTTATCTAGGCAACGGCGACAAATTTTCACGAGCGAAGGGTGGATAAGACTTCCTCCTCTACCGCGCTTTGGAAAGTGAGGTGTGGTATTTTTTATCTCGTTAAAGATTTGTCTAAAGTTGGTGGAATCTTCCCTTGTGAAGGGGTGTGTGCCATAGAGGATTTCGTAGAGAATGATTCCCATTGCAAAAACATCTGTACCTCGACTCGTACTTCGACCTAAACCGAGTGTTTGCTCTGGAGCCATATAAGCAGGCGTTCCACTTATTTCTCCGTTCATCGTTAAACGAATGTCGCCTTTATCCTCAAAGCGACTCATTTCTTTTTCCTCGGGCATGGGGTCGTGCTGTGGTTCTTGTTCATTGAGGTTTCGAGCTAAGCCCCAATCGAGTAAGAGGACACGTTGATATTCATCCATCATAATGTTTTCCGGTTTGATATCACGATGAATAATATTGTGTTCGTGGGCGTATGCCAAAGTATGACAAGTCGTTTTAAATATCTTTAAGAGGTCTTTTAGATTATGATCTTCATAGAGTTCACGCAGTGTTTTACCCGTGATAATTGGCATAGAATAAAAAACGTCGTTGTTACCGATTTTGCCCAGGTTATAGACGGGGATGATACCTGGGTGCTGCATATAGGCCATGATCAAGGCTTCATTGATAAAACGCTGAGAGACTTTGACTTTTTTTTTGTACTGATCTTTGAGGATCTTTAAAGCAACACTACGGCCAAGTTGAAGGTCTCGGGCTTTTACAATAGTAGAATTGCCACCACGCCCAATGATTTTGCGAACGCGGTAGCGATCATTAAGTTCAGGAAGAGTGTCAAATACATCTAAGTAGTCATGATCTTGAGAACTGCTGTGGAAGTCGTCCTCTGCAAGTTCTTTGTGATAGATGGTTTGACCTTCTTCCATTGAGTCCTACTGAAGGAGGGGTAAAAGCTCAGATATAACTTGATTACTTAGTATGTCGTTTGGTTTTTTATGTCGACTTGAGTAAACGCGAACTTCGCAAACGCTCTTGAGCTTTTGTTCGAGCTCAATACTTACTTCATAGCCTTTATCAAGTTTGCCCTGCATCGCCAATTTGGTTTTAGAGCTATAAGTGATTTGTGCACCTAAATCATCCGCGAGATATTTTAGTGAAGGGTAAAATAAGTCAGTAGCTTGTTTGTCGAGGTGGACAATCACTTTGCCGTTACGGGCAACATATTGACCTTCTTCATTCTTTAAGTTGGCAGGAGTGTTAATACAACTGAAACTTAGTGCACTCAAAAGGGCGAAAATTAATATATTTTTTCTCATCTTTGTTCCTAAATTTGTTTATCTTGAAAATTAATTGTTTAACTCGTCTTCGTCCAACTCATCTTCTTCGATGTCTTGATCAAAGTTATGAATAGTTTTTTTCTCTTCTTTCACGGGATCTTCAGGAATCGTGTTGAGACCACAGATAGAGGCAACCTTATTGCCGATTTTACGAGCTTCCGAACGTTTAAGACCTTCGCGGATAATTACGTCATCGGCATCCTTAATTGATAGGAAAAGGGTGTAAGAGGAGCGTAACTGAGGAGTTTGCTGAAAGAAAACGCTTGAGCATTCATCTTTACGAACTTTTTTAAGAAAACCAAAATGATAGGTCTCTTGATTAAAACTGTTTGAGCCTTTTTCAAAAGTTGTTTTTGACCAGGAAAAGAGGCAGTAAGCCGCTGTGATAAAGAAAAAGGCAATGACCAAGAATAAAATAAAGTCGGCACCCACTAACTCCATGTTTCTATCGCGCCAAAACTGAACTAAAATTAAACCGAGTATACAGAGCCCGAGGCCTGATACAATTCTGTTTGATGGGTTCACCAGAACCATCTGTGATTTTTCGTCTTTTTTCATCTTTTCTTTTTGTTTATATGATTTAAGCTTGCTCAAATAGCATTGAGTATATCTTAAGCAGAAAAACTGGAACTTAAAGATGATCCATCTTCTTTACGCAATATTTTATCTATTATTAGTTTTTTCACCCCTGAAAAAATTGAGTAAGCGATATTTTTGTCTCTTGTTTTTTGTGACGCTCTTAATTCATCTTATTGCACCTATTGAGGGATTGCTTGTTTTAGCAATTATTTTAGTCATACCAAAATTGTTGAGTTGGAGTTTAAGGAAAGCTATAGGTCATGGCTATGATTGTCTTGCATTTAAGTTTTCTTATCTTTTGGGTTTTTTAGGCTTTGATAATAAGAGGATTCATTTTTTGCTTTCACAAGTCTTAGATGACACAAATTATGATTTGCCAGCTTTAAACTATAAGACTGATGAAGAACTCATTTTAATTAAAAAACTCTACGAGAATAATATAAATCATGGTCTTTTTATAGATGAGTATGAATTGCTAGGTTTGGATCAAAAAAATGCCTATGAAGACTTTTATATTAAAGCCAATCAACCGTTATTGGAGCAAAAACTAAAGTGTACTGAAGAGCTTTAAAGTGAAGCCTAAAGTGTTAGCTTTGATTTAATTTTTAAAAGAGATTCCTAATTATGCCCAAATTTGAACATGTACGCCACAAACCACCTACTGAACTGAAGCAAGAACGTCCGTTCATTATTGCCTGTTCACCTTTGCGGAGTCATGTGAATTTGTCAACCATCATGAGGATGGCGGGGTGTTCGGGGGTAAGTCAAGTTATTGCAACCGGTAATGCCAAGGTCAATTCAAAGATTGCGAGAGATGGAGCCGAGCAGGTTAACTTAGTCACAAAAAACAGTCTTCCACCAGTTTTGAAAAAGCTTAAACAGGATGGTTATACACTTGTGGGCTTGGAACAAACAACCAACTCCAATAACCTTCACGATTTTGACTTCCCTCATAAATGTGTCTTGGTTGTCGGTGCTGAACGTGAGGGCCTATCCCAAGATTGTTTAGATTGTCTAGATTATACGGTTGAAATTCCCGTATGGGGCTTGCCTTATTCATATAATGTTGCTTCAGCCACATCATTGGCGGTCTATGAATATTGTCGACAATATCCAGAAGGTTAATTGAGAGCTTCAACCTTCTAAAGATATTATTTTTTGATTTAGAATTATAAAGCTATTTCCTGCGGTGATTCATGATGAGAAAGAAAAAATCAATAGTTTTATGGTTAAGAATTTCTGTGAATACCATTGAGAGGATTCCTATAGCAACTTTAGATTAAAATAGTATTTTAAATGAAAAATACAGCCAGTCAAAAAATTAAGAAATCCCCCTCATAAAGATAAAAATTCTTATTAGTCGTAAAAATATAAGTTAATACTTTGTAACGTTAACTAAACGAAATATGACTTGGTTTTTTCTATGCACTATGACTGTAATCGATAGAATCTGTATCATCTAAGTGTTCATCATTATATACAGTTCTGTAGTCTATGGAGTAAGTCCCCGAACCTCTGATAGAAAAGAACAAGAGTAATATAAGACTAAAGATGGCTATGGTGGCTTCAGCGCCATTGACGATTATGGCTGAACTCAGCAGGGCGGGGAGGTGAATCAGGAAGACGGCAGAACCGACAACAGGTAGTTGGAGCATCGATGCCCAGCGAGTTCCCATGCCACCAATAAGGCAAATTCCCCCAAAGATATGAACGAGAAAAACAAAGTGAAGCCAAGCAACAGGAGCAAACCAAAATTGACCCATACTTTCAAAGTACTGTAAGAAAACGGTTTGGTTAAAAAAGAAATCTAGCGCTTTCCAGAGAAGGATAAATCCAAGATAAATTCTAAGGCCAGCGATAATGGTATCAGCGGATCTTAGGGGGCTATTTTCATAATCTTCGAGGTGTTTCATAGTGTGCTCCTAATTTGTAGAGCTCACCAAGTTTTGACGAGCTCAAATTGAGTCTCGCCCCTCAGCCTCCTATCTTTATAGTTTAATATAAAGCTAAGGAGCTATAAATCCAAAAAAAATCAGGGAACTGTAGTAGCATTACCTCGGCCAGGTATACTACTTAAAGCATCAAGTTCAACTGTGTAACGAGCTATAAAGGTGTTTTCTGGAAGCCATTTGATCGTTTCTACATGACCATCAAAAAATGAATAATTAGACGAGGTGATTATGCTTAAACTCGCCAGTGTCAGTACCTGTAAGTTCCAGATAATTATCTTTTAAATTAAAAGCGCTACGCCCCTTAGTTTTATCACTCGCTTTATATATATCGGCTAAAAATAGGGAGTCACTTGTGCTATTAATATCTTCAATTTTATAACCCACAAAAGTCCAAGGATTATTACCACGATTTGGTGCACCATAGTCGATGGCAAAAACCCAGCCTGCATCATCATTTGATGTGGGACAATTATAAAATACGGATGTAGCTTCATTCTTAAATTGCGATTCTGCTGTAACACCAATCTCGGATTTGCCACCGAGGTAGGGGTTGAGTCCAAAGAGCCAATCTAAAGCAGAATGGACATTGCTTTGGTAATTGTGTAGAACGTATCCATCGTTGTCATCTTGAAACATGGTACCGGCAACCCCAATTTGTTTCAATCCATTGAGGCATGTCCTGCGTCGACTGGTTTCGCGAGCATTGCTGAGGGCTGGCAAAACGAGGGAGGCGAGCATTCAAATGATCGCGAAAACAACGAGCAATTCAATTACGCTGAATGTTTTCATAAAAAGTCTCCGGGTTTTAAATATATATTCGGAGACTTACGACTTTTGATTTATTTTATAAAAAAATCTATTTTATTTCTGAATAAGGGGCGTTTTTTGAAATTTCATTAAGAATGGTCTGATACTCTTCGGATAATTCTTTAATGAGTTCGGGCATGGATTGAGCTAAGTTTTTACTTTCCTTGTGATCATCAGCCAAATTATAGAGCTCTTGCTTCTTTTTGTTGACGACGAGTTTCCAAGGACCTTTGCGGAGGGCGCCAGAGCCTTTACCATTTTCCCAAATGAGTGTGCGCTCATTGAGTTTTTTATTGTTGAAAACGGTTGGGTGAATATCGACTCCATCGAGTTGATGATTTGCGGGAATCGCAACACCAGCCGCTTTTATTGAGCTCGCCGTGATATCAAAAGTCATCATTGTTTGGTCGGAAACAGATCCAGCTTTGATACGCCCTGGGGCCCATACGAGTGCGGGGACTCTGTGTCCACCTTCGTACATGCTACCTTTAGCGCCACGAGTATTTTCACTATGGGAGTGATTTCCTTTGGCAGCACCATTATCACTGAGAAACCAAACGATGGTATTTTTATCGATCTTGAGTTCAACAAGTTTATCGAGAATACGATTGACGCCTTCGTCAACGGGGAGAGTGAAGTGTTTCATCAGCCAATTATCATCGCCTGGAGTTTTGCTATATTCAATTTTTGGGGCCCAAGCGGGGACTTGCCCTTTATTAGGGCCACGTTGAATTTTTGAGCCACGGGCTTGGAAAGGCGAGTGGGGAGTGCCGTGAGCCACATAGAGAAAAAAGGGTTTCTCTTTGTTGCGTTCAATGAAATCGAGTGAATGTTCAGTAATGAGATCGGAATGATGACCTTTCTCATCTTTGAGTTCCCTTGCTTGCCACCAGTCAAAAGTACTCATGCGATCGTAGTGGGATTGAGCATCAATATTACCACTAATGAAGCCAACGAATTCATCAAAGCCATGATTCATTGGGTGAAACTCAGCTTTATAGCCTATATGCCATTTACCGAAGACTGCGGTTGCGTAATCCGCAGATTTCATGGCTTCGGGGAACGTCCATTCTTCGTCTCGAATACCCCGCACATGATCGGGGTGTTTTGGGTCGGCATTAATAACCACATCACATCCACTGCGCTGTTGATAACGTCCCGTCATGAGTGCGGCACGGGTAGGGCTACAGACGACGCCATTGGAGTGGAAGTCGGTGAGTTTCATTCCCTCAACTGCCATACGGTCGATACCTGGTGTTTTATAGTACTTATTATCAAAACTACTAATTCCTGCCCAGCCCATATCGTCAACCATAATGACAATAATATTGGGTTTTGCGGAGTCCGCAAAAATTGGTAGGCAGAGTAATAAAGAGAGAAGAAATTTAGTCATGATTAATCCTGTTTAAGTTGAGGGAACTTAGCTAAGATTGGCTTTCCAAAAGGAATGGCGCCTTCATTAGTTTGTGGAGCACCAGGAGTTGAACGACCTGCTTTAATTTCTTTAGCCAACTGATTGACGAGGTTATCGACGATTTCCGGATGCGCGTCCTGTAAGTTGTTTTTCTCAGCTGGATCACCATCTAGGTCATAGAGTTGAATAAGGGGTAAACCTTTCGTTGCTTTTCCTGGACGTGGGGCACTCCAACCACCAGATCCTGGGCAGAGGTTGAGCTTCCATTTCCCTTGGCGAATGGCAAAACTTCCATTTATGGAATGGTGAATAGTGAAAGGGCGTTTTGTTTTACCAGATTGAGTGAGATCAGCGTAAAAAGAGTAGCTGTCTTCAGCCATAGTGTCTTCGATTGAAGCTGATAGCTTGGCCGCATCTGCGGCGGTCGCAAAAAAGTCTGTGGTACAGATTGTGGAATCAGACTGTGTTTTCGTTTGTACTTGAGCGGGCCAGCGAACGAGGAAAGGGACGCGGTGTCCGCCTTCAAAAATATCAGCTTTGTGACCACGCCATTGACCATTGGGACTATGACCAATTTTGATGTGTTCAGGAATACTACCCGTTGGAGAGCAACCATTATCAGCCGTAAACACAATGAGTGTGTTATCGGCAATGCCTTGCTTGTCGAGTTCAGCCATAACTTCACCTACAACCCAGTCAGTCTCCATGACAAAGTCACCGTAGATGGTTTTTGTTGGTGATTTACCTAAGAATTTCTCCGAAGGCATAATAGGCGTATGTGGAGAAGTGAGCGGAAGGTAGAGGAAAAAGGGCTTGGATTTATCTGCCGCTTGCTGAGCAATGTACTTTCTTGATTTATCAGCAAAAGTCATGAGGCAGTAGGTGGCATCAAAACTTGGGCCTGTTGCACCAGGGCGATATGGAGTAGCAAAGCCGCGTTCGTGTGTGGCCATTTCTACGGCTTTGTCGTTTTCAATATAAACGTAAGGGGACATGTCGAGTGATGCAGCAATACCGTAGAAGTAATCAAAACCATTATGAATGGGAGTGATAGCTGGTTTACTGTAATCCACCTTCCATGATGCAGCTTGCTTATTGTTTTTCATTTTATAACCTTCTTTGAGGAAGGATTTTTCCGGTTTTTTTGCTTCATCAAGCATTTGCCAGCCAATCCCAAGATGCCATTTTCCCACCATGCCCGTATGGTAGCCTTGATCTTTGAGGAAGTTGGCGATGGTGACGCGATCTTGTGGGATGAGTGGTGCGGAAGTACCACTTAATACACCTTTCTTTTTACTCGAGCGCCAGTTGTAACGCCCCGTTAGAATGCCGTAGCGCGTGGGAGTACAAACGGAACTAGACGTGTGTGCGTCGGTAAATTTCATACCTTCATCCGCCATGCGGTCGAGGTGTGGAGTGGGGATAAGGCCACCTTCATTGCTCATGTCGCCATAGCCCATGTCATCGGCGAGGATAAAGATTATATTGGGTTTATCCTGAGCGCTGAGCGACAGACAGAAGAGAGAAAAAATCAGTAGACTGATATGTTTAAGCATGGATTACTCCTTTGTAGTTTAATTGACTGTACAAGCTCAATACGAACAAAGAAAAAATAATTGACTCAGCTTATAATTTTTTTGTAGAGTTTGTATTGTGTCGACTGAAAATTAGTGTGTAAATAACCATAAACGGAGTTGTATGCCTGAAGATTTCAACACTCGAATGACCCTCTTAGGGCGTTTGCGAAATAAGCACGATGAGTCGGCATGGCAGGAGTTTGTCTTCTTTTACAAACAGTATATCAATGCCATTCTTTATAGGCTGGGAGTGCAGAATTCAGATATCGAAGATCAGGCCCAAAAAGTTCTTTTGGCTCTATGGGAAAAACTTCCAGATTTCGATTACCAACCTCAGAATTGTAAATTCCGCACTTGGATGAGCCGCATTATTCGCAATAAAGTGAGCCATTATTTTGAAAAACAAAAACGCTATAAAAATGATCTAGAGCGCGCGGAATTTAGCCAACGCAATGAGCAGAAAAGTAATGAAGCGGAAATCTATCAGGTCTATGAACAAGAATGGAAAATTCACGTGGCTAATTTGGCTTGGGAGAATTTGAGTAAGGAGTTTTCCATGAGTGCGCTTAAATGCTTCGAAGATTTAGCCAAGGGGAAAAAAGCTTCTGAGCTAGCCGAAGAGCTCGATTTAAAAGTGAATTCAGTATTTGTGAACCGTAAACGAGTTCAAGAAGCCTTTCACAAAGAAATTAGACGTTTGAATGAGGAACTGAGTTAGTGCCAAAGGATAGCAATAGGTCTTGGCTAATGGACAGTTTTGATCAAGCTTTAGACGATGACCAGGCTTTGCTCAAAGATTCTGAGCTAGTGAGGAAAATCCAAAACTTGGGTGCTCGCTATGAATTGGGGGAGTCTTTAGGTGAAGGTGGACAAAAACACATATTAGCCTGCAAAGATAGCTTTACTCAAAGAAAAGTCGCTATGGCAATGCTCAAAGAATCTCAAAAGCTATCTAATAATGAGGCCTTTATTAATGAGGCTAGAATTTCTGCTCATTTGGAACACCCAAATATAGTTCCTCTGTATGATCTAGGTTTAGACGAAGATAATAAACCTTATTTCACAATGAAATTATTGAGTGGTGAAAATCTTCAGAAAATTATTGAGGGCCAGAGTTTAAGCGTAAATGAAAGTTTAGAAATTTTTCTTAAAGTTTGTGACGCCATGGCCTATGCCCATTCCCAAGGAATTGTTCATTTAGATTTAAAACCAGAAAATATCCAAGTCGATAGTTTTGGGCAGGTTTTAGTTTGTGATTGGGGCTTGGCGCAAAACCTTAAAGAACTTCAAGCATCAGATAAAAAATCTATTCGAGGAAGTCTTGCTTACATGGCTCCTGAACAAATTAAGGGTGAAGGCATTGGGATAGAGAGTGATATTTATGCCCTGGGTGGGATTCTTTATGCCTTATTTATTGGAGAATCTTCTTATTCATCAAGCGACTGTCAGGAAAGGATGAAGGCTCCAGAGTTAAAACCTATTGACGACATGTTGGCAAAGCTTAATCAAATTCCATTGGGAATTAAAGCAGTTGTACTTAAAGCTATGGAAAGCGATATCCAAGATCGTTATAAGGTAGTGAGTGACGTATCAAAAGAAATTCGAGCTTACATTGCGGGCTTCGCAACAAGTGCAGAAAATCCGAGTGCTTTTACACTGATACAAAAAGCCGTGGCTCGACATAAAACTCTAAGTTTCGTTATGCTAAGTTCCCTGATCTTAATCTCGGTACTAGGTGTTTTGTCTTTTATCAAAATTAATAATGAAAGAAATATAGCTCAAGAAGCGCAAGAAATAGCGGAAATATCTGAACGTAAAACCCGAGTTTTGTTTGGAGAGCTCAAACTTGAACAAGAAATACGCCAAGCTATTTCAGAATCTTCTGCCAAGGCCTTCTTGCAGCTTGCCAAGGATGATTATCAAAGAGGGAAGTATGAAGCTTCTTTAAATGCAGTAAAAGAATCCCTAAAACTTGATGCTAAAATTAAAGAAGCTTGGGATTTGAGAGGGAAACTTGAATTTGGCTATTTACGTTTCAGTGCGGCAAAAAAAAGTTTACAGAAAGGAAGTTTAAGTCCAAAACAAGAGTGGTTAATGGAGCTTGCAGATAAAGGTTTAACCAAGGAAGGTGAAACGAAGCCGAGTGCGAAACAAATTTATGATGTTCGTCGTGAGATAGTCCGTGGAGAATTTCGTTTTAGTGGTTTACACGCACTGATGTTCTACAACATGGTGAAAAACTATAACATTGAAGAGCGTTTAATGTTTGCGGAACAAAGCTATCGCGATAATCATAAGTTTTTCGCGGGACGTCAGGATGATGCTAATTTTAAGCTTCAAAAACTAGGGGAATATTACAGTATAGATGCTAGTGGAAACAAAGGGACTCGTATGACAATTGTTCTTTTTGAGCTTCCCATTACTTCATTAAATTTAAGTGGGTCAGGAGTAAAACAATTAGAAGGTTTAAGAGGCATGTCTTTGAGATCTTTAGATATTTCTAATACAGCCGTTAGTTCTATTAGTTCATTAAAAGAAACTAAAATAGAATATTTAAATCTTTGCGATACGAATGTTTTTGATTTGTCACCTTTGCGAGATACGCAAATCAAACATTTAGTTTTAGGTGATAGCCCTTTAGATATTAAAGTATTAAAACATTGTAAATCTTTAGAGGCATTAGAACTCCCTAATAATGTTTACTCGGAAAAGCTTCTCGAAGGTCTCAAGCTCTTAGATAAAGTTATTTACCGTTAAGATTCCTCGCTCATCATGATACTGTAAGCTTCTTTATTCGTTTTATAAACTTTGAGTAAATTGAATAGGACAACTCCAACAATTAAACAAAGAATAATGAAGGGACGAGCAAAGGCACTCATGGTAGCTGTAAAAAAGATAAAAAGACTCAACATGAAAGGAGCAAAACCAAGTTTGGGTTGATCACTTTGCCAAGAATTGCTCAAGTTTTTGTAAACAATAGCTTTGAAGTCACCAGCATCGGGTAGACCGACGATTTTTATCCTATCGCCATTCTGCATATTGGCTTCGGAAGTGGTCTTTAGCAAAATTCTCTCATCCCCGACTTTAAATCGCGCTTTATGCGTAAGGCCTGAACGTCTATCAGTACCGCTCACTTGGGTGCTTTTATCCAGTTCAATTATGACGCCTTCGAGCGTTTCTAGTTTCATTGTTGTCTCCGTCAATTATCTAATGAATTCTAATCAATAAAGCAGAAAAATCAAGTAGTTAAAAAGCGAAGAAATTTTATAAGCGTAAGTTAATTAAATGATAAAATAATATTTCCAATTAATAAATTATTGTTCACTTAAGTTTCGGCTACAATGCGAATCAATAAAATCTTCAGAGTCCTTATTGATTTGCTCAAGCTTTGTTGTATCCATTCTTTCTAGATTTCTGTATGGCATTGATAGTCGATGGTTTTTGGATAGTTTGTTTTTATTTCGATATAAAAAATTCCAGTAAAGATAATTAAAAGGACAAGCATCTGGGCCTGTTTTTACTGAGACTTTATATTGACAATTCTTGCAAAAATTTGACATTTTGTTAATATAATTCCCACTAGCTGCGTAGGGTTTTGTAGCCAAGATGCCACCGTCGGCATATATGCCCATGCCGTATGTATTGGGTAACTCAACCCATTCATAAGCATCATCGTAAACAGCTAAATACCATTCATGGATCTCTTTTGGTTCTATACCCATTAATAGGGCTAAGTTACCAGTTATCATTAAGCGTTGTATGTGATGTGAATAGGCATATTTCTGGGTGTCTTTAATGACCTTGCTGACACAATTCATTTTGCAGTCACCAGTCCAATAAAAGTTCGGTAAAGATTGATGAGCGTCAAGAGCATTGCTCTCTAAGTAGTCGGGCATTTTTAACCAATAAATCCCACGAATAAACTCTCTCCAACCAATGATTTGACGTATAAAAGCTTCTATTGAATTAAGGTCTTCTTGATTATTAACTTTAAAATTTTCAAGAGCGTATTCACAAACTTCTTTTGGATTGAGTAAACCGGAATTAATCAGGTGGGATAGACGACTATGGAAGAGCAAATGATGATCATCTAACATAGCGTCTTGATATTTACCATAATTTTCTAGGCTTGTCTCTATGAAGTGTTTTAAACACTTCAAGGCATCTTCTCGAGTACAGGCTTCGGTAAATTTTTCCATCGAACCAAAACGATTTGGGAACCATTGTTCAATTAGTTCTTTTATGTTTAGGGTAATTGAGTCTGGAGGGAATTCTAAGCGCTTAGGAATCTCAGTTTTATAATCATATTTTGAACGATTATTTTTATCATAATTCCATTTACCCCCAGTTGGTTTATTATTTTCCATAAGATAGGAATAGCGCTTTCTCATCATGTGATAAAAATCTTCCATAAGCAATGATTTACGGCCGTGAGCATAGTTTTTGAACTCTTGTCGACTCATTAAGAAACGATCATCTTCAGTTATAACTACAGGTATCTCTAGTTTTTCCTCCCAATGATACATTTCATTTTCTAGCCGCCATTCACCGGGTTCACATACGATAAGGGTGTTAATATTTTTTTCATTAATGATGATTCTAAGGTTTTCTTGGAAGTTTTGCTGATTATCTGGCGCATCTAAAGTAATATATATAGATCTGTAGCCTTTTTGTAGGAGCGTTTTATGAAAGTGACGCATAGCGGAAAACAAAAACAGCATTTTTCTTGAGTGATGTTGGACATAGTTAGTTTCGCTACATACCTCCATCATTACAACCCAATCCGAATCTTTATTGAGTTGCCGCAATGAGCTGAGTTGAAGATCTAATTGATCACCTAATAATAAACAGAGTTTAGACATTTATTTGAGAGCTTTTTTATAAGTTTCAATGGCGCGTTCACGAGCGAATTTGTGATCAATCATGGGTTCAGGGTAAAGCATTGTGTTGTACTCGGGTATCCATTTTTTTATATATTCTTCTTGTTTATCAAAACGCTCTTTCTGTGCTGTTGGATTAAAAACTCTAAAGTAGGGGGCTGCATCACAACCACAACCAGCTGCCCATTGCCAATTGCCCACATTGGCGGACATATCATAATCCATTAATTTACGAGCAAAATATTCTTCGCCCCAACGCCAATCAATGAGAAGGTGTTTGACGAGAAAACTAGCAGTGACCATGCGGACACGGTTGTGCATATAGCCAGTTTCATTGAGTTCGCGCATCCCGGCATCAACCAAGGGATACCCCGTTTTACCGAAACACCATCTTTTAAAGTCTTCATGATCATAACGCCATGGAACTCGAGAGTACTGTTCCTTAAATTCTTGCTTTGCCGAGTGTGGGAAATGATATAGAATCATCATAAAAAATTCGCGCCAGATCAACTCGTGAAGGTAAGTCGAGTCTAAGTTTAGGGCTTGTTTAGCTAAATGGCGAATACTAATTGCACCAAACCTTAATTGAACTGAGAGTAAACTTGTGGCATTGAGCGCAGGAAAATCGCGATCGACACTATAGTTGAGAAGTAATTGAGTGTTAAGATTTTTATTTCCCTCATGAGCTTTTTTCTCTTCGAAGCCCATTTCTTCTAAAGACGGAATAGCTTTCGAAGGACTTGTATCGTAATTGTTTTTAAGGTCCGACGGAAAAGGCTTTAACATTTCTGGTGAGAACTTAAGCTCCCATGCCTTGCGGTAAGGAGTGTAAACTGTGTAGGGCGTACCATCTTTTTTGAGGACCTCATCTTCTTCGAAAATGACTTGGTCTTTAAAGGAGTGCAGGTTTTGACCATGAGAGCGTAGGATTTGTTCCACTTCATGATCACGATCAATCGCAGCGGGTTCGTAATCTCTGTTGCAGTAGACGTCACCAGTTTGGCTTTGTAGTATTTCTTTCCAGGTTTCTTTGACGTCACCATAATAAACCCAAATTCCAGAGCCACCTTTAGCTTTAATTTGGTGGTCGAGTTCTTTGATTTTTTGATGAATAAAGCTCACTCGAGGGTCATTTTTCGATGTCAACTTTTTGAGTATCTTCGTATCAAAAATAAAAATTGGACGAACTTTTTCGCCAGCTTCTAGTGCGGCGTATAAACCGCAGTTGTCTTCAAGCCTCAAATCGCGCCTGAACCAAAAGTAATTGATCATTATGCTTCCTTTATTAAACTTAAAATATGCTTATGATCTTCTATAGAAAATGATTTACTTAAATTTATGAAGAATTCTTTGCCTCTTGCGCAATTTTTTTATTTTTATTTGAAGGCAAAGCGTATATTGAAGGAATTATTAGAGGCACTTTGTGAACGAAGAGAGAAATAAAACAATAGTTGAGAGTCCGACCATACAAATGGAACGTGAGTCTATAAAGGTTTCAGTCAAGCTATTACCAAACTCACTTCCTAAGACGGCAACAAGTTCAGTAAAGAACGAGGATAAAGTTGATACACATGTGTTCGCTCAGCAAATTACAACGTGTAAGCTCGCATTTACTGAATTAGATCCTTATTCAGCTGATGATGAAGATCACGTTGATGTTACTTTGATATATGAAGTTAAAGAAGCTTTTGCCGAAGGAGCGCAAGGTGCTATTCACAAGGCAAGAGATAAGCACTTGCTGCGTGATGTAGTAGTTAAAAAACTCAAAGAAAACACAATGCGCCGACCTTTCATCAAGGAAGCACAACTCACAGCCCAACTGGACCATCCGGCCATTATTCCTATTTATAGTCTCAATTCTTCAAATCAGAACGACATTTACTTCGCCATGAAAAAAGTAAATGGCATAACTTTGCGTGAATATTTAGATCGAGTGAGTGATCATTATTATTTTAAAGGCTTTGATCAAAAAGTAGAAAAATCCTCACTCAACACACGACTTGAACACTTTATAAAAATATGTGAAGCAGTTCAGTACGCGCATTTAAAGAAGGTAATTCATCGCGATTTAAAACCAGATAATGTCATGATTGGGGAATCGCGAGAAGTGTACGTGATGGATTGGGGGATTGCCTATTGTTTCGATGATCCCGAAAATCAACGACCAGAAGTCATTGAACACATGAAACATAATATATGTGGGTCTCCAGGTTATATAGATCCTCAGCTTGTTTGTAATCCATTTCCAGATGAACCCACAGATGTTTATTCACTTGGAATGATTTTGCATGAAGTTTGCACTCTCCAGCGAGGATTTAGTGGTTTTAATACGAATGAACTCTTTGAGCAAGCAATTCGTAATCAGTTTCCAGAGGTAAAGCACCGTTTCTCTAAAGGTGTGATTGCGCCAGAATTAAAGTCGATTATTGAGAAAGCTAGAAATCCTAATTTACTCTTTCGCTATAGGTCCGTGGAAGAACTTTCCGAGGATATTCGTCGCTATTTACGCAATGATGAAGTTTCGAGTTTACCCGATAAACCAGCGCGAAAGGTTATGCGATGGGCGCAAAAAAACCCCTATCCTATGACAGTGATAATGCTGACGATAATCATCAGTTTATCCTCTACAGCTATTTTTAGTTTAGTTCAACAGAATAAGGTTATAACTGAAGCTAGAGCCCGAGAAAATACCTTTGCAGACATCCAGAGTCGTGTGGCAAATAAGGCTCACATTATCGATAATCAATTGACGAAACTAGAGCAGCTTTTGAGCCGTTTAAGTGCCAGTATACTGAGTGTACCCGAAATGCGAAATGAAGGTGTAAAACTTTATTCATCAGCAGATTTTTTGAACTCCAATACCAAGCCTAAAGATACGATATACTCATCGATATTTGGTAAAGAGGTTAGTGTGAATTCAATAGTCTATCATTTAGCTCCAAAGACAGATTTTGATGAAGTTGAAAACTACCTATCTTATTTGTTTTCTTTCAAAGATGAATTTCTACAGATTATGCTCAAGAGTGAACTCAATAGTCCGAGTCATATAAGTAAAAAAGATATTAATGAAGAAAAGGTATTGCTTAAACCTTTACCAGTAAGATGGATTTACTGTGGTTTAGAAAACGGTGTCTTTGTTTCTTACCCAGGTAAAGGCGGTTATCCAGATAAATATGATCATCGCAAACGGCCTTGGTATAAAGAATCAAAAGGAAGACGAGGCATTGTTTGGGCAAAGCCTTATTATGATATAAATGGACTAGGTCTCGTTATGCCATGTACAATAAGCCTATACAATCAAGAAGATGAATTTCGAGGAGTTTTAGCCTTTGATTTAACCATCGATTATATAGCCAGCCAAATGATGCTGACTGATTCAGAATATCGACACAAAGCATTACTTGAGTCAGTAATTCTCAATGATGTGGGTGAAGTCATGGTGAGTAGTTCTCTTTTGAAAAAGAATAAAAAAACAAGCGCAATGATTAACTCATCGATAAAGCGTGTTCATTACTCAAATAAAGAAGTCTTAGCAGTGATTAAGAAAAAGAAGAGTACTGTTTTTTCCGTAGAGGAAAACACAGGACATTATATTTATGCCGTTAATCATATACCGACTTTAAATTGGTATTATGTAGAAAAGTACGACGCAAACAAATGCTTATTAAATGAACACTAATTGATCTTACAGCGTTTCTTGTACCAATCCTGATGATCGTCTTCAGCTGTGTAGAACTCTTGAGCAGCTAGGATGACTGTAATAGTTTCTTCATCATCATACTGTGCACTCAACTTCGCTAAAAGTTTTTTTTGTTTATCATCAAAATAATAAATCCTCGCACGAAACATTTTTCCATGCATCTCATTTTTTGCTTTTATGCGCTTGGCGGGAAAATTTTCAAAAAAGTGTTTTAACACACTCTCGTAATCAGCTTCCTTTATTTGAATTCTTACGGCTTCCACATGACCATTCTTTTTGGCATTTTCATAAGTGGGGTTTTGGCTTTTACCGCCGGTATATCCACAGGTCGATGAAATTACATTTTTATTTTCATCAAAGAAACCCTGCACCTTCCAGAAACAACCAGAAGAAACCATGAGCGTCGTTTCATCTTTAGGTGTACAGCCGCATATCAACAAAGAGATGAGTATAAAAGTAAATCTTGGATAAGTCATAATTAGATTGTATGGCGTTTTAGCTGAAAATCAAAAACACCGACTCCTAGAGTCGTCTATATCCACAAGTCATTAATTATCATGACTTATCGCTTTTATGTCACAGCTTGTATTAAAAACATATTAATTAAAAGCATTAATCCAATGAAGGGTGTTAAGAACTAGTTTTTGTCTGTGGATAATAATTAATGTAATAGGATGGCCAATTTAGAATGGCTGTTTTTAAACATAAAGTAATTTAAATATATAAAATTATAAGGAGTAATAGTTTGAATAAAATTAAATATCTATTTTTCGTGTCTGTACTATTAATTGGGGCTCTCTATGCAGAGCAGAAAAAAGTTAAAGCGTTAACGCAAGATGGTGAACAATATCCCATAGAAAACTTACCTAATATGCTAGTGACAGAGTTTGTTTTTGGACAAGTTAAATTTTTGAAAAAAGGTATTGTTGATCAAACTTGGGCTTCTTATGGCAAATGCCAAGATGCGTGGAAACTTGATGATAACAGTATGTTGGTATCCGGTGTCAATGGTGTTTGGCATTATGATAAAAATAATACACGAAAGTTATTATTCGAACCAAAAAAACGCCCCCTAGAAATTCATTCATGCCAACCATTAGATGACGGTTATGTACTCATTGCAGTTAACGGACCAAAAGTGATTTTAGAAATAAGTTCTGAGGGAAAAATCAGAAAAATGATAAAACTTCCTTACCTCAAATCTCAGGTCCGTAGTCAAATGAAAATGGTGAGGAAGTTAGAGGATGGAGGCTATATTATATCTGCATCTGGTGAAAATAAAGTTTACATCCTCAATGCAAAAGGTGCCGTAAAAAGAACTATTGATTTAAATACACTTGAAGCACCCCTCAAGGCAGATCGTATACACGGTGTTAAAATGCTTGCCAATGGCAATGTTTTAATTGGTACGGGATATGGAGCTTGCCTAATTGAAGTCGACACTAAAGATCAAGTCGTTTGGTCTTTGAATCCAGCTGATATTCCTGATGTTAATTTGAAATATGTGGGAGGTTTTCAAGTAAAAGAAAATGGCAATATGGTCGTCGCAGCCTACCACAGTTCCTATCCTCTCTTTGAGATTAATAGAGATAAAGAAATCATTTGGAAACTTGAGCGTAGTCAAGAAAGTGATATCAAAAAACCGACGAATGTTGTCTTATTAGGTGAAGATATTGAGGGCTTTGCCGCGAACTACTAATAAGTATTGTTTTCAGTAGCGTTAATTTTCTATTATAATTTGAGGTAAATGTGACTTTATGAGTTTATTTTTACTAGGAACTTTGAATCGCGTGGTATCTTAGCGAAGAGTTCATTTATTGAGTGTTTTTTGAACTCGGTAATTTTATGGGAGTTATCATGCTACAGAAAACAATTGTATCTGAAGATGATTTAAATCAGAATGATCAGGGGCTGATTAAATCAAAGTTTAATAGTCGCTTCAATACGATTGTTTCAAACACAGAGTACCTAGATGATCATGATGATGGAAGCTTAGAATTTTACGATGAGCTAGAATCATTATTTGAAGAAATCGAAAAATTCAGTGAAGGTGGTCAAGGAGAAATCAAAACGGCCAAAGATAAAAAACTTCATCGTTATGTCGCCTTAAAATCCCTGAAAAAAGATTTTTTATCCAATCAGTCCATCGTCAATAACTTCATTATGGAAGCCCGCATAACGGCGCAGTTGGATCACCCGTCAATTATTCCCATGTATGGAATCATTCGTGAGCAAAATTCTTATGTCCATATGGCAATGAAATTAGTTCAGGGCATGACTCTACAAGAAATTATTGATGATCACATTTTAGAGTGCAAAAAATTACGTGGCAAAGCTCTGTTTCTCTTTGAACAAAAATCTTTAAGTGAACGTTTGTCCTATTTTATCAAGATTTGTGAGGCAATATCTTATGCCCATGACCGTCGCGTCATTCATCGTGATTTAAAACCCGAGAACATCATGGTGGGGTCCTTTCGCGAAGTTTATTTAATGGACTGGGGGATTGCGAAGATCATGACTGAAGAGCAAGAGAATCAGCAAATGGAGAGTTATGATAGTAGTAAGAAAAAATCAATATCAGGCACGCCAGGATTTGTAGCTCCCGAATACATCCTAACTGGTAATGTGCAGTTTGCATCGGATCAGTATGCCTTGGGAGCCATCCTCTTTCAGCTGGTTACTCTACAAGGGCATATTTCAGGAGATAATGAAAAAGTACTTTTACAGAAGACACTGAAGGGACAACTGGAGTGTATTCAACACTTGAAAAATGCAATCAAAATCCCTAAATCCCTAAGAGCCATAATCGCAAAATCAATGTCTCATGACCCCAAAGATCGTTATGATGATGTGGCTTTACTTGCAGAAGATATTAATAATTTTTTACAAGGTCGAGAAACAATTGCATACAAGGATAACTTAACGCGCGCAGTCATTCGATCTTTGTATAAATACAAGGTAGCAACTGTTCTTTCTATATTAAGTGTTTTGCTGATTTTTGCGTCAATTACAATTACTTCTTTAGTCAAACAACAGCAGACTTCTGAATTAGCAAAAGAAAGAGAATTAACGCTTATAAACTTTCAAAGTGGTTTGGAGCAGAGAGCCAATCAGATTGATAGTCACTTCTCTAAGCTGTCCAATGTATTACAACGTTATGCAGATAAAGTCTCTTACTTATTGCAGGCGCCGTTAAACAATAAACAGGAGCAGCGTTTTTTTGATTATAAAGATTTTAAAAATGAAGCGGAATATGTGAAGGGCTTAGTTCCATCAGATTTATACGGTCATAAAGTCAGTGTGAAATCTGGTAATTATAAATTGGCGCCAGGTTTGAGATTAGAGGAGACAAAAAACGAGCTTTTAGCTTTATCACCAATCATTGATGATACGCTCATCTATATGGCCGAGAGTAGTTCAAATTATGACAATTCCTTAAATCAAGAAGAACTTGAAGGGTTGGCCTTAAATCAAGGTTTTGCTATTCGATGGGTATACTCAGGCTTGAAAAATGGACTGCTGGTTAACTATCCAGGGATGGGGAAGTTAACAGAAGATTATGATGTTCGAACTCGTTTTTGGTTTAAGCACTCTCAAACTCAAAAAGACTTGTTTTGGAGTTCACCCTATATCGATTTATTTGGACAGGGCTTAGTTGTTTCTGCTGTTCAACCCTTATACACAAAAGAAGGTGATTTCTTAGGTGTGTCCGCAATCGATATCACTTTTGATTATGCCTATAATACCATTATGGCTGCTGCAGAAGATAAAAAAGCCGGCATTATAAAAAACCGTTACTTAATTAACAATGATGGGAAAGTGATTCTGAGTAATATTAAAGCCATGTCAAATTTAGAAGAAGCAAAGAAGTTAAAGTCAGAAATTCTGTTTAAGGAATTCCCTTATCCACAGTTATTGCAAACGATTAGAACTCAAAAATCGGGACAAGTTAAAATAGAAAGTAATGAGCAGACAAAACTCATTGGTTTTAGTCAAATCCCGACTTTGTCTTGGTACTATGTAGAAGAGTTGAATTTTGAGAGTTTACTCAATAAGTAATCAAAAATTCATACAAACTTCATCACTATCAGAAATAAATGTGTTTTAATAAGTAAACTTAAACAAAAATCGAGAAAATCATGAATGATGATACGGCACCATTAAATAAAAAAACGATGATGGATCTCCTGATTCGTATGACTTTAATTCTTTATTTATCTTATCTCTGCCTTAAGGTCTTTGCTCCTTTTGCCTTACTCATGTTATGGGCTTTAATAATTGCTATTGTGCTTTTTCCTTTACACCAAAAATTAGCAAAAAAATTTAATGGAAAACAAGGGCGTGCCGCTACGGTCATCGTCTTGTTGGGCTGTTTAATTATAGGTACACCTGTAGTCGTTTTAGGTTTCTCTATGGTTGATCATGTTCAAGATCTTTACAGAGCTTACGAATCGGGCAATGTACAGATAAAAGAGCCAAAAGAAAGTGTAAAAGAATGGCCGATTATTGGTAGAAAAGCGCATCAGCTTTGGACTGATGCTTCGGCAGACTTCTCGGCTTTTCTTGTTGATTACAAAGAACCCATAACATCTTTTTTTAAGAAAATGCTTGGCGCCGCAGGCGGGGCTATGGGCTCAGTGGCCATGTTTATGGGCGCTCTAGTAATCTCTGGCTTTATGATGGCTTTTGGAGATAGGGGAAGTGTGGCAATGCTAAAGATTGCTAATCGTATAACTGGACCAGAAAGAGGTGAAAAGTTAACTAAGCTTTCAGTTATGACCGTACGCTCAGTTACAACGGGAGTTATTGGCGTAGCCTTCATTCAAGCTCTAATTATTGGCGTTGGTCTGATATTGGCGGATATACCTGCAGCAGCAATACTATCTTTAGTGGTCATGTTTTTAGGAATCCTGCAATTGCCTGCAGTCATTATCTTACTACCAGTTATTATTTATATGTGGTCCAGTACAGGTTCATCCTTAGCGGCTAATATTTTCTTTACGATTTACTTTATCGTGGGTAGCCTGTCTGACAATATTCTCAAACCCATGCTCTTGGGTCGTGGAGTTGACGCTCCAATGCCAGTCGTGCTAATAGGTGCTTTAGGTGGGATGATGGCAAGTGGATTAATAGGTTTATTTCTTGGGGCGACACTTCTAGCGGTGGCCTATCGTATCTTCATGGATTGGGTTGATGATCCGGAAGGGAACCAGAAAATTAATGCTGAATAGTGAGTTTTTTAACTTTCCATTCAGCCTTATCTATTATGGGGCGTAGTTCTGCTTTCGCAACTAAGCTCCAACTGCGATCGACATCCATTTTTATACGGATTTGACTTTGACCCTCTTTTTTCCAGATTTTTAAGACTTCATCAGTATCAAAAACCTCAGTTCCTTTTGGTCGTAAATTTTCTTCTGGACATTGTTCTAAACAGGCAAGAAGGCCACTACTAAGGTCATCAAACTGCCAAGCTGACAGTTGGTTGCCATGAAACCAAGGTGAATCCTCTTGGACTTGCTCATTTAAGGCCATAAAGTGAATGCTCATTGCAGTGGCTTGTGCCCATCGACCTATAGCTGTTTTAGCAGCTTCAAATTCATAAGTGCATTTATAGTGAACGCGAAAACGCATTGGAGTTACCCAGCCATCACTCAAGCTGATTTCTTTTTTATTGTCTTCTAAGGCATGTGAGATTTTTTTGAAGTGATCTGGGCGATAATGGATTTTATCTACCCAACCCCAATTCTCTTTGTAGTACATAAGGCCCTTGGCAATATGCTTCTTTTTATATTGAAAAAGCATCTCGTGAGTCACGGGCTTATAATTCACTAAGGTAAGGGAAATGACACAGAAAATATAAAGGAAAAACACCAAGCAATCACTCAAGAAATAGGACCATGAATTTGGCTTGTATTTAAATGAATACTTCTTTTTAAGTAGAGAGGTTAAGAAAAATAGGGGGAAGCCGAACCCTGTCCAAAGCCAAAATAAACTTCTTTTCAATGCGTTATCTTCATCCTTTTTTAAAAGGTGGAGATGGAAAAGATATAAAGTGATTAGACTTAAAGGTATGAGAGTAAAGAGCCGAGGGAAACTCACTAAATATGCCGTTGGCTGCCATGTAAAATTGATAGACAAAGCAAATATTAAACAGGCAGGCAAATAGATGACTGAGCTTTTTAGGGTGACGAGGACTTTTTTCATGGGACTCCAAATTTTCAGTCCCGACTTTAGCATAATCTGAGTCAGCGTAAAGTAATCGGCTAATTATTGCATCCATTAATCACTTACAAACACAAAAAAGCGACTCTCATAAGAGAGTCGCGTAGATAAAAGAAATAAGGTTTGGCTATTTCTTACTGTAAACGCGAGGGTCTTGATCCTCGAAGCTCGACTTAATATTAATTATCGAGGGGCTTTTGAGGTGGATTTCAAAGGCAACTTGACCACTACGTCCATAGAGGTAGTAGGTGTTATGATTGATTTTGCGATAATCAAGATAATTATTGAGCGTTTCACAAACACCATTGGAGTAGAATGTAACAGGGTGGTAAGCACGTTTTTCATTAACCCATTGGCCTACTAAGGGGTCTTCTACGTAGAGCGTTTCATCAACTTGCTCTTCTTGAGTTCCGTAGGAAACAACTGCAAACTTGAGCAGTGATAAAAAAAGAAGTAGCACGAGAAGAGAGAATCGTCTTCCATCTTTTTTCTCTGGAATGAGAGGGATTTTCGTTTTGATTCTAGCTTTTTTCATTACTTGTATCCGAAAAGTTAAAGATTACACACTAATTAATACTCTTTAATATAACGATACAATCCCTAACATATTGTTCTATCTATAAATTAAATTTTCAATTAATTTAATCCTCATAGAAAAAGTAAGGTTTAAAGGCTTTACTCAAGTCCTCCATTGAACTACTTTGCAGGCATCTTTTTATTATCACCCTCACTCCCTTAATTCATGGCACTTAGAAAAAATATGACTCTGACAAAATACTTCTTAATATGTTTGAGTTTTTTGATGAGTTACCTTGGGGCGGTCGAAATAAAAAGTGGGGTGGATTCCAGCGGTGTAAGTCATGTTCGAGTTTGGGGCTTGCCACAAGGACCGGGAAGCACAACGGCTGAAAGAGCTGACTGGCGAATTCTCAAAGCTTTTGAACAAAACTATCCTAAAATACGTTTACATAGTGCGAATGGGCTCAATTTACCTGGTGTCGGCAACGAAAATGATGTGGGCCCCTTATTAGCTATTTCGGGTGGTGTGGCTCCCGATATTCTTTATGTGAATTTCAGGAAATCGGCTTCGTATATAGATAATGAATTTCTCTACCCTTTAGACGAATATATTGCGGACTTCGCAAAAGAGCAGGGTGAGGAGCTTGTTAAAGACCTGATTCACCCAGCCTTAAAAAAAGTCGTGTACAGGCCTGGTCCAGTTGATGGAGAAAGGCAGGTGAGAACTTGGATGATCCCCGCAGACCCACTAGTGATGACCATGATTTACCGTAAAGATATCTTTGCGCGAGCGGGGCTCGATCCTCGAAAACCGCCAAGCAATTGGGAGGAGATGAAAGAAATTAGCCGTAAAATTGTCGAACATCAACCATCAAATTTTGCGGTGCTCGCAACGGCACGTGATGGGACGTCTTGGAATTTCATGCCTTACCTCAGTAGCAGCGGCAGCTCAGTTCTCGAGCAACAAGCGGATGATTCTTGGCGGGCGGTCTTCGCAAATCAAAATGCAGCAAAGGCATTGAGCTTTTATTCGTGGTTACATGCGGGTTTGCGTCCCGATGGCAAAACGCGTGGTTATGCAACGGGGAATAAAAATTATTTAGCCGAGGGTAGGGTTGCCATGGCCATGACTTACCTTGGTGGTGAAGAAATGGCAAAAGTCGATACTTCGGGCTCGAAATGGGGCTTTGCTCCCGTGCCAGCCGGACCCGATGGCATTAGTAGTGCGGAAATCAATGCTCGTATGTGGGGCATTTTTCGAGGTCAAAAAGACAAGCGTGTTCGTGATGCGGCTTTTCAGTGGTTGGCCTTTCGCAAATCCCAAGAAGCGGTTAAAATCCGTGTTGATACCTACATAGAATCCAATGAAATCTCAGCGCTCAACCCCACGCTTTTGGATCGCTTGGGGCCAGGGTATCATAAGTATGCGGCCTTTATTAATGATGATCTAAAGAAACTCTATGGGCAGTTGATCCAAACAGCAAAGCCAGAACCCTATGGAACTAACTGTGACCTCGTTTATGATTACCTAGATAAGCCAGTCCAAGAAGCCATTCTCTGGGCACGTGAAGGTCATTTGGAAACTCAATCACCCGCTGAAATTGAAAAACAAATGAAATACTTTCTAGATGAGGGACAGAAAAATTTAGAAAAAGAGATGCTTAAGATTCTTCCTCCAGAAGAACGCCAGACGAGAAGGCGAGTGGCTATGCTGGCAACGATTTGTTTGTTTTCGCTTTTTGGCTGGGCCTTTTATCGTGTCTACAAAGTGCTTAGTCCGCAAAACACGCTAAGGAAAGGCTGGGATTTAAAGCGTTATTGGCAAGCTTACTTAGTTTTGATTCCCGCAGTTTTAACGATTGCCGTATGGCAGTATTACCCCTTGTTAAGAGGCTCGGCGATGGCTTTCCAAGATTACAAAGTGGCCGTTCCCGTGGTCAATTGGGTAGGGTTTGATAACTTTGCGGACGTCCTTTATAACTCGGATTTTTGGTACTCTCTATGGCTCTCTTTCTATTATTCCTTTTTGGTGATTTTACTCACCTGGCTACCGCCCTTGTTATTGGCATTGATGTTGGATGAAGTTCCCCGTTTTTCTGTCTTATTTCGAGTTCTGTTTTATCTTCCCGCACTCATTTCTGGACTTGTGGTGATTTTTCTTTGGAAACAGTTTTTTGATCCTGGGCCAGAAGGCTTAATGAATCAGGCTATGAATTTCTTAGGTTTTGGTCAACAGTATTGGTTTGAGGATCCGCATTTGGCGATGATCTGCCTAATCATTCCCTTGGCTTGGGCGAGTTAGGCCCTGGTGTTTGATTTATTTGGCGGCCTTAAAAGGTGTAGCCCCAGATCTTTACGAAGCAGCTGATATCGATGGGGCAGGTTATTGGCATAAAGTCCGTTTTATTGTGATTCCAAAATTGTGGCCATTGCTGATTATTAACCTCGTTGGTCAGGTGATTTTAAGTTTTAATGCAGCAGAAAATGTTTTAGCAATGACGGGTGGAGGACCTCGTGGTGCCACCACTGTGACGGGTTTATTGATCTTTAAAAAAGCTTTTGTTTACACGGAGTTTGGTCCTGCTACCGCTATGGCTTGGCTCATGAGTTTACTGCTCATTGGCTTTACGATTTATCAACTGAAAATGCTATCTCGTTTAGAGTTTAAAACCGCGGGAGATGACTGATGCCCATACTTAATGAAATCGCTCAAAAAAGTTCGAAAGGTAAGGGCTTGCTTTTAATGTTTTATTCCTGTCTCTCTATTGGCGCTTTGGTGATGCTCTTACCTTTTGTCTTCATGACTTCAGGAGCGATGAAAGGTCAGTATAATTCGGGACGTTTCAATCTGCTTCCTCGTTACCTCTATGATGATTTAGAACTCTACAGGGCGTGGTCAGAGAGTAAGTACATCCGAGTTGATAAATATAACTCTATTGCAGAAGTCGCAATCAGTGATTTTTCTGAATTAGATAAGCCAATAATTAATGATCATGCGATTATAGATTATGAAGTTTTCCTAGCTTCGCAGCAAAGGAAGGTGCATGAAAGAGTCTTGGGACATGTGACAACTTCCAATCAAAATCTCCCAGAGAATAACCTTGCCTTTATCCAATACCTCGATGAGAAATTTGCAGGTTTGGAGAATGCCAACCGTGAACTTGAGCTGAATATGCCTAACTGGCAATCCCTTGCCGGCGCAGTTCTCCAACAACGAGTCTTTCAGCGCAGCTTTGTAAAAAATGAATCCAAGCTTATGGATGAATTTTATGCCTTTGCGAATTCCGCAAATACCTTAGACTTTTATTACCCAGGAGTTCACGGTCAATTTCGCAGTCGAATGATTTTACCCTTTAGCTCACCTGATTTGTCTTCATTGAGTGAGCTCACAGGATTGAAATTGAATAAATTGTCAGAAGTTCATTTGGGGCGTAAAGATGGAAATGCTTGGTTTCAACAACAGCGAAGTTCTTTTATCAAAGACTTTGTTAACGCTCGCTATCTCAAACTAAAAGATTCTGATCAGCAAAGAACGAAGTTTAGAGATTTTCTAAAAGAAAACTTTAAAGGTGAGCTCAAAGCAGCGCAAGAAATTTATGGACTCATCGACAATTTTGATGAGATAAGTTTTGTAAGTTCAATACCCAAAGAGCCTGCACAAGCGGTGCTTTACTCAGCATATATTGAACAAGTTGCGGCTATAAAAGACTTAAACTTATTAGGCCCCGACATAGCGTTTCAGAATTTTTTAGAACAAAAATATGGCAAGCTAAGTGCTTTAAATGATTCTTGGTCGACGGACTATCGTTCGTTTGCGGAGATCGCAATGCCTCAAAGCTCTATGGATTACCAGTATGTTTTAACTAACAAAACAAGACTTCGCTGGGATCTCGGCACAATTAATGTTCGTTTCATTTTTAATTATCTCACGACTCAGGGGCGAGCAGGCTGGGTAACGTTTGTCTTCTGCTTTTTGACTATTGTCAGTTCATTGCTGATTAATCCACTTGCTGCTTATGCTTTGAGTCGCTATCAACTGCCATCCACTTATAAAGTACTGATGTTTTTTATGGCAACAATGGCCTTTCCTGCAGCTGTGACTCAAATCCCTTCTTTTCTTCTTCTCAAAGACTTGGGAATGTTGAATACTTTTTGGGCCTTGGTCTTGCCTGGCATGGCCAATGGTTACTCAATTTTTATCCTAAAAGGATTTTTCGACTCTCTTCCTTCTGAACTTTATGAAGCGGCTCAAATTGATGGAGCAGGTGAGTTTAAGATGTTCTGGCAGCTGACCCTCAACCTTTCAAAACCCGTGTTGGCCCTCATTGCCCTCAATAGTTTTACTGCGGCCTATGGCAATTTTATGTACGCTCTTTTGATTTGCCAAGATGAATCGATGTGGACGATTATGGTCTACCTTTTTAAATTGCAGACTGAAGCCTCGCAACCAGTTATTTTTGCAAGCTTACTCGTGGCAGCTATCCCCACCTTGATTATTTTTATGAGTTGTCAAAAAATAATCATGAAGGGGATAGTGATACCTTCCGAAAAATAGATCTTTTTATGCTGGTGTCTTGGCGCTAACTACGCGACTTTTTACGGGAGCGTAAACAGTGCATTCACCACATTTTGCAGGAATGAGGCAGGTTTGCCCGTGTTTAACGGCGTATGATTTGCCACCACATTCAATACGCAGATCAGAATCTACCGCATACACCGTCTGGAAAGTTCCCGTATTAACTGGAAGTGTAATGGCACCTTCAAACTCAATTTCTTCTACGTGGAAATGTTCACATAGAGCAAGCTGACGACGTTTGAGTTCAGAGTTATGAGTGAGCGGTGTGAAAGCCAAAGGCATGATTCTGTGGGCACCTGGCTTCTTATTACCTAAAGTATGCTCTAGACAAGCCATGGCTTGATCGACGTGAAGCTCACGAGGATTGCCTTCTTTATCAACTCGGCCCCAATCACTGACGCGATAAGTAGTGTCGCTGTTTTGCTGCACCTCGTAAATGAGGTTTCCACCACCGATAGCGTGCATGGTCGTTGCCTTAATGAAAAAAGATTGTCCTTGTTCAGAAGTATAGGAGTGCATCAAATCTTTAATATTTGGATCGTTAACGCTCTTGCGAAATTGCTCTGCTGAAACGCCTTCTTGTATTCCTGTGAGGATCTCCGCTTCGGGTTTGTGATCCAAAACGTACCACATTTCAGTTTTTGGTTCTGCACCCTCAATATATTTACAAGTCTCTTCGTCAGGGTGAACCTGTAGGGAAAGATCCTGGCCGGCGTCAATGATTTTCATGAGCAGTGGGAAGGGCTGATTGGCTTGGTGACCATCACCGACAATGCCTTCAGGATCTGATTGGATAAGCTCGCGAAGTGATTTTCCTGCAAGCTCACCTGTTACTACACGACTTTGATCATCAGGGCGATCAACGATTTCCCAACTCTCTCCAATTGGCATAGAGCTTTCAGGTAGAGTTCTTGGTAATTTTTGCAAGAGTTCACCACCCCAAATAGTGGGTTTATAAACTTGTTCGAAAGTGAGGGGGTAATAAGCTTTGTCTTCATTTTTAAATAGAGCCGCTGCACCAAGGATTCCCGCATTGTCAGGATGTTCAGCTTTGACTAACTGGAGTCCCTTACCTTGACTCCAGGCCATTTCTTTAATCGTTTTTTCAAAGAGAGGTAAGACTAAGTCTGCAGAGTTCATTAGGCCACCACCAAGAATAATTCGTTCAGGGTCAAATAAATGAATATAGGAAACGATAGCTTCTCCCCAAATTTGGAAACAATGACGGCGTATATCAATAGCACACTCATCACCTTTCTCGGCGTGCTCAAGCATTTCTTTGAAGCCAATAACTGTTTCATTCTTTAATGAACTACTGCTAAATAGTGGGTGTTCCTTGGCAATAATCGGAAGAGCCCAGCCAGAGGCTTCTGCTTCAAGGCAGCCTCTAGCACCGCAAGTGCACTTGCGACCTCCAGTTTTAACAATCATATGGCCGCCTAAATTGCCGCCAAAGAAATTTGAGCCAGTTAAAAGCTGCCCTTCAGAGATAACAGCAGTGCCAATACCAGTCCCAAAAGTAATCATCATTACATTATCGCTACCTTGGCCTGCGCCATAATGATATTCACCGAGAAGTGCGCCTTTGGCATCATTTTCTATACGCAATTCGAGCCCGGTCTTTTCAAGTGCCCAATTCTTAAAGTTAAAACCTTTGGCATCGTCGTACTTTTCATTGGTAGAGAGAACTAGCATATCTTTGCTATTGACGGTACCTGTACTCAAAAGGCCTATGCCTTGACAATTACTGATTTTTTTACCAAAATCTTTGCAAAGATCATTAATTAATTTAACCACTTTATTAAGGTGTTTTTCTAAACCATCTTGAGGTTCAGCGGGAGTGCTATTTGCTACAATTATTTTTCCACTCTCAACGAGGCCATACTTTGTGTTTGTGCCACCAAGATCAATTACTGCAATCATACTTTGTCTCCAAAATGAATTATTATATTTTTTAGTCATGGTAAATATAATGGCTTTGTTTATAGCTTCCAATGTGATATAATTACTTATTTGGTATATTTTAACTGGTATAAAATAATAGTTTATGGTATAAAATGAATGTTTCTTATCCTCTGGTATCACTTCCTGAAATAGATCGCGCAGGTGAATACCCTCTCTTGAATGCGGGATTTGATTTTACTTACACGCAGCAGACTTATTCCCTGCATTTTTATGAGTATGATGCACATATGAAGTTGGCAGAAGAAGAATTTATTATTCATCATGGCGATTTAACTTTAGAGCCTCCTGAAACGATTTATTCCTTTGCCGCAGACGAACCGGGTCGCCATTGGTGCATACATTTTTATTGGGCAGCTTATGGCGATAGTTTTGATGTAAATTGCTTTCATAAATTGGGTACAAATAAGCTGGTAGTTCTCGAGCAAATCAAATTAATCAGTCGCTTATTTAATACGGCACTTGGGCCGCAGGATAAAATTGAAGCTTCATTTCGTCTTCAAGCTTTACTACTTTCATTGGCTCGTTTAAGTCGGCCCAAATCTCAGAGTCGAAGTGCGAGTAACTTTCATTGGACTGAACTTATCAAACTCATTGATGATAATCTAAATAACTATATGACCACATCTTGGTTAGCAGGTCGACTCAATATTACTTCTGTTACATTGGCGAAGAAGTTTAAAAAAGAATTTGGCTGTACAGTAGCTCAATATATTTTGAAAAAACGAATCGATGCAGCTAAATCTATGCTCACCACTAGTAATATGACCATTAGTGAAGTCGGGGAACTGGCGGGTATTGATGATCCTCAGTACTTCAATAAACAATTTCGTAAAATGACGGGCATGAGCCCCAGTTTATACCGCGATAAAAATAAATCCTATCTCGTTCACCCTAGTAATGATATCGCTGTCTTGGGGGGAAGTTGGAAAGGTGTTGAGTCATTATAGACCCTTCAAATTTGGTATTCTTTAATATTAGAATTAAGAAGTCTTAGAAAAATTTTCTTCAGACCGTGCAAGAGATGCTTTTTAGCTTACTTTGTGCGAATTAAATTTATATGGAATGAAAACATGGACCTCAAGAACGAAATTACTCGACGTCGAACTTTCGCAATTATTTCTCACCCGGATGCGGGTAAAACGACCCTGACAGAGAAGCTTTTGCTTTATTCAGGTATGATCCGTACCGCAGGTATGGTGGGCTCACGTAAGGGGCAAAAAGCAGCATCATCTGACTGGATGAGTATGGAACAAGAGCGTGGTATTTCAATTACCGCATCTGCGATGCAGTTTGAATACAAAGATTGCAAGATCAACATCCTGGATACACCCGGTCACCAAGATTTCTCTGAAGATACTTATCGTACACTCACAGCAGCTGACTCAGTGATCATGGTTATTGACTGCGCGAAAGGTGTGGAAGCCCAAACTCGCAAACTTTTCGAAGCTTGTCGCCTTCGCGGCATTCCCGTCATTACTTTTGTGAATAAGATGGATGCTTACGGTAAAGGCCCCATCGAACTCATGGAAGAAGTTGAAAGTGTTTTAGGTATTCCAGCTTCAGCTCAAAACTGGCCTGTGGGTGCAGGTAAAGAATTTAAAGGGATTGCTGATCGCGCAAAAAATGAACTCAACCTTTATACCAAGTCAGAAGCGGGTGGAGCAGCCAAGCCACATGTGGACTACATTGATGTAGCAACCGGAACGGGTAACGAAAAAATCTCAGATCAAGAACTCGATGATTTACGTGAAGACCTCGAACTTTTAGAAATGGCGGGCAATGAATTTTCTCGTGAACTTTACCTCGATTGTAAAGTAACCCCCGTTTATTTTGGCTCGGCAATATACAACTATGGTGTAGAACCACTCTTTGATGCCTTGGTAGAACTGGCTCCTTCACCAGCACCTCGTCCAGCCGATGCCAATTCTGGCGACGAAATCGAAATCGACCCAAGTGATGAGTTCTCAGCTTACGTATTTAAACTTCAAGCTAATATGAACCCGAAGCACCGCGACTGTATTGCGTTTATGCGCGTTAACTCTGGCGTTTACGAAAAAGATATGTCTGTTCTTCACCATAGAACAAAGAAAAAAGTTCGTTTGGCAGCTCCACAGGTTTTGATGGCGGCGAGCCGTGAAACACTTGAGAATGCTTATCCTGGTGATGTTATAGGTATCGTGAATACTGCGGGACTCGCAATCGGCGATACCGTATCACATAAGGGTGGTTTTGAATATAAAAAACTCCCTTACTTCCAGCCCGAACTCTTTGCTCGTGTAGTACCAAAAGACTTGGGTAAACGTAAAGCCATTGATAAAGGTCTCGCACAACTTTCGGCCGAGGGTACTATTCAGCTCATGTATGAATTCAATGATACCTTCTCTTACCCTTTCCTCGCGGCTGTGGGTCGTTTGCAGTTCGAAGTTCTCCAACACCGTTTACGCGACGAATATAAAGTGGATACGCGTTTAGATACACTTCCTTATACTTGTTCGGCGTGGATTAAAGGTGATGCTTCTACTTTTAAAGTTCCCTTTAACTCCAAACTCGTTCAAGATTGTTTTGATCGTCCCATGATACTTTTTTCCAATCCTTGGGAAAAAGACTATGCGCGTAAAGAAAACCCTGATCACGAACTCTTAGATTATGCCTAATATTCTTGAACTCGAACTGAGGAAAGCCCTTGATCAAGTGGCACTCCTCAGTATTCCAGAATTAAAAGAACTTATTTTGACCGCTTCTGCTGAGGCGATAGATCTGAATAACTCCCAAAATGATCCCGAGCGCCTCAATTATTTACTTGAGTTACTTGTACAGAGTTTACTTTATTATGGTGAGGCCGTTTTAGATAAAATTAATGTTCTAGAGGGGGAAGACCGTCAGATTCTCTTTCAAGAATGGAATAATAAAACCAAAAGCTTTGTGAAATACATTCGCATGCCTCATGATTTTGAAGATACATTAATCGACGCTCACGAATCCTTACTATGGGACTGGGCGATTATTGCGGCTCAATCTTTTGTGGGAGCCAATCCCTCGATAGAAATGAATCCCGAACAAGCTGAGTATCGCCGAATTGAAGCTTTTGACCTGATGATGAGGGTTTTAGCTAGGCTGCTAAATTTGCGCTGAGCGCAAAAGTAGAAATGCTCTCCTAAGCTTCTGTCATAAAAATAGTCTTTAATCAGCTCGTGTGAACTTTCTTTTTAGCAAGGCTTTGCTAGCTTAGGAAAAACTTAATTGACTAAAGAGAGACCATGGATTATCTACCCCAAGCTCGACAAGTTTTAGATATTGAATCTAAAGGGATCCAAAGCATTGCGGATCAACTCGATGAACGCTTCAACCAATTTATCAGTATTTGCTTAAAAGCATTAAAAAATAAAAATAAACTCGTTTTGTCAGGTATTGGCAAGAGTGGCCAAATCGCTCAGAAAATGGCTTCGACACTCTCGAGTACAGGTTCACGTGCCGTATTTATTCACCCAGTGGAAGCCATGCATGGCGACTTGGGCATGATGTATGACGATGATGTTTTTATTGGCCTAAGTTATAGCGGTGAAACAGATGAACTTCTCAAAGTGATTCCTGCTGTCAAACGCTTGGGCTTAGAGGTACTCTCTTTAACGGGCAATGTAGATTCGAGTTTAGGTAAGAGTTCATCTATTTCTCTGCCCTGTAAAATTGACTCAGAGGCATGCCCCTTCAATTTAGCCCCCACAACCACGACCACAGCAATGTTGGCCTTAGGCGATGCCATTGCCATGGTTTTGATGGATATCCATGAATTTAAAATCAATGATTACGGTAAATTGCACCCTTCAGGTGCCATCGGTCGTGCGATTACTTTAACAGTGGATGATCTCATGAGAACAGGTGACCGCGTTGCGGTGATCGAGCCCGATACTTTGGTGCAAGAAGCTGTTTTAGCGATGTGCAAAAGCAAAGGAGGTATGTCAATTATCTCCAATCAGGACAAAGATCTTTTAGGGATTTTTACCACGGGCGATTTGAAGCGCGGCATCGCGAAAGATTTAGATTTCCTCAAACGAAAAGTCTCAGAAATCATGGTGAAAAGTCCAATAAAGCTCAATAAAAGCCAAATGGCAGTAGATATTTTAGATATTTTACGAGAAAAAAATATTAATGCTATACCCGTTGTTGATCAAGATGATAAAGTATGTGGAGTGATAGATATTCAAGATCTACCGAAATTTAAAGTGATGTAAACCGACGCTAAGGATTGACTTATGGGCCTAATGGGAATGTTTGGACTGGGAGATGATGAAAAATCAAACATGGCTAAGTTTGAGAAAGGCTACTTACCCTGTGGTAAATGTCATAAAAAAATCCCATTAGCAGAACACATCCCTTTGAACATGGTTAACTGCCCTAAATGCGACGATTTAAACCTTATTCCACTCAAGCTCGACCAATGGTGGGTTTACAAACCCATAGGTGGCGGCGGCATGGGAGCTGTTTACCAAGCCCGTCATATTGAAGACCCAGACGTTAAAGGCGCAGTTAAAGTCCTGCAAGCCAATGAAACCCGTCAAAATATTATTGATTTACTTTTAGCTGAAGCCAAAATTGGTTATCAATTTGGTGAACACTCCAATCTTGCTCAAGTTTTTGCCTACGGCCGTGATGATGGTAATGTATACATGGTTATGGAAATGGTTGAGGGTATTCGTCTCGATCAGCTTATTGGTGTTCCTGGTGGCTTTAACGTTGAATTAGCTATGTATTACGCATTAGATATACTGATCGGCCTTCAACACATGTATACTAAGGGCTATCTTTATAGAGATCTTAAACCTGAGAATATAATCGTTTCACCAGATAACCGTATTGTCTTGGTTGACTACGGTCTTTGCATGGAGCTAATTGAAGCTTGGCAGTTTGATGGGGACCAGATTCTAGGTTCACCACTCTATATGCCACCCGAGAGAATTAAGGGGCAGGGCGAAGACATTCGAGCGGACATGTATTCCTTAGGTATGGTTCTTTACCACCTCATCAAAGGTGAGGCTTACTTTAGTGCCAAAGATATTATGAATATTGTAAAAAGTCAGATTAAAAACATGCGTTTGCAAACGAGTAGTAAAATGTCAGGTATACCTGAAGATGTTCAAGTTTTTGTCGATACACTCATTCGTATTGAAAGAGATGAACGCTATGATTATTACACGACAGCCATGGGAAAAGCAGTAGAAATTTTAGAGAATATGAAACAGACTAAATCGACTGATCCACGCGTCTTACAAAGAAGAAAAACACTTTCAACATTAAACATTAGTTAGGAAAAAAATGTACTGTACAAAAGTTAAAGAATTTTCAGATGCCTGTAACGAGGCAAATCCTGCAAAGCCAATTGAAATGACTAAGGATGCGATCGCCTTTATTCGTAGCATGGTAAACGACGAGTTAGATGAACTCGAAGAAGCGACAAATATCACAGAACAATCTGACGCCCTAGTAGATGCAATCTATTATATCTGCGACACCGCAGTACGTCACGGTATGAATTTAGATCCGCTTTTCGATATTGTGCACCGAGCCAATATGCAAAAAGTTGTTGATGGTAAAGTGATTCGTCGTGATGACGGAAAAATCATGAAACCTGAATGCTGGCAAGATCCCGCACCTTTCTTAGATAAGGAAGTCGATCGTCAGCAAACTGACGGTAGCTGGTAGTTTCACCACAGAGTTTTTAAAAACGGCAGTCTTATTAAGGCTGCCATTTTTTTTGAAATTAGTAATTGTCTCTTAGAGCTTTTCCCAATTAGGATAAGTTGGGCGTTCACTAGCTGACCTTCCCAATATTTCATTTTGCGGTGCTGGAGGGCAACGGTCTAAGAAAGATTTGAGTTTTTTATGTGCCGTCATCATTTCTTCAGAAGTGATATTTTTACTAAGGTCATTTTTTTCTTCTAGATCATTCTTTGTTTCATAAAAACGACCATCGCGGTAGAGTTTATACTTAGCGCTTCTCGCAAATTGTCCAGGTTTCTTGTTCCAATAAGGTTGGTAATGACAAAAGGCGAATTCGCGACCTTGAGTTGAATTCCCTAATAGATGGGGGAGAAGACTGTAACCATCAACAGGGTCAGTTTCATTTAATGAAATCTTTGCAAGGTCCGCAAAAGTTGGATAAAAATCCGTGAAGTCGACGAGGGAATTACTTTTGAGTCCTTTTGAAATTTTTCCTGGCCACGAAACGATAAGTGGGACATGAGTTCCTGCATCGAGCATGCTACCTTTGGCTCCTTTGACGCTCTGACCGTTCCAATTCGAGGTGATTTTTGGGTGAGTGCCATTATCCGCAGTAAAAAGTATGATGGTGTTTTCGAGCTGACCAATTTCTTTGAGCTTCGCTTGGATTCGTCCCACTAATTTATCTGTATACTCAACCATCGAGAAGAAGTTCTCTTTTTTAATATTTTTATCCTTGGGTTCTTTGTTTCTTTCTGAACCACGACTCGCATCTCCTACACTAGCAGGCGAGGGGATAAAGGGATCATGAACGAGAACCATGGGGTAATAAACAAAAAAGGGCTCGTTTTTATTTTTATCCATGAAGTCGCAAATGAAGTCCATAAACAAGTCGGGACCAAAAAGATCTTTATTGGTTCCTTGGTCGATGACTTCACCATTTTTTTCAATCATAGGACTCCAGAAACGTTCACCACCCTGACTTTTTTGTTTTGTGAGCTGCCACAAGCAGTATTCATCAAAGCCAGCTTTGTGAGGTCGACTGTTATCATCATGGCCTGGGAGTTTATTATAGAGTCCATTGAGTTGCCACTTTCCTGCGATAGCGGTTTTATAACCGTTTTCCTGCATCAGATGACCAAAGGTTTTTTCTTTTGGCTTGAGGTAACCAAAGTGAGTGTAGTTACGAAAGTTATATTTACCGGTCATAATCATCACTCGAGAAGTTGTACAAATTGGTGTTGAGTAACAATGATTAAACTGCACACCTTCCTTAGCCATTTTGTCTAAGACGGGCGTTTTATAATCTTCAGCACCATAGGAGCCAAAGGCTTCCCAGCTGACATCATCAGCCATGATGAGAACAATGTTTGGTTTATCATTCGCACAGATAAATAGGGGTAAACTGCAGATGAACAAGCTAAAAATTTTCATTAAAAACCTTTTTTTCTTTACACTACACCACAGTTTATCAGAAATTCTGCCACTTAGAATTTATTTTTTCTTAAAAATTGTATAAAAGAGTAATTTTATCATTTTGGCGCAGTAGTTCATATTAACTACAATTAAATTCTACGGAGAACTCAATGACAAAATTAATCTACACTTTAATACTAGGGCTTTTAGTAAGTCCTATTTTTGCTCAAAGTGCTAAGCCTAATATCTTATGGCTTTTTTCAGATGATCATGCCTTTCAAGCTATTGGAGCTTACGGAGGGCGTTTTGAAAACATTAATTTAACCCCGAACCTCGATAGCATTGCCAAAGAAGGTTTAGTATTCGACCGTGCTTATGTAGGGAATTCAATCTGTGCCCCTAGCCGAGCTACGTTACTCACAGGTAAGCATAGTCACCTCAATGGGAAAATTGATAACCGTGGCCCTTTTAACCACGATCAACAGCAGTTTCAGAAAATCTTACAAAAGAGCGGTTACGAAACAGCAATGATCGGTAAAATTCACCTTAGTGGTAATATGCAGGGCTTTGATTATTGGGAAGTATTGCCTGGTCAAGGGGAATATTGGAATCCTTCTTTTGTTACCGAAGAGGGAAAAACTATTTATAAAGATGAACATTCGACTGATGTAATTACAAAACGGGCTTTAAGCTGGTTAAAAAATGATCGCTCGGCAGACAAACCCTTTATGCTCATGGTTCACTATAAAGCACCTCATAGAGCGTGGCAACCCACCACTCGCTGGAAAGAAAAATTCAAACACATGACTTTCCCCGAACCAGATACTTTGTTTGATGACTACAAGGGACGCGGTGCTGCGGCCAACGAACAAGATATGAGTATAGATATTACTATGCGCATGAAGCAAGACGTGAAAGCTGAGCAACCCGAACGTCAAGTAGAACTCGCTAAACTCGATCCCAATGATAAAAAAGGTCTTATCCGTTTAAAATATCAATGGTACATGCGCGATTATTTGGCTTGCATTGCAGGAGTTGATGAAAATATTGGTTTCATTCTAGATCACTTAAAAGCAAGGGGTCTCGATAAAAATACGATAGTGATGTACTCATCGGATCAAGGATTTTACTTAGGTGAACATGGTTGGTTTGATAAACGTCTCATGTATGAAGAGAGTTTTCGAACACCCTTATTGGTGAATTGGCCAGGAGTCACTCAAGCTGGAACGCGTAATTCAGACTTGGTCCAAAACATTGACTTTGCAGAAACCTTTTTAGATATTGCGGGTGTTGAAGCTCCGGACGATATGCAGGGAGAAAGTTTAGTTCCTTTATTTAAAGGTAAAACACCTGAAGATTGGAGAAAGCATCTCTATTACCACTATTATGAATACCCAGGTGCCCATAGTGTTCGTCGTCATGAAGGTGTTTCAGGCAAGCGTTTTAAACTCATTCGTTTCTACGGTAAAGATGTTCCTAATGGTGAAGAATGGGAATTTTTTGATCTTAAGAATGATCCTAAAGAAATGACGAGTCAGTACAATAACCCCGAGTACGCTGTGGAAATAGCAAAGCTTAAAAATGAGCTTCAAAACTTAAGAGATAAGTATGAAGTTGTCGACGTCCCGCAAAACTTGGGCAGTCGTAAAAAGAAGAAGAAATAATAAAACACTTAGTGTCGAGATAATTCTCGGCACAAGAGTTTCTTCTTAGATCATTTTCGCAAACTTTTTAAGTTCTATTACCTTAATTTATTTACTTAGCTGCTTTGCTCATGTAACTTTTAGGCTTTCATAGCGTAGTTCTTTGGAACACTAATAATCAACTATAAAGGAGTCCTGAATGTCGAAACTTTTAAATGCCTTAATCTTTTTATTTATTTTCAGCCCACTTTGGGCTGAAAACTCAAGTCCTAATATTGTTTGGATCTTTTCGGACGATCACACCCAAAAAGCTATTGGTGCTTATGGAAGTATTTTAAAATCAGTCAATCCCACGCCTAATCTAGATCGTTTGGCAAAAGAAGGTATGCTTTTTGAACGAAGCTATGTGGCGAATTCAATTTGCGCTCCATCACGAGCTACTTTGCTCACGGGCAAGCACAGCCATATCAATGGCAAAGTTGATAATATGGGCCCCTTTAATCACGATCAACAACAGTTTCAAAAGATCCTTCAGAAGAATGGTTATCAAACGGCAATGATCGGCAAAATTCACTTAGCAGGAAAAATGCAGGGCTTTGATTATTGGGAAGTCTTGCCCGGGCAGGGGAGCTATTATAATCCAGATTTCATTACTGAGAATGGCAAGACCAGTTACACTGGGTATGTGGCGGATATTGTCACAGAAAAATCTATTGATTGGCTAAAGAATAAGCGTGATAAAGAAAAGCCCTTTATGCTCATGGTTCATCACAAAGGTACACACCGTACTTGGATGGGAGCTCCACGTCATGTGGGACTTTATGATGATGTGACTCTGCCACAACCGAGTAATTTATTTGATGACTACAAAGGCCGTGGTACAGCGGCTAATAAGCAGGATATGTCACTCAAGATAACCATGAGGCATGCTGGAGATTTAAAAATTCGCAATGAAGCCGAAAAGAAAGAGTGGACTGAGAAATTTTCAAAAATGAAAGGCAAACCACGTGGTGAGCATGGTGCCTATTACCGCATGAATGATGAGCAAAGAAAAATCTGGGATGCCTCTTATGATCCTCGTAATGATAAGTTCTACGCACAAAATATTGAAAAGGGTTCAGATGAATGGATTCGTTGGGCTTATCAGCGTTATGTGAAGGATTACCTCAGAACCGCGAAAAGTATCGATGATTGTGTGGGTGAAGTCATGGATTACCTAGAAAAAGCGGGGCTCGAAGAAAATACGATTGTAATCTACGGTTCTGACCAGGGTTTTTACTTAGGCGAGCATGGTTGGTTTGATAAACGCTTTATGTATGAAGAATCCTTTAGTACACCACTCATAGCAAAATGGCCTGGACAAACCAAGCCTGGTTCACGTAACTCAGACCTCGTACAGAACATTGATTATGCCGAGACTTTCTTAGATATGGCGGGGGTTGAAGCTCCAAAAGATATGCAGGGCGAAAGTCTAGTTCCTTTACTCAAGGGAGAAAATCCTGCAAACTGGAGAAAGCACCTCTATTATCATTATTATGAATACCCGCACGGATCACATAGTGTTCGTCGTCATGAAGGTGTGACTGGCAAACGTTTTAAACTCATCCGTTTTTATGGAATCGACGTCCCAAATGGTGAGGAATGGGAGTTTTTTGACCTAAAAAATGACCCTGATGAAATGCAAAGTCAGTACAGTAACCCTGAGTACGCTGCGGAAATCGCAAAGCTTAAAAAAGAACTTCAAAATTTAAGAGACAAGTATGAAGTTGTCGAAGTGCCTCAAAAGCCCAAAAAAAAGAGAAAGTAATAATGTTAATGATGTGAGGCAAAGCCCCTAGTCGCCTGGTCAAGGGTCTTGCCAGACAGGCGGACAAAAAGTATTAGCCCATACGGCAGTATCTTGCAGGGAGAGCTTGAGAGGGACAGCGTCCTTCTCGTATGAGTCGCATCGTGCATCTTGTTATGTGGTGATTATGAAAAAATAAAAGATCTCAATGCCGACTTATATGTCGGCATTTTTTCATGATGAGGACTTATCTTTCTTCTCTCTGAGTTTATCTTTTTTGCTTTTGCGTTTACCCTTAATAGGACCTTTAGCTTGCTTCACTTCAACAGGAGTGATTTGATCAAATCCTTCAATGCGTTCTTTCTCTAATTTAATTCCAGCTTGCTTCTGGATAGTTTTAAAGTGATCTTCAGTTGCTGGATTAATAAATGAAATCGCCACGCCTTTTTGCCCAGCGCGTCCCGTACGACCAATACGGTGAACATAATCCATGGGTGAACGCGGCAAATCGTAATTAATCACGTGGCTCAATTTGCTGATATCAATACCTCTAGCAGCAATATCAGTGGCAATGAGAATAGGGAAGTCCTTGTTTTGAAAACGTTTCAAGACTTTGATGCGCTCATCCTGAGTGAGGTCACCATGAAAGTCTTGCGCTTGGATACCCGCTTTTTTGAGTTTGTTGGCCAAGTTAAAAGCCGAGCGTTTACTCGAAACAAAAATGATGGTGTGTTTCCATTGCTCATCTTTAAAGAGTTTCTGTAAAACTTGACGACGTAAATTGGCATCCACTTCAATGACGCGTTGTTCAATATTATCACCAGTGATCTGATCTCGACTTATGCGAAGTTCTACAGCTGCGTTAAGAAATTCTTCGGCGAGCTGCTGAACCTTTTGCGGTAGTGTTGCAGAAAAAAGTAAGTTTTGACGCTTTTTCGGTAGGGCCTCTAAGAGTTCTTTTAATTCATCTGCAAAGCCCAAGTCAAGCATTTTATCGGCTTCATCGAGAATGAGCATCTCGAGTTCAACGAGTCTAACTTCGCCTAAGTTAATCAATTCAATAATGCGACCTGGAGTCGCAATGAGAACATCTAAGCCCATGCGCAACTTGCGGATTTGACCATCAATATTCTCACCACCAATCAGCGTGGCAGTTTTAATGGGACGCAGAGAAAATTCAGCATAGTTCGTGAAAGCTTTTTCCACTTGAAGTGCTAGTTCACGCGTCGGAACTAAAACTAAACCTAAAATGGAGATCTTTTTCTTTTTGGGAGGAAGCGTATTGATGCGTTCGATTAAAGGAAAAGAGAAGGCCAATGTTTTGCCTGTACCTGTTTGAGATTCAGCTAAAAGATCCTTGCCTTCTTGAATGAGAGGTATGGCTTTCGCCTGTATATCAGTAGCTTCACTAAAATTAAGATTGTCGACTGCTCGGCTTAGGTAGTCAGGGAAATTCAGTTGCTCGAAGGACATGTAAAACTCTTTATCTATTATTAAATTAGAGAGATTAATAATACTTTTTAAATGTTTTACAAAATTGTTTCAATCATAGTTTCCTCTAGTTTTTAAATTAACGAGGCTAGGGAACAAAAAAAGGGACTCGGTTTGAGTCCCTTTTAAAATGACAATCAATAAAGCTTATAGCGTGCGTTGTAGCGCCACAACTTTACCTTGGATATAAACTTCTGCAGGCTCATAGAACTGCGTTTGGAACTCATCGTTGCAAGGACGTAATTCAATTTTACCATTGGTGAAAAAGAGTTGCTTTACAGTGGTATCACCATGAACCATAGCAACCACTATGTCACCTGCATTGGCATTGTCCTGCTGTTTGACAATAATTGAGTCACCATCGAGAATGCCCGCATCGCGCATACTCTCGCCATTGACCAAGAGAGCAAAAAGGCGACCATCTGCACGTAAGCCCTGGAAGGAGGCGGGGTCAATTTGGATTTCTCTTTCCACATTCTCTTCTGCCATAAGTGGCATGCCTGCAGAAATGCGACCGAGCATGGGAATGCTCAGCATAAAAGATAAGTTGCGCGGACGAGTAGTTGTATTAGTCACGGTCATGCTTCGTGCTTTACTACTACGAGTTAAATAACCCTTTCTTTGCAGTGCACGCACGTGAGCAAAACTCGTTGCGGATTTAATATTGAAGCGTTCAGCAATTTCATATATTGTCGGTGCCATGCCTTCGCGAGCAGTGAAGTCTTCGATGAAGTCGAGTGTTTCTTGTTGACGATCAGTTAAGCCTTTCATAGTAAAGTACCTTATATTAGTTAGTTAAAATAAGTTATTGACTAAAAAACTAAATTACAAGTATAAAATAGCTGTTTTTATAAAGAAAGACTTATTTTTATTAGCTACTGCTTTATCTAGTGTAAGGAAATATTTTATGTTTTAATCTTTTCACCCGCTTGTTAAGCATTTTGGAACAGCCTGTGTGGCAGCGCTACACCTTGCCGGGAAGGGTGCGGAGCCCCATAAGCGCTAACCAAAATTGACATTTAAAAATCCTAAATCATATTTGAATAATGTTGTTTTCATTAAATATAGTGACACCATAGCGCATTTTGACGAGCAAGTCGTAATTGATCACACCTTTGTTATCTTCATGATCGTGAAGGTGATTAGAAATAATACAGGCGTTCTCAAAAGCTTCTTCCATAGTCACTTTACTCACATCGTACTTTGCGCAGCCCGTTTCGCTGAGTGAGCGAGAAACAGCCACTTTATTTAAGTTGAATGGAGCGAGGAGGTCCATCGTCATTTTTGTGATAGCGATAAGCTTAAACCAAGCAATTGTAGACGATAACGGGTGTGCCACCAATAGCTAAGCCAAGATTCGAGTCAGCTTTCTTGCTCAATTATTGTATAAATAAATCAGAACAGGCTTTTTCAGCCATTGTTTTATTGTCGCAAATGTTAATTTTCAACTTAATAATCTCCTTGATATTTGTAAGGGAATACCGCTGAAACAAAGAAGATGTGACAATGAATTTCTGATTTATGTAAATAATAAATAAAAGTTTGATGAATCAAGACGAAACTTTGCCGAAGTCATTAAGAATTAAAAACTGTTGTGAGAAGTATATAATTCTGTCCTTTTTAAAAAAAAATCAGATTATTTCTAAATAAGGATGGGAAAAAGCTGGGGGATTGGGGAAGTAGTGTAAAAGCCTATTTAATTAGGGCTCATTGATTTTTTTTTTTTGAAAAATGGCAATGGGGTAGTTAAATAGGCTGAAATTGAAAAAGGCGCAGGTGTTTATGGATAATGATAGTCAAGAGAGATTTGTTATACTGCTCGGCCAGGTACAGCCCGACTTGAGGCGGTATATCTATTCACTCTGCCATAATACGGGGGATACGGAAGATATTTTTCAAGAAACCTCATTAGCTCTATGGCGAAAGTTTGATAGCTATGACAAATCTCAGCCTTTTCTCAATTGGGCCTTTCGTTTTGCCTATTTTGAAGTGATGAAATTTAGAGAAAAGGCAAAAAAACGACAGATTTTATCCGAAGAAACTCTTAAGCTCTTGTCAGAAGAATGTCAGAAAGATCAAGATATCAAAAAAGATCACGAACGCTTTTTGAGTGGCTGTGTGGCTAAACTAGATGACAAAGAAAAAAAGCTCGTCAAAATGCGCTATTCGCAAAAAATGACTGTGGTCAAAATAAATCAGTACTTTGGAGAAACGGGTAAGAAGATTTACCGAGCTTTAGAAAGAATCCGTTTTAAACTTTATGCCTGTATTGATAAGCATCTTGAAACAGAGGGCTTAAAATGAATTTCGAAACAAAAGTTAAACATCTAGTTTCAGCCCTTCTGGATGATAAGATCACAAGAGAAGAGGGCGAGCAACTGGATAAACTCCTTCAGGAAAGCGAAGAAGCTAGGAAGATTTATCGTCGCATGGTGGATATGGATATCGCCCTTCAGGAAACATCTGAATTTGAAGCTCCATTTAAGGACTTACCTCAGCCAGAAGAAATGCCGGAAAAATTCAGAGCCACACGCTTTCAGTTGCATGTTTTTCAGGCTATTGCAGCCAGTTTGCTCATAGCTTTAGTCATTACCTTTACTGAATCATCACCAGAAGTGGATAAAAGAGAAGTAGCTAAAAGCATTCCACAAACAGTAAAAACTGAAGAAATTGTTTTGGCACGAATTATTGAAATGAGTTCTAATGTGAATTGGCAGAGCGAGCCGTACTTAATTGGCGATGACTTATTTGCTGAGAAACTTGTTTTGACTGAAGGTTCAGTACTTATAAAATATGAGAATGGTGCAGAAATCAAACTTGAGGCACCCGTAAGTTATGAGCTTAGGTCATTGAGCTATGCAAAGATTGACTATGGTGATTTAGCTGCCAGGATTCCGCAAGCTGCTCAGGGCTTTACAGTTGATTCTCCGCGAGCATCAGTTGTTGATTTAGGAACTGAATTCTCAATGAAAGTGGATAAAAATGGCGAAACCCAAGTTTTTGTTTTTGAGGGAGAAGTTGAAACATCCCTCATTGGCGAAGATGGCAACACTTTTAAAAATGCGCGACTTAGTGCAAACGAAGGTGTCGTGATAAATGATGATTTGAGTTTGATAAAAGATCAGTCAAAAACTTCAAGTTTTGTGCGAATTAATACTGGAGAAAACCCCACTATTGGGATTTTAGATAAATATGTGGAAGAGGTAAAAAATGATCAACCTGTAGCTTACTGGCGTTTTGAAGAAGGAAGAGAGCATGTGAACGAAGCTAGTGAATTATTTCCCCTAAGTTTTGAAAATAGTCTGGCTCCAGAAAATGGCGTCTTGAGTTTTAAAGAGGGTTCTGATCATTACTTCCAGGTAAATTCTCCCATTCATGGCATCAATGCAAATGGCTATACGGTTGAATTTTGGCTTAACCCAGATGAGTACAGAAGTCAAATGTCATTATTATCTTTTGTTCTCCCTGATCAACCTACCTGGCATTTACTTTACACCTCTCTGACGGGTGAAAAAGACGGCTTGAAACACTCACCTTTTAATGTTCGAATGTCCAGCCGCTTCCCAGCTAATAATGGTTCCGGGGTGAATTGTTTTTCTAATCAAGCTTTTATGACTCGGCAGTGGAGTCATTATGTTTTTGTGAAAGACTCTCAAAACCTTTCAATTTATATAAACGGTGAATTAGCTAATACGGTTAAAACAAGCTTGGGTTCAGATAATCAAGCTTACCAACTATGTTTTGGGCGAATCGACTCTGAAAGAAGTATGAGATATTATATTGGGCAATTGGATGAACTGGCTATTTACAACTACCCCTTGGAAGCTGATCAAATTAAGGGGCATTTTGAAGCTCAGGTGAAATAGTTTCAAAAAATAATGTTTTTCACTGGGAAAAAACTTCAAGTTTGGGGAGATAGGGTAAAGAATAATTACGGAGCCCTTAATGCTTAAGAAAAATACACTTGTTATTGCCGTGCTGTCTTCGACGGCGATTTTCGCTGGCGACAAACTGCCTGAAAAAGTTTCCTTTAATGAACACATCCGTCCCATCTTTTCGAGTACTTGCTTCAATTGTCATGGGCCAGACGAACATGAAGCTAAAGCCCATTTACAGTTGCACAGTTTTGAAGCCGCTACTCAAGAACGGCATTATACCTCACGCTCAGGAAAGAAGAAATCTGCGTACCCCGCAATCATTCCGGGTAAACCTGACGAATCTATGGTTTGGGAGCGGATCATTTCAGATGATGAAGATGAAGTTATGCCTCCTGCAGACTTTCATCATACTTTAACTGATCGTGACAAAGCATTGGTGAAAAAATGGATTGAGCAGGGCGCAGAATATCAAGATCATTGGGCCTATGAAGCTGTGGAAAAGACAGAAGGCGAAATTGAGCCATCTCATATAGATAAATTAGTTGTCAAAAAGATCCATGAAAAAGGTTTTGCCAAGCGCAATGAAATGGATGAGAAAAACGTCCTTATCCGTCGTTTGAGTCTCGATTTGCGTGGGATGCTTCCGACTGTTGCAGAATTAAAAGCTTTTGAAAATGATCAATCAGCTAATGCATGGGGAAAATTAGTTGAGAGTTTTTTAGCCTCATCAGCTTATGGTGAACGTTTAGCTGTTCACTGGTTTGATTTAGTGCGCTACTCGAATTCAGTGGGTTTTCATGGTGACCAAGAACTTAAATCCGCACCCTATCGCGACTATGTGATCAAAGCTTTAAACGATAATATGCCTTACGATCAATTTACTCGTGAACAATTAGCAGGTGATTTACTGCCCAATCCCAGTCAAGATCAATTAATTGCCTCAGCTTATAATCGCCTCAATAAAGTCACAAAAGAAGGAGGTGCACAAGCAGGTGAATATCTTGCGAAGTACGCAGCAGATCGCGTCAGTAATTTATCCGCTGTTTGGTTGGGCTCAACTTTAGAATGTGCGGAATGCCATAACCATAAATACGATCCTTTTACGGCTAAAGATTTTTATACCATGTCAGCCTTTTTCGCTGATATTAAGCAAGAGGGTGTCTATTCGGGAGGGAATAACAATAAGTTTAAACCCGAAATCATACTTTTTAATGGTGAGGATGAGGGTAATTACAAGAAAGCTTTAGCTCAGCTTAAAAAGTTCAAAAAGAAGTCGCCAGAATATAAGAAACAGGAAAAGCTAGTAAAAGAACTTAAAGCTAAGGGGACTGTTTGTGTTATTACCGAAAGACAGAAGCCTCGTGTCACACGTGTCTTTCCAAGAGGTAATTGGATGGATACTTCAGGTGAGGTTGTTCAGCCCGCCGTACCACACTTCTTAAAGCAGATTGATAAGGAAGGCCGTGCGAATCGTTTGGATTTAGCAAATTGGCTCTGTTCTGATGCGAACCCCATGGCAGCACGAGCTTTTGTGAATCGCATTTGGGAACTTTACTTTGGCCGAGGTATTTCTGGCAATACCCATGACTTGGGCTCGCAGGGCGAATTCCCAGATAACCCCGAATTATTAGATTACTTAGCGAGTCACTTTGCCAAAGATTGGGATATTAAGAAAGTGATTAAAGCAATTGTCATGAGTGAGACTTATAGCTTAAGTACCAAAAGTTCTGAACAAATGAAAGAGCAAGACCCCTATAATCGCTACTTAGCGCGACAGTCTATCTTGCGATTGGATGCAGAGTTTATTCGTGATTCTAGCTTACAAATCAGTGGTTTATTGAATACGAAAATAGGGGGGCGTAACATTATGCCATACCAACCCCAAGGTTATTATTCCTCTATGAATCACAATCCTTTTAGGTACAAAGCTGAAAAAGGGGAAGAGCAGTATAGAAAAGCCGTTTACATGCATTTTCAGAGAACCTTTCTTCATCCTTTTCTCTTAAATTTTGATACGCCTAGTCGTGAGATTGCCCAGTGTTCGAGAACTCCTTCAAACACGCCACTTCAAGCTTTAACACTCCTCAATGATCCTACTTTTGTGGAAGCCGCAAAAATATTAGCTCAACGATTAATTAAAGAAGGTGGCAAGAGTTCAAAAGAAAAAATCACGTGGCTTTACCTTAATGCCTTGAGTCGTGAGGCTGATGCAGAGGAAATCGCCACTTTAGTCAGCTTCTATGAGCAACAGCTGAAGTTTTATCAATCGAGCCCTGAACAAGCTAAGAGTCTTTTAAATGTAGGCAACAAAAAAGTAGCGCCTCATTTAAATGCGGCGGAATTGGCTGCTTGGACTCAAGTAGCTCGCGGAGTTTTAAATATGCACGAATTTATTGTAAGGAGATAATCATGGATAGAAGACAGTTTTTAAAATATACCGGCTTTGCTGGAGCCACGATGATGAGTTCACCTTTGACTGCAGCAGGAACTCCTAATCCAGAATTTTTACTGAAGAGTGCGAAAGCCAAAAGAGTAATTTTCCTGACGATGTCCGGTGGCATGTCTCAATTTGAAAGTTTTGATAATAAACCCGTTCTCAAAAAATATGATGGCAAAAAAATGCCTATGGAGTACTTAAAAGGGCAGCAATTAGCTCAGCTTCAGGCGCAGAAAGAAATCCTCTGCTATGGACCTCAGTTCAAATTCAATAAGCACGGCCAATCGGGCCTAGAAATCTCTGAGCTCTTTCCTCATTTGGGTTCTGTTGCCGATGAATTAGCCATTGTAAAATCAGCGTATACAGAACAAATCAATCACGATCCTGCCATTAGTATGCTCAATGCGGGGACTTTTCTCAATGGTCGTCCGAGCATGGGCGCTTGGGTTAATTATGCTTTAGGAAGTGGGTCCAAAGATCTTCCAGGTTTTGTCGTTCTTGAATCAGTCAAAGGACGTAACCCACAACCCCTCTATGCTCGTCTGTGGAACAATGGCTTCCTCGATAGCGTTTTTCAGGGGGTGAAGTTCAACTCAAAAGGAGATACGGTTTATTACGTTAAGAATCCCAATGGAGTCGATCGCGTGCGTCAGGGACAATTGATTAAAACGATTAATAAACTCAATCGTTTTTCTTCAAGTCACATGGATGACGACGAAATCTCCACTCGAATCCAACAATACGAAATGGCTCATAGAATGCAAAGTAGTATTCCCGATCTCATGGACATGAGTAAAGAGCCTGCTCAAATTGCCGATATTTACGGTTGCAAGCCAGGTGATGGTTCCTTCGCTTCGAATTGCCTCATGGCTCGCAAGCTCGCCGAACGTGGGGTTCGTTTTATACAGCTCTACCACCGTGGTTGGGATCATCATGATGGCATTCGCAAGTATATGCCAATTTGTGCAGAAGCAGTGGATCAGGGTACAGCCGCATTAATTAAAGACCTCAAACAGAGAGATATGTTGAAAGATACACTCATTGTCTTTGCGGGAGAATTTGGGCGTACGCCCATGTCGCAAACGACAAAAAAGACGGGTCATGCTGGTCGTGATCACCACATGAAATCAATGTCATACTTTATGTGTGGTGGCGGGATTAAAGGCGGGGTTTCTGTTGGTGAAACAGATGAACTCGGTTACAAGCCAGTTGAGGATGCTCATCATATTCGCGATATGCATGCCACAATGCTTCATCTACTCGGTATCAACCACAAAAAGCTCACGGTACGTTTCCAAGGTCTCGATAATCGCCTCACAGGTGTGGAAGAAGCTCACCTGATTAAGAAAGTTCTTGCGTAGCTATGATTAAGGGGGGAGTTTAATTCCCCGCACTTTCTAAATAGACAGGGTTGTTCACCGGTCTTTTACGATGAGCAGCTGTAGTGCGAGACTCCACCGGTATTGAAGAATTCTTTCGGTTTGAGGCGGTAGTACTTCTCTTCAATTTCTTTAGATTGCTCTTCATAAGGCTTGAGCAAGACTTCTTGAAGCTCTTTAACTAAGGAGTAATCCCCTTTCGCCGCTTGTTCGTAGGCTGGCACGACTAACCATTCACGCCAAGCGTACTTGGGGTTCACTCCTTTCATTTGTTCGGAGATTTCACTTAGGTCACCATTCTCAGAAACAAGTTCACGCCAAGTTTTGAGCCAAGTCTGCCATTGCTCAAGAAGATCTTTAGACGCGGGAATATAGAAGCTTTTTTCTAAGGCAGAAACGTCCTCGGGGATATGGGAGAGTTCTCTGAAAAAGATTGTGTAATCGACTTTAGTATTCATCATCAGTGCCATTAACTGGCTAAACAATTCAGCATTGAAGGTCTTAAGGCCGAGTTTGGCTTCCCACATCTTCTTGATCTCATTTTTAATGAGTTCCGAGAAGTCGGCACGGACTTGTTCGAGTTTCTCGAGTGCTTGGGGATCATCGCCAAGAAGGGTACAAAGAGCCGTGTAAAACATGTGGAAATTCTTTTCTGCAGCGGCGTGTTGGTTGAAGAATTCAAAGTGATTACCACCACCAGTCCAAGGCTGGAATTCGGGATCAAAAACTTCACAAAAACCAAAGGGACCATAGTCGAGTGTGTAGCCACCAGCGGGGCAATTATCACTATTGAAATTGCCCTGGCAAAAACCAATGCGGAGCCAATGGGCCACTAAGGAGCTGAGACGAAGGCTAAAGAGTTTGGCTAATTCAAGAACTTGATCTGCAAAGGGGTCTGATTGATCGATTTCTTGCTTATATTCTCTGTCAATCAAATGAGTGACAATCATGCGTAACTCTTCGAGGACCTCGGGATGGGCATGGCTTCGAGCACGACGGGCAAAGAGTTCCACTTGACCAACGCGTAGAAAAGAGGGTGCCACACGAGTAGAAATCGCTACTGGATTATCCACATGTATATCGGGGTTGATGGAACCAGAATCCTCGGAATACCAAGGACGACTAACCGTTTCTGATTTCGATACATAGAGGCTTAAAGAACGGGATGTGGGAATGCCTAGTGCATGCATGTATTCTTGGGCGAGGAACTCGCGTACACTTGAACGCAAGACCGCACGACCATCACCACCACGGCAATAAGGTGTCGTTCCACTGCCTTTTAACTGCATTTCCCAGCGCTTGCCCTTAGAAACTAACTCAATGATTGAGATGGCTCGCCCATCGCCATAGCCATTGCCAGTACGAAAGGGGCATTGATGTGTGTATTCTCTGCCATAGATCGAAAGGGCATAGCCCGTTGCCCAGCCATATGGACGCATAGGTTCACGAGCTACAGATAGATCACCAGAAAACATTTGACAGAACTCTTTATTGTGGGCCATGTCATTACTGAGTCCGAGTTCTTCAAACAAAGTAGAACTATGACTTATATATTCGGGGTTTGGGAGTGGGGTAGGAGTGACCGGTACATAGTGTCCTGAAAAGACTTCACGAGCATGGTGGTTTTCGCCATTTGGCTTGGCATCAGGATCGGCATTTAACTTATCCATGAGGGAGTAGTCTGCTAAACGAATAAAGTCGTCGAAGGATGTGATATTTTCTTTGCTAGACGATGTTAATGGGTCTGTCATTCTCGTGAAACCTATGATTGTTATGAAACTTCGTGGAAGTATGGATTTGCTAAATTTTCTTGAGGAAGTTTATATCTTAGGTTCTGTAAGTTCAATGTGCTTTTTTATTATCCATGAATAAGTAGAGAAAGGTATTTAGTCAAATGAATAGTAAATATAGTTTGTTTTACAAAGAGCATGTTATTTTATAGGATGAATTTACTACAAAATAAGCGTATGGGAGCTCAATAATTATGTAAGTTTATAGCAACTATGATAAGGGAGTTAGTTAAGTCTTTTGAAAAATTCCAATATCATATTCCATACAAAATACATCAGCGAGTAATCTTAATAATTAATCCTTATACATTAACTAAGCTAAAGTAAAAAATGGAGTTTAAGAATAAACTATACTTTATTGGTGACTTAGGAGTATTGCATATTTTTAAATAAAATGTCTCTATGGTTTTGAATTAAATACTTCCCAAGAAAAATCAAGAATATGCACATGATTAAAACCTCTTCTGGCTCAGGAACTAAAGCAGAGTTTTCAATTAATTCTTGTACGTTAGCGGTACCAATATCAACGGCAAAAAGTAAATCATCATAATCTTTGTCACCACCATTATATAGATCTTCAAAACCAAGAAAAAGATAGGACGAATCTTCTAATGCAAAACTTACAACATGTTGTAATCCATCTGGATTAGTGTCCGTATCTGTTGAGTAGATGTGAGAACCACCATTTGCACCATTACCAATCAAGAAAAAATCCAAATCTGTACCTGCGCTAAAATTACCTAATTCTACATAGTCACCTACATTTAATGGATAAGCTTCGCTATTATGCCAATTTAAGCTACTAGCATCTGGGAATATGAGTTGTGGATTACCTGTATTTATTCCATTGCCATCAGGGTTATAACCTAGACTATTATGGTATCCAGCACCTTCACTAACAAAATAAACACGTATGTCGGAATCATAATTCAAATTAAGTTTTGTCGGATCCAGAGCCAAGCTTGTAACTGCGTCTGTACTTAAAGCAACACCGGAAGCTAGGTTGTTTTGTACTATTTCCTGGATTTCAGGCAAATAATTAGTTTGAAAATCAATTGAGTCGGTATCTGAAGCAGCAGTATATACTTGACCCACAATATCTAAGCCAAAAGGTCTGTCAATTGATTGATAGGGAGATATAGTTCCCTCTGCTTGGGCGTTTCCAGCTATAATTGATGATAAGATAAGTAAGCTTACCTTTATTTTATTTTGCATTTTTCCTTCTCCAAAACTACTTTCTCAGTAATTTATTTGTTTTTTGTTTTCTTGAAATGAAAGGGCAAGGTGCCGAATCAAAAATAATAAAAATATCACAATAAGAACTATTTCTTGAGCTTCGGGAACCAAAGCAGAGTTTTCAATTAATTCTTGAACATTTGCAGTACCAATATCGACTGCGAAAAGTAAATCATTAAAATCCATATCCCCACCATTGTAGAGATCTTCAAAACCTATTAGTAAATATGATGAGTTTTCGATGGCAAAACTTACAACATGTTGAATGCCATCAGGGTTAACATCTTCATCAGTTGAGTAAACGTATTGACCACCATATGCACCATTAGCAATTAAAAAAAAGTCGAGTTCAGTACCTGCAGAAATTGTACCTAAATTAGCAAAATCACCTTGTGCTAGCGGAGTACCACTAGTTCTAACTGTTGGAGTGTTTGGGTTTAAATAGTCTGATGAAGTAGATGCGTCAGGGAAAATTAATTGTGGATCTCCAGAGGTGACACCTCCACCTTCCGTGTTAAAACCTAAGGTATTGTGATAACCTGCACCTTCTCCGACAAAATAAATTCTAAGATCAGAATCATTCGATAAAGAAAGTTTAGACGAATCAAGTGCAACACTATTTAAATAATCAGTATTTAAACTTAAGCGTTCATTAAGGTTAGAATCGATTATTTGGTTGAGTTCAGGTAAATAATTTTCATAAAAATCTGTAGATTTAGTGTCTGAATCTGCCATGTAAACAAAATCAACTATATCTAGTCCAAAAGGTCTTGCATTTGCCTGTACAGGTGAAATTGTCGCTTCAGCATAGCCGTAAAAAGATAAACAAAGGCTTATAATTATCATCCAGCTTAATGATATTTTTTTAACTTTCATGATCGAACTCCTTCAAGTTTGTTTTTATAGATTCTGTGAGATTTATATAATCATTTTGATAAATATAATGATTGATGAAATTCATTATTTGTTCTTTATTCTGACCTTTAATTCTTGTGAGTTGCCAATTCCTTGGTTGACCTCTGAGCCTTAATGATATGTCTTTGCTCAAAACATCTATCATATCCGTATAAAACTCTTCGTTTTGCGCAAACCAATATGCATAATATCTTGTTTGAGTTCCACGACTTACATTAATGAGTTTTATATTAGATTTATTATTCAAGGTTAATATTTCAGATTGAGTTATTTTCCAGTTGGCACCTTTTAAACAATATTCTGGGGAGTGCATGCTGTGACGTTCATTATTATGAACAGAGATCATGAGCTGCACAGCTTCTTCCCCCGATTTGTATTCGCGACAGATAACTTGGCCATTTTCAAAAAAATTGCTGAGATATAATGGTATTTGTTGTTTTTCACCTGTCCAAGGTCCTATTACATAGCTTGGTTTTATTTGAGTTTTTTCATTCACACCATTGTGAAGAATTAAGCTTGAAACTGCAAATATTAGAATAACTAAGTAAGAATGTTTAATCCTCTTTAAATTTTGTCTTAGGGGCAATTGTTTATGTAAGTTTAACGGAAGGAATAAATAGCTGATGGTCATCAATATACATAGAGCAAATTTAACCACCAAAGGGTCTGATTGTAAATTTGACGGGAGTGGCCCATAGGTAGTAATTAAGTATGAGCTTACAGGGAAGGCACAAAATAAAACCATTAAAGCGGGCAAGAAAAGGTGTAAATTAACGAGACCTTTTAACTGAATGATATAAGTACATATGAGCATAATAAATGCCATGAACCAGATAGCGTTAATATCAAAAAATAAAGAATTGACGATTAAAATTTGAACAATTAGGAAAGCTACGCTTGGTACATTTTTTTTGTTTTTTTTGTACTTCACTCTCACCAAGGTTGTTTTGATTAAGAAGCAAGACATGATAAAAAATATCCATGAATGTTTATCTAAAGGAGAATTTACCCATGCCTCTAAAGTATCTATTAAAAAAGATGAAAAGATTATGAAGTAGATGATTCCGAGACAAATCTCTTTTCTATTTCCTTCATTTTGTGGTGTCAATTTCTGCTTATTACTAAATCGAAGGAATAAGTGGATGCTCATCATACTTATTGTAAACCAAATCATTCCAACAATACTGTGACTTAAACCTTCTATGGGATTGGAAGTAATAATTCCCATAATAATTAGTGTTGAAATTCTTAAAGAATTAAAACATACCGCCATAAAGACAAGTGATATGAAACAGTAAGAGAATTTTCTAATTGATAGACAATTGGAGAGTACACATAGAATGGTGCCAAAAGATAAAATATATTTTAGAGTGGAAGAACCACTGCAAGCTGGGACTACATCAAATTTAATTCCATGAGAGATAATGATGGTGCCATTTATTTCTATATCTGAGATAAATAACTGCAAGAAAGCGTATGAGAAATTACTTGAGAATTGTCTTAGAGGAAAGTTTATAAGTGGTTCAAAAACACTCATAAATAAATACATTAACACGCCACATGTTAATGCACTTAATAGTTTTGAGTTCCTCTTAATCATTTAATCAGCCTCAATACTTGCGATATAGTTTTTTACATTTTGTATAGAAACAATATTTGTATTTAAATCACTTTCTGATATGTGGCCTAAACAAGCTTTATAAGTAGAGAGTGCTTCATCATTACGATTTAAGTTTCTATAACTTTCAGCTAAATTAAATAGTAATTTAGGACTATTTGATTTTTTAAAAAACTCATTTTGTTTCAACAAACTAATAGTTTGCTCGTAAAGTTTATTAGCATTTAAAATTGAACTGTAGGTATGTAATATTTTATCATTATGAGGTGATATATCATAGGCTATTCGAGCATCTTTGATGGCAGCATCAAATTGACCGTCTAGATATAAATTCCATGCGATATTATTATGAATTTGAGCGTTTTTTTCTTGCTTATTAAGTGTAATTCTGTAAAGTTTTACTGCTTCACTATGAAGTTTTAAAGATTCACAAATTATGGCTAAACGAGTAAGGTCATTTACGTCAATATTTAATAGATTTATTTTTTTCTCAAAATCATCAAAACGTCCAGTTTTTATCATAGCCTCTGACCAATAGTAGAGAGCATTAGGATTATCTAGTTTATTATTTAAGATTTTTATGATATTTGAATGCTTTTCTAAATGTCTATCAATGGCAACTTGGGCAAGAAGCAACTGAATATCATCACTACTCCCTAGACTAGATTTAATTATTGCTTTGGCTTTACTGGGCTTATTATTTTTTATGGAATTTTGTATGGCCATGTAGCTTACTATTGGTGGAGAATTAAACTCGAGTTCATTGTCCTCAATATAGGACATCGCCATATTAAATTGTTTTAAGCGGATATAGCATTCTGCAAGTAGAAGTTTTTCTCGCCTGGTCTTGCAAAGTTGATTATTATTGTAATGAAGAAGGTTTGTCGCTTGAGTCCATTTTTTTTGTAACATCAATGCTTTTATAGTGAGTATGTTGATGTCTCGATTGGACCTAAAATATAATGGGAGCGAATTTATAAGGCTCATGGCTTTATCACCACCTTCATCATTTAAGGCAAATGTAATTTTAAGAATATTAAAGTTAATTGATTTTGGGTCATTATATTTAATTTTTTCATACAAAACTTTTGCGTCAGCAAATTTATCACTTTGTAATTTTGCTATGCAAAGTCCAATAGTCGCTTCTTCAAATAAATCTTTGTTTTGACTTAAGTTTTTAAAGATTTCTGATGCAACATTTATGTTATTAGAATCCAAATAACGATAGGCAATTGCAATGGCAAGTAGATTATTTTCTAGACAGGCTTTTTTGAACTCTGAGCTTATGTCATTTACTTCAATCTGATCAATGACCAAAAGTTTTAGTTGATCAAGTCTATTTGTATTTAATTCCACTACTTCAAATAATTTTAATACCTTCGAAAAATTTTGATTAATTATTTCCTCATAGAGGTTTACTTCTTGTGGATTAAAATAACTTGTTTTCTCATCTAAAAGTTTTTTTGCTAATTCAAAATCTTTAGCTTTTAAATGCACAAGGATAAGGTCTTCTAAAGCATTTTTATCTGAGGGGAAATATTTTATTTTTAGTTCCTTAATCCTCCTAAGGCTCTGAGGTTTTTTATTGAGAGTGTAAATCATGGCTAACTGATCGAAATAAGCTTTTGTGTATAATCCTCTTGCAAATTGTCTCTTGATCAACTCCTCAGCAATGAGGTGCTGGTTCTCAATTAGTGCGGAACTTATCCAAAGTTTAGTAAGTAGGGGACTCAGTTTTATTGTAGAATCTGCAATGGTATTAGAATACTCTAATACCTTGTTATGTTTATTTTGAGAGTGATAAAACTGTACTATGAGTAATTGACTTAAAGGTAACTTAGGCAATAACCGCGAGATTTTATTTACTGGAAGATCGTGTTTGAGGATATTGTTTGATAAATAATTATAGAGTAAAATTTCGCCCTCTATTTTTGGGTCATCTGAATAAACTTCGTCAATTAATTGTTCGATGGATTTTAAATCTTTTTGAATGTAATAAATATTTGCTTGTAATAACCTTTTGTTTATTAAGTGATTATCATTATCCTGTAGGTTAAAATCATCCATTAACTTTAATGTCTTGAGACTTTGAGCATAATTATTCATTAAAAAATCACAGTATGCACTTTCAAGTAATACGTTTTTTGATTCAGGATAAATGATTCTTGCTTTTGATAAAACGATTTTAGCAGCATCGTAGCGTCCGGCTAAAAAATATAACCTAGAGTATGTGAGAAGACCTTTCTCTTTTAGTAGTTCTTTGCGATAACAATCCGCCAGGAAATTAATACCTCCTAAATAATCTTTTTTTATAATGTAACAGTTGGCAATTCGTTGAGCGATTATAGAGCTTGGTTTGTTTTCAAAATATTTTCTCCATAAATCCCACGCTTCATTGAATTTATTAAATTGAATTAGTAGATCGCCATGAGTCAAAACTCTGTCTTCATTTGAACTTAGCTGATAAGCCATTTTTAGTAGTTTATCTTGTTCACTAAAATTTGAACGAGCATAGCTCTTTCTTAATGAGTAAATCCTGAGTATGATATCTCGAGTCTTTAGACCATTATCCCAAGCTTTTTTAGCAAACGATATGCTTTCGGCATTATTAGAAATTATTTGAGCAGTGGAACTAGCTTGCCATAATAATTTTGAGTCATCCGGTTTGATTTTAATGGCTGCTTTTATTGCTCTGTGTGCATGATGATAATGACCCAAATCAGTAAATTTATCATAATCATTAACATGGTCTTCAAAAGTTTTTGGTTTTTGAATTTCTTTTTGTTTTAATTGACTGTGAACCAAATAGCAGCACATAGCTACTAAACTTATTGATACAATCACTAAATATTTTTTCTTTATCATCACACCACTCGATTTCTATATATTTTAAGTTAGAAAGTCTAAAGCAATATTGAGGATATTATTGGTATGATTTTATATAAACATATAAATTATAATGATTTAAATTTTTTATATATTTTTTCAATGATCCTGTTGTGCGGATTACTTTACAGGTTTGTCTGAACAATGAAACACCCTTATTAATAAAGAATGTATTTAAATTTATGTTATATGCTTAGAGATTCTTTGATTTAGACGTATAAATATTTTTTTCTAACACTAGCAAATTCAGAGGGCCAGAAATGAGTAAGAGGGCGGTAATAAGGGTGGAGAAAACTCCAAGGAAAATACTAATTTTAGCAGCTAAACCACCGTGGTTGGGATCATCATGATGGCATTCGCAAGTATATGCCAATTTGTGCAGAAGCAGTGGATCAGGGTACAGCCGCATTAATTAAAGACCTCAAACAGAGAGATATGTTGAAAGATACACTCATTGTCTTTGCGGGAGAATTTGGGCGTACGCCCATGTCGCAAACGACAAAAAAGACGGGTCATGCTGGTCGTGATCACCACATGAAATCAATGTCATACTTTATGTGTGGTGGCGGGATTAAAGGCGGGGTTTCTGTTGGTGAAACAGATGAACTCGGTTACAAGCCAGTTGAGGATGCTCATCATATTCGCGATATGCATGCCACAATGCTTCATCTACTCGGTATCAACCACAAAAAGCTCACGGTACGTTTCCAAGGTCTCGATAATCGCCTCACAGGTGTGGAAGAAGCTCACCTGATTAAGAAAGTTCTTGCGTAGCTATGATTAAGGGGGGAGTTTAATTCCCCGCACTTTCTAAATAGACAGGGTTGTTCACCGGTCTTTTACGATGAGCAGCTGTAGTGCGAGACTCCACCGGTATTGAAGAATTCTTTAGGTTTGAGGCGGTAGTACTTATCTTCAATTTCTTTGGATTGCTCTTCATATGGTTTGAGCAAGACTTCTTGAAGCTCTTTAACTAAGGAGTAATCACCTTTTGCCGCTTGTTCGTAGGCTGGAACCACTAACCATTCACGCCAAGCGTACTTGGGGTTCACTCCTTTCATTTGTTCGGAGATTTCACTCAGCTCACCATTCTCAGAAACAAGTTTACGCCAAGTTTTGAGCCAAGTTTGCCATTGCTCAAGAAGGTCTTTCGATGCGGGAATATAAAAACTTTTTTCTAAGGTAGAAACGTCCTCGGGGATGTGGCAGAGTTCTCTGAAAAAGATTGTGTAATCGACTTTAGTATTCATCATCAGTGCCATTAACTGACTAAATAATTCGGCATTGAAGGTCTTAAGGCCGAGTTTGGCTTCCCACATCTTCTTGATCTCATTTTTAATGAGTTCCGAGAAGTCGGCACGGACTTGTTCGAGTTTCTCGAGTGCTTGGGGATCATCTCCAAGAAGGGTACAAAGAGCTGTGTAAAACATGTGGAAGTTCTTTTCTGCAGCTGCGTGTTGGTTGAAGAATTCAAAGTGATTACCCCCACCAGTCCACGGCTGGAATTCGGGATCAAAAACTTCACAAAAACCAAAGGGGCCATAGTCGAGTGTGTAGCCACCTACGGGGCAGTTATCACTATTGAAATTGCCCTGGCAAAAACCAACGCGGAGCCAATTGGCTACTAAGGAGCTGAGACGAAGGCTAAAGAGTTTGGCTAATTCAAGGACTTGATCTGCCAAGGGGTCTGATTGATCGATTTCTTGCTTATATTCTCTGTCAATCAAATGAGTGACAATCATGCGTAACTCTTCGAGGACCTCGGGATGGGCATGGCTTCGAGCACGGCGAGCAAAGAGTTCCACTTGACCAACGCGCAGAAAAGAGGGTGCCACACGAGTAGAAATTGCCACTGGATTATCCACATGTATATCTGGGTTGACGGAACCAGAATCCTCGGAATACCAGGGACGACTAACCGTTTCTGATTTCGATACATAGAGGCTTAAAGAACGGGATGTGGGAATGCCTAGTGCATGCATGTATTCTTGGGCGAGGAACTCGCGTACACTTGAACGCAAGACCGCACGACCATCACCACCACGGCAATAAGGTGTCGTTCCACTGCCTTTTAACTGCATTTTCCAGCGCTTGCCCTTAGAAACTAACTCAATGATTGAGGTGGCTCGCCCATCACCATAGCCATTGCCAGTACGAAAGGGGCATTGATGTGTGTATTCTCTGCCATAGATCGAAAGGGCATAGCCCGTTGCCCAACCATATGGGCGCATAGGTGCTCGAGCTACAGATAGATCACCAGAAAACATTTGACAGAACTCTTTATTGTGGGCCATGTCATTACTGAGTCCGAGTTCTTCAAACAAAGTAGAGCTATGACTTATATATTCGGGGTTTGGGAGTGGGGTAGGAGTGACCGGTACATAGTGTCCTGAAAAGACTTCACGAGCATGGTGGTTTTCGCCATTTGGCTTGGCATCAGGATCGGCATTTAACTTATCCATGAGGGAGTAGTCTGCTAAACGAATAAAGTCGTCGAAGGATGTGATATTTTCTTTGCTAGACGATGTTAATGGGTCTGTCATTATCGTGAAACCTATGATTGTTATGAAACTTCGTGAAAGTATGGATTTGCTAAATTTTCTTGAGGAAGTTTATATCTTAGGTTCTGTAAGTTCAATGTGCATGATTCTGATAAAGATGAATAAGCAAAAAATCATGCTTAAAGCTAACTTATTTCTTGGTTGTTGAATAATATTTTGGTGTCGCACCTTTCACGGGTTCTTTCATTTGAGAACGCCACTTTGCGTAGACTTGTTTCATCGCCTCGGCTTTTTCTGGCATTTGCGAAATTAGGTCTTTAGTTTCACCTGAATCATTCACGAGGTCGAAGAGTTGGAGTTTATTCTTTAGAGTAAGCAGTTGAAACTGATCTTTAACGAGTCCTTGTTCATCAAGTTGATATTTTTGATATTGCTTGGCTTCGGGGAGAACGAGTTTATGATCTTTTTGACGAATGGCCCAACTTTTCTTTTTTCCCATATCCCAAATCAGATAATCGTGAACGTCGGCTTGCGCACCTTTGAGATGCGGTATGAGGGAGAGCCCATCGAGTTTATTCTTAGGACTCAAGCCAGTAAGATCTGCGATAGTCGCAAAGATATCCATGTGAGATACGAGCGCATCAGATTTGTTGGCCTTAGGGAGCTTAGCGGGATAAGAAACAAGGAAAGGCACATGAAGAGCTCCATCCATCACCGAATACTTAAAGGCATTTAAATGACCATTGTTAGCGTAGGATTGATGAGAGCCACCATTGTCTGAAGAAAAGAAAATCAAGGTATTATCTCTAATTTGCTGTTCATCTAAAGTCTTCAAAATCTTGCCAATGGCTTGATCTATCATTTCTAAATGGATTAAGTACTTGAGACGACCATAGGGGTCAGGATTTTGTAAATGGCAAACTTGTTTGTACCACTCATTATACTTCAAAGTTTTAGGATCCCACAAAGGATACTCCCAGGTGCTGGCATTGGGATCCCATTTGGGCTGCTTAATACCGTGCTTTTTCGCCAGCTCTTCGGGAACTAAATGCAGTGGTGTATGAACGGCATTGAAAGAAAGCCTCAGATAAAAAGGCTCATCCTTATTTTCAACAATAAACTTCTGAGCTTCCACGGTGAAAACGTCGGTGATATTTGTGTCTTTAAATGAAGCATTCTTCTCATATCCACGCATGAGAGGTCCAAGGAATTTTATATTGCCTTTATGACCAGCCTTTTTCGCTCTTTTTTTGTAAGCATCCAAATGTTCTTGGCTCAACATAAAGAAATCCCAAGAATGATCAATAAATCCAAGAAAATCATCAAAGCCGTGATCCATAGGGTGTTGTTTAAAACCCTTATTCATATGTGTTTTACCGACTTTCATGGTTTTATAGCCAATAGATTTTAAAGCTTCGGCAATAGTTTGTTCTTCTTTGGGTAAACCTCCCTCGCCATAATAATAGGCTCCCCAGCGTTGCTGATAGCGCCCAGTAGAAAGGCCCAAGCGCGATGCGCTACAAATTGGTGAAGTTGAGTAAGCATTGCTAAACCATGTGCCACTGCTGGCTAATTTATCGAGCTCAGGAGTTTTGACATCAGCTTCAGTATAGTCATGAAAACCCACATCGGCATAACCTAAGTCATCGGCGAGAATGATAATAATATTAGGCTTATCTTGTGCGCAAAGACTTAGACTGATTAAGAGAAAAAGAAGTAATTTATACATAGAAGGGCTCTTTCATTAATGATTGATTCTGTATGTTTTAAACTCAATCATAGTGGGGAGATCTAAACAGTAGAAGCAATATAAGTTTCGTAAAAGATCTCATTAGCCCCATCTTGATGATGGTCGACTAAGAGCTACAAAATCTACTGCTTAGCTCATTACTTGCCTAAAAGCAGGTAGAAGGCTAAGCTCATTGTGTAGCCGCCGAGGCCAATGATGAGGCAAATGGAGGCATAGTGGTAGGTCTTGGTTCTTTGATCGCGACGTCGAATGAGTTCTTGAAGTGTTTCTTCAAGGGTGTCGGCTCGGTATTGGCTCAACCACTGTAAATTCAGAGGGCCAGAAATGAGTAAGAGGGCGGTAATAAGGGTGGAGAAAACTCCAAGGAAAATACTAATTTTAGCAGCTAAACCGGATTCGGCGATCTTGATGCCAGAAAAACCTGTTATAGTCAAACAAATGGTAACCAGACCAATGAGCATTTGTGAACGAGTTTGTAAGACATTAAAGCTCTCGCGCAGGAGGGCGTATGTTTTTTCTAGCTTGGGGTCGGAATGTAATTCATTTAGGAAATCAATTTCGCTTTTCGTATCGAGTTTTTTCATGATTCATATTCCTATTTTATTCAGTTCAAATTAACTTGTTGATCTATATAGATCGTTAAAGTAGTCTTTCAAAATTTCATCTCGTAATTTTCTGGCTTCTGTGAATGAACGAGTTCGAAGCGAGCGACGGACACGTTCTTTTGTCACTGGAGTGGGATAAACTGTGTATTGTAAAAACCAAACACCATTATTATTCCACATGTGATGATTGAGATTAGTTTTATTGCTTCGCGTCATTTCTTTGATGGGATGCATGAATTCACCTTCAAATGTTATATGGATTATTCGTAAAGAGGGAGGAGCTCTTTATCGCCTGGTCAAGGAAAGGCATTTCCTAGCAGGGGAGTTCGAGGGGACAGCGTCCCTCTCGTATGATGGAGTACATCATGTCCTTTTTCTAGTTAATCGTGATTATTAAAACCCTGACTCAGATAACTAAAACTAAGTTCGAAAGACTGAGCCAGGGTAATAAATTAGTGTTTAAAACCGTCTTGGTAGATGGCTTCTGTTAGGTAAGGCGCCCAGTTCTTTTCAAAGAAAATTTTTCCAGGGTCTTCCATCTCACGAAGGGCATCAATACGCGTTACAAAGTCATTAGTTTTTGGATCGAGACCAATGACAATTTTCTCCTCTTTGTGCTCTTCCTTTTCAGTGATGAAACGGTATTCATTGAGCTCGCCGAGGCGTGTTTCAGGTACATCTTGTCCATCCTTGGCACAGAGTGCACGCGCACCGCGACTGCCGCCACCATTTTTGATGTAAAGTGTGAGACAGTTCAATACTGCTTCTGCAGAGAGTGCCGTTTGGCGCCATTGGAAATAACTTGCAGCGTGACGTGAAGTTTTGATACTTAATCCCTTTTCGAGCTTGCGATTGAGAGTTTGCGTATCGAGCAAAGCTTTGAGAACATCATCGCGCTGACAAATGAATCCGGCTTTATCACTCATTCTATTTTGAATGATATCGCGAACTTCTTCGCAACTCGGTTGTGAATCATCTTCGACAGCTTTTTTAAGTTCAGCAAAGACACTAGTAATTGTTTCTTGGTGTTGATCTAAGTTGCTGATCTCAGGTGTTTCCGCACCTTGGCTCGCAATATGTTCTGCACACCGCGTGCCAAAAACTTGACCTGCGTTGAGAGCCGCGCCACCTGGACGAGTGACACCATGTGTGCCGGCAACCTCACCTATAGCATAACAAGAATTGAGTGAACTTTGTGACCAAATATCTACGTCAACGCCGCCATTCATGTGTTGGTTAGAAACATTGAAGGGAAGGGGATCTTTGCCAATGTCGTGACCATGCATTTTATAGAGTTCAATTGCAAGTGGATTCATTTGACGCAAGCGGTCAATTGGGAGTTCCTGTAGAGCTTCATTATTTACGAGGTAATCACGAACATCATCATCGAGCCTTTCGAGACTAAAATCTTGTTCATTGGGAACGGCTTCAGGATTTCTATTGAAGTCCATGAGGATTGTACGCCCCTTTTGACTCTCGATATAAATGGCTAAGTCAACTAAGCTGGAGCCATAATCTAACATGCGCGTTGCATGGAAGGGCCATTGATAACCCTTGCGGAAAACATTTGACACGAGTTCTTGAGTCGTACGGTAGTACTCAGCTAAGAAATTATGTTCATTGCCATCTTTATCTAAAGAATAGATGTAGGGCAAGACTTGAACGTAAGTGCCTGAAAGATTCCAAGGAAACTCAGTTCGTCTCGTGCCAATACCGAATTGACTCTCAGTAAGGTTAGTAGCTTCGACACCGGCTTCTAAAGCCATGCCTAAAGAACCAAAACAGTTTTTTGGGTAAACGCTATCGCGATAGAGTTCACCAGGCCCGCCAGTGGCGAGAATGAGTTTGTCACAGAGAATAACAATGAGACCAAATTCATTCGTCTCATCAGTACGATTAATCGCAATTAAGCCTGAGCAGACTTCTTCACCATTTTTCTGACTCTTGAGAATTTGCACACCCGTGGTGCCTTTGAGAAAGTCGACACCTAAACGAATCGCTTCCTCACAGAGAACTTTAACCATGAGACGCGATGTGCGAGGTCCGCAACTCGTCGCACGACCCACTTCATCGTGATCCGTTTGATAACGCAAAACCGCACCAAAACGGTCCTGAGGAAGCGGGAGACCCATGTATTGCAGGCTATTGAAAGCGCGGAGTGAATCCACCCCCTCGATATAGGCGGTATCTTTGTCCATGCCACCGCCAGAACTAATATCTTGCCCGAGCTTAACAAAGTCATCGCCGCGATTACTCGTTCCAGCTGTATGGAGAGTTTGTTTATCTGAGCCAGAACATGCCGAAGTACCACCAAACATTGCACTACTAGCTACCGTGACATCAACATTTTTGCGTTTGAGTTCTACGGCAGCTCGCAAGCCGGCAGCACCACTACCAAGTACAAGTGAACTTGTCGTGTAAACGGGAACTTGCATGCCAGCAATTTCAATAATTTGATGACTCTGACGTTCACTGGCGCCACCAGGCATTTTGACCCGTGTGAGTGAATCGAGGATGTGTTGTGGGATACTTTGGCTCATAAAATTCTCCTAGAGGTGTCTGATTTGGAAGCCACCATCAACATCAATGACGGTACCAGTAGAGAAGGGGAAATCTCCGTCGATGAGTGATCTAGTGGCGAGGCCGAGGTCTTTTGCCGTACCCCAGCGTTTTTGAGGCACGAGGCCATCTTCAATTAAAGCGTCATACTTCGAAGTAACGCCTGCAGTCATATCTGTCTTCATGATACCAGGGCGCAATTCGTACACTTGGATATTCTCATCTGCTAAGCGCTGAGCCCAAAGCTGGACGGCCATCGAGAGACCCGCTTTCGAGATACAATAATCGCCTCGACTAATGGAAGCGGTGTGAGAAGATATTGAGGTAACAAATACGATGCGGAAACCACCTTTGAGTGCTTCTGGCTTTTCCTTGAGCCAGTAATTGGCAACTTCCTGAGTCAAGAAGTAGGGCCCCATAAGGTTAGTTTTGATCAATGATTCGAAAGATTCTTCACTCGCCTCAGTAATATCGGCGCGTACACTTGGTGCGATCCCCGCATTATTTACCAGTGAATCCAAGCGTCCAAATTTATCGAGGACGGCTTTAAGCATCGCCGAACGCGATTCTGAACAGGAAATATCACCACGTACAGGGAAGAATTCTTGATTATCGTTTGGCGCCGCTTGGCGACAGAGCTCAGCAGCCTCTTCGGCTGCGACCTGATTGCCTGCGTAGTTAATGGCTACTGAGTAACCACTAGCGGCGAGTTCGATGGCTATACCGCGGCCGAGGCCACGGCTTGCACCAGTTACTAATACAACAGCTGCTTCGCTCATCTTCTGACCTTAACCTAACTCTGGGACGTCAACCCAACGTCTTTCTTTGTGGGAATCAAGGCTGAGCTCAGCGAGTTGAACACCTTTGGCACCTTCGAGAAGTGACCAGCGGAAATCTTCGTCGAGTTCAACGTGACGGATGAATTTTTCCCATTGGATTTTGAAAGCGTTATCGTAGAAACCTGCGTCAGGGACTTCATGCCATTGGTCGAGGTAGTTAATTGGAGAATCAATATCTGGGTTCCAAACGGCTTTAGGAGTGATTGAGTGAGGCTGAACGAGACATTTACGAAGACCAACAATTGCTGAGCCGTGTGTGCCATCGACTTGGATCGTGAGTAAGTCGTCTTTGCGAACGCGAGTGTTCCAGCTCGAGATCATTTGAATGTGCATGCCATTTTCGAGTTCGAAAGTTGCATAAGCAGTATCATCCGCCGTACATTTGTAGGTCTCACCATTTTCATCCACACGCTCGTCAAGAATGGTAGCTGCGCGACAAGATACTGATTTAACTTCGCCAAAGAGATTGTCGAAAACATAACGCCAATGACAGTGCATATCGATGATCATACCACCACCATCTTCTTCGCGGTAGTTCCAGCTTGGACGCTGAACAGGCTGATCTTCTACTTTACCATCAAATACCCAGTAACCGAAGTCACCTTTGATAGAGAGGATGTCGCCAAAGAAACCTTGTTCTTTGAGCATAGAGAACTTACGGAGTCCAGGCAACCAAAGTTTATCTTGAACAACGCCATTTTTAAGTCCTGCTTCAGTACAAAGTGTGTAGAGGTAGAGTGCTTCATCAGTAGTGATTGCCGTTGGCTTTTCGCAGTAGATTGCTTTGCCAGCTTTCACAGCCATTTCAACGAACTTACGACGGAATTGAGTTCCTGAAGAGTCAAAGAAAATTTTGTAGTAGGGATCATCGAGAACGGACTGAAGATCAGTTGTGAACTTTTCGACGCCGTACTTTTCAGCTAGAGCTTTGATTTTGTTTTCGTTACGACCTGTAAGAACGGGATCAGGCATAAGAGTGAGATCGTTATTGATCTTGATACCACCTTCCTGCATAATAGCGTGAATAGAACGCTCTAAGTGTTGGTTAGTACCCATACGGCCAGTGACGCCGTTCATGATGATTCCGATTTTTCTGATTTCCATGGTGTTATCCTTGTAGTTTTTTATTTATTCTTTAGTAAAATTGTATGTAGTTCACATTTCAGTGTGAGTTTTGCTTTTTGAGTGCCAAGCAGGAGCTTGGCGTTCCCGGGTTTTCGTTCCCATTTTAGCTGTGAGTTAATTAGATGACCTGAAATTTTCACCTGTTACCTGAAAGCTTTTACCTGTCACCTTTTCTTAATATTTAAGTTGCTTGTAGGATTCGATGATCTTATTGAGATATTCTTTTTGATCCATTGCCCAATAGCGATTAGAGAAAATTTCGACTTCGTGGAAGCCATCAAATCCGGCTTCGCCAACCCATTCACTTATGCGATCAACGGGAATAATGCCTTCTCCCATTAGCCCACGGTCATTGAGCATATCTTCGGCATTCGTTTTCCAATCACAGATATGGTAAGAAAAGAGATTGCCGTTTTTTCCACAGCGCAATAATTCGCTTCTCAAGTGCTCTTCCCAATAGAGGTGAAAGACATCGACTGTAACGCCTACGTGAGAGTGATTAAGGCCTTCAGCGAGTTCATTAGCTGAACGCATCGAACTAATTGAGGAGCGCGTATCTGCATACATGGGGTGAAGGGGTTCAATACCAAGTTTGACCCCAGCTTGTTCAGCATGAGGTAGTAGGGCGGCAATTCCATCGCGAATTTGTTGGATGTTTTGTTCAACAGTTTGGCCTGGACTTGCACCACAGACTAAAACGACGAGTGGGGCGTCAATTGCTTGCGCTTCATCAATAATGATTTTGTTTTCATCAATCGCCGCTTGACGATCACCTTGACTTTCACCAGTGAAAAAGCCACCACGTACTAAGGAAACTGGTTTTAAGCCCGAGTTCTTGATGTCGCGATTCACTTGCTGTAAATCTTTACCTTCAATTACGTTGCGCCAGACGGATATACCACCAATGCCAGCTTGTTCATAATTGCTAAGACATTCATCTAAAGTCCATGGCTTATTGGTCATGGTATGAATGCATAATTTACTGAGATCTTTCTGAGACATTTGTGCAATCCTTATTCGTTATTTATTGCGTGCAATAATTAATTATATTTGCATGCAATAAAAAAACAAATGTATTTCACGAAAATTTTAACAAATATTTAAAATTAAGCTGGGATGAGACGAGAAATATAATTGGCGGATTTACCATTAAAGAACATATTTGAATAAATACATTATTTTATTTCATAGAAAAGTTGCATAAAAAAAGACTGCCAATTAAGGCAGCCTTTTGAAGCTTTGATGAAATAGCAAGGTATTGAGTCGCCTGGTTAAGGATTGGCAAATCCTTACAGGGGAACTCGAGGGGGCAGTGTCCCGCTCGTATGAACTAGCGTATGCTCGTTAAATTATATCTAAAGAATCACTTCTTTTTAATGTCTGTGGGTTTATGTGGGTTCTTGGTTTGGATCATTTTACCTGCAGGGTCGTGAATGAGGTTTAGGTCTTTATCTGAATCAAGTTCCATCAAACGAGCTGGGTAGCTATCTTTGCGAATACCAAAACTCTCGCGGCGGGTATCGAAGGGCTTGAAGCCCAACTTGAGTGCCGGTGAATCTGGGCTGAGGGTGAAGTCGCCATTTGCGGGGTCCGCAAAAAGTGGGTCGGCGATGAGGCTCTCATCATTGGCGCCCTTCTTTTTGTGGCGCGCAATACCTTTTTCAGCATCAGCAAAGAAGTAGACATTATCTTTAAAAGTGGATTCCTCGAGAATACCGCCATAGCGTTTGGCATCGACGACAATATTGCGGATAAACTGCGCGTCTACAAAGCTCTCTTGCTTGGGGTAAGGACGGTTAGTGATCATTTGCCCAACATTATAAACGATGTTGTTGATGAAGTTATTGCGATCCTTAAGAACGAAGGCACGACCGTGAACATTATTCATCACAATGTTATTCATGATCAGTGTATCGCGTTGCCAGTCATCAGTACGAATACCCACGAGATTGTGACGAACGAGATCACGAACCATGTTGTGACGAACGATATTGCCTTTTCCCGCGCCAGATATATTGAGTGCTGAGCCATCATTGAGGCGACGGAGTGCATTGATGATGAGGTTATCTTCAACGAGGTTATTGCGAGCGTGGAGGAAAGGCGCACAGCGTTCAGCATAGACGCGATTATCATTTAGATTAAGATCTTCACCGAGGAAGTCTTTAATCTCATGCCAACGAATTGTTTGGCAGCCTTCATCCCACCATTTTTCGGGAGCCATGAACATTTGACAGCGCACACCACAGAGGCCAATACCCTTGCGTGGGACATCGTGAATGGTGTTATTAATAATTTTATTATTACCTGATTGCCAAGCAAAAATGCCGTGGCCATTCCAAATGATTTCGCCAACGTGATGAATGATATTATTGCGAATGAGGTTGTTGCGATTCACATCTTTAGTTCCGGGACCGTAACCACAGAGTAGGATGCCCATGTGACCCGTGTAGGAAATAAGGTTATTATTGATGTCGTTGTTTTGCGCGTGGAGGTCGAGGCGCAGGGCTGAACCACCCGTTGCAGTGAAATGACATTCGCTCACATCGCAATTCTCTGTGCCGCGGAAGCGTACGAGAGCATTATCGAAGTCGAAAGTATCCCAGTCGTGTTGAATGCCCCAGCCCTTACGATCTTTGTACCAATCTCCGCGCTTGGCGTGTTTAAAAGTGATACCTTTAAAAGCAATATTGCGAACGGGTGTATCAACCGGACCTTCATAGTCAATATCACCCTCGACTTTAACGAGAACATCGAGTGAGGGGAAAGTCATTTTGCCCGGCTTATCACCCTTAGGCCAATAATAAACTTTGCCCGTCTTGGTGTTTGTCGCCCAATTGCCTGGCTCGGAAATGAAGTCGACGCTATTTTCTAGCCAGTTGGTACAGAAATTCTTTTTGCCGTAGGCCGCTGCGTTGGCATGGAAAGTCATAGTTAAGTAGCGTTCTTTGACGTTGATTTCTTTGAGTTGAATCAGCGACATGGTCCAAGGCACGGGAACCAGTGCACATTCAATATCCTCAACATTCTCCCATTGACGGAAGATATGATCGTACTTGGCATCCCAAGGAACTTTTTTGCAGGTCCAAAGATCTTTTTCATGGAGTGGACCCAGTGAATCGGCACGTTCGTGATCATAAGGCTCACCCAAGAAGCTCTCAGAATTGGAACGCGGCTGCCAAACATCACCATCAAAGAGCACGCGCGGGTTTTTAATTCCTGCAGGAATATCTGCCACCCAAACTTTACCCTGAGCCTTTTTATTGAGGTGAGGAATATTGGAAGCTTTTTTCCATGCACTGATTGCAGTAGCTGAACTCAGTACAGGGACTTCGTTTTTATAGGCGGCATAAGTCGTTTTGAAGCCATCCAAAGCACTGTCTTGTGTGTTGAGTACAAAAGTCTTGGAGAGCTTATAATGACCCCCACGCAGGTAGACATTGATATCCTCTTGTTTTTCTTGGAGAGATAGTGAGCGAATTGAATCTCGAGCTTGCTCTAAACTGGCAAAAGGTTTGGCTAAAGTACCTGGGTTGCTATCTGAACCCTGCGGCGAGATGAAGTAGTCTTTAGCTTGTAGGCCAATTGAAAGGCCGAGCCCCATTAAGCCAAAAGCTAAACGATTGAGTTTACTTTTTGTCATGTGAATCCTTATTTTGATTAATGTATGAATCAATACAAAGCAAAGACGGAGCTTTTAACTCGGATTAGACATTCTAATAATTTTTATTTGTAATTTTATCAAGATCGCTACGCTGAAAGACCAGTCACTTCGTTCCTTGTAAGATCGGCTACGCCTGCAGATCGTTCGCAAGCTCACTGCAGTGAGATGAAAGTGGACAGTTATCAGGTTTCAGTTGGCAGATAAAAAATGTTTTTGTTGCTGGGAGCGCAGGCATCCTGCCTGCATAATCATTAAAGTTGGCAGTTATCAGATCGCTCATTTCATTTGCTGCAGATCGTTCGCAGGCTCACTGCAGTTAAGGGAAGTTTTGAAACCATTTAAAGTTTATAATTCAAAATTAAGTATGCCCGGCGATGGCTGGCAAGCCTCGCAGGGAAGGGGACTGCGTCCTTAGAGTTCAGATTTATGTCTAAGTCTAACTTTTCTCGCTAAGGCGCCAAGACATTAAGTTTTTGTTTGGATTTTGTGGGTGTTTATCACGCAGAGTCGCTGGGGCGCAGAGGAAAGGAAGTTACAAGATCGCTCATTTCATTCGCTGCAGATCGGCTTCGCCTGCAGATCGTTCGCAGGCTCACTGCAGTTAAGGGAAGTTTTGAAAGCATTCAAAATTTAAAATTTATAATTCAAATTAAGTATGCCCGTCGATGGCTGGCAAGCCTCGCAGGGAAGGGGACTGCGTCCCTAGACTTCTGATCAGAGATTTCTTTTGATTCCTAGATCATCTGAAATGTTTTCATTCGTAATGAGTCCACATACGTAGGACTTTGATTGTGTGTTGATTTTCGATGACTTCGTAGACCAAGCGATGTTGAATATTGATTCGTCGTGAATAAGCACCACTCAAATCCCCAATTAGTTTTTCATAGGGTGGGGGAGTTTTATAGGGATCTTCTTTAATGAGATCAATGAGTTTTAAAATTTTATCTTTTAGTCCAGAGCTAGCGGCCTTTTTAGCGTCTTTTTGAGCATGTTTTGTGTAAACAATTTCCCAGCTCACCAATCAAGTTCCTCGCTGCACTCGGCGACTGAAGTTTCTAAACCATCTTTTATGGATTCAGTAATGCCCGCAATAGATGTCAGCATTAATGTTTCCTGAATTGAGCTCCAATCTTCTTCTGAAATTAATACGGCGGAATGCCTTTTTCCCGTTATATGAATGGGATCATGTGACTCGTGAACGGCATCAACTAATTTATATAGATTAGTTCTCGCTTTTGTTACTGAAATTGTTTTCATGTTTTTTAACCCCTGTCTAATGCGTACGTTTTAAAGTACGTTATTTTTACGAAGTTTCAAGTTTTATTAGGTTCAGAGTTATCAGATCGCTTATTTCATTCGCCTGTAGGCCTGCTTCGCCTGCAGATCGTCCGCAGGTTCACTGCAGTGAGGTGAAAGTGGACAGTTATCAGGTTTCAGTTGGCAGATAAAAAATGTTTTTGTTGCTGGGAGCGCAGGCATCCTGCCTGCATAATCATTAAAGTTGGCAGTTATCAGATCGCTCATTTCATTCGCCTGCAGATCGTTCGCAGGCTCACTGCAGTGAGAAGAAAGTGGACAGTTATCAGGTTTCAGTTGGCAGATAAAAAATATTTTTGTTGCTGGGAGCGCAGGCATCCTGCCTGCATGATCATTAAAGTTGGTAGTTATCAGATCGCTCATTTCATTCTCCTGCAGATCGTTCGCAGGCTCACTGCAGTGAGAAGAAAGTGGACAGTTATCAGGTTTCAGATGGCAGATAAAAAATATTTTATTGCCATTAAATAGACTGGATTAAGTATAGGCATATTTATTATTCAAAAATCTTGCTTCTCCAGATCAAGTATTTCCTTAACATTAACTTGTAATATTTTAGCAATATCTAAAGCCGTTCTAAAGTAAACTTTAACACCCGCTTCAGCTCTTTTGATGGTCGATTTAGAAATATAACATTTAGAGTCTTGGCTTTTACTCACAAACATATCCATACTCATAAGATGTGAATTTCTCAATTTTTTTATCTTATTTCCATCAAGATACACTCTTCCATTAGTTATAATTTTGTTTTCTTCTGCTAATTCTTTAGCTTCTTTTTGTAAGGCTCTTATTAAATTTAAATTCTTCTTTGAATCGGCTTCCTGTATAGCCTTTAAAAAAATCATATCTAGGGTTTGATCGAAAGGTTCAAAGTTCTGTAATTTTATTTTTTCAGCAACTTCAGGGTCATGAACAGAAATACTTGGACAAAAAAGTAGTTGACTTGGTTCAGAAAAAAAATATGACTTCCCCTTTAATGTAAAAGAATCATTTTTTTCTTTAAAAATGGTTTCATCATCGCAGTCATTCTGGATGAACTCAAAAGTCAACTTTTTAAAAACGTACAAGGGTTTAAAGTACGCTTCTGGTATGTCTCCTTTTGAAATTGAAACCTGCATCCAAGCAAAACCAGGACCCATATCTAAAATTGTATTTTCCTTAGAAATGATTAAGTAAAAAGGAAAGATTTTATTTAACCATTCGGAACTTATACCATAGGTTGAAATATATTTATCTTTTTGCATATCATTTATGAGTAGATAGTTTTAAAAATGGTTTTTTCAGCATCTTTACTTAAAACAGTTATACTAATTTTTTTGTTAAATTTAATTCCTAATGCCTCAATTAAACCAATAACCATAGGTTCTAAATCACTTCTGGCAGACCTGTAAATTAAATCTAATTCTTCTCCGGTATCATTGACTACTTGAAAATGAGGAGGTTGTAATTTTGGGAAAGAACTTGCGACATACATATGCAGCTTGTTTAAATTTTTAAGAAAATCTACAAATGAAGTCCCACCTAATTTATAGGCATTGCCATATCCTTCAGAAATGGCAAAATCCACCCAATAATGACCGAATTTTATAAGTACATCCGCTACACTCACTCCTAATTCATTACTTATTTCATGAACTAATTTAAAAATCATACTGTCGTCATAGCAATCCGTTTTTATGAAATCTCTTTCAGAAAAATCAGCTCTTTGGCTTATACGATCCCAAGCACTTGAACCTAACTCTATTTCTACTAATTTTTTTATTCCTACACCAATTAAGCCATACACAGTTTTATCCTCCAAGTAGTATTGATGTGATTTATTAAAATCACGCTTCAAATAATCATTTAATATATGATTAGAAATATATATACAAAGAAAAAATAGTCTTGATACAATTAATTAAATAAATATTTCATTTATTTCTCGGAAATTTAACTTAAGGCAAAGGTTTATTCATTTTTAAGTGAAAAAATTCTATTTCAGAAAAGACATAACACCGTCAAAATATTTATAGGTAAATCAAATAATATAATAATAATACTTTTCTGTTTATTTATTTTATATCCATTTTAATCATTAAACAAAGAATTTACTCGTCAAGCTTTTATCTCTATATTCGATAAACCCTCTTAGGAACAAGCTTATTTGTCGATAAGCTAATGTGATTATAATGATGACCGATGATCAGGGCAATAATCGCGGCTATGAGGGCAACGCCTATGTGCGGACTCTGCATATAAATTGCGTAGAAATGAATTCAGTTTGTTCAGGCAGCTTTCACCAAATACTCATGAGATCAGCATCGCGTGTCGCTTTGAGGGTAGGTAAAAACTCAGAGTACACAGGTGCTCCCCGGATAAGGAGTTATGGACGCACGCTGATGAGAGGGGATAATTACCCCATGCGCTCCCATAAAAAAAGCCCTTAACTGCAGTGAGCTTGCGAACGATCTGCAGCGAATGAAATGAGCGATCTTTAAGCGAAGCAATCTTTCCGGACGAAGTCCGATCTTTAAGCGAAGCGATCGTACAATGAACGCAGTGAGTGGTCTAGCTAAAAATCACAAAGTGATTTTTAGCTGACGGATATGTTTTTGGAGGGCATCTTTAACTGCTTTTTTGTGGACGTAGACGGTGGATTCCGTGATGCTGAGTTCTTTGGCAATTTCTTCGGTACTGCGGCCCTCGAGGCTCATAAGGAAAGCGTTGACCGTGCTAGAGCTCAGACTCTCTTTTACTTTGTCTAAAGCGAGGTTGGTGATATGCAGATGCCATTCATTATCAATGATTTCATCGATGTCTGATTTGCTGATTTTATCGATGTAGGGCAGGAGGCTCTCTTTGTTATTGACCGTAAGTTTCTCTCGAATCATTTTTTGACGATTAAAGTAATTGGTGATATGATTTTTGATCATGGTTTTGAGCCAGGCACGAAAGGAACCTTTAACAGTGCGAATATCGAGATCAGGAAGCTTTTTCCAGAGTTTAACTAAAATTTCCTGGGTGAACTCCTCGGCTTCGTTATGCTGAAGCTTACTGCGTTTACAGATGTTATAGATATACTTTTGGTAGGTTAGCATAAATTCCTCCCAAGATTTTTCATCGTGCTGATCCTTGAGGCGGTGGAGGAGTGTGTGGCGTGTTGACCAGGTATTAAATTCTTCATTCATGGGAAGGCTCCAGTACTTTAACTTCGATATTTCGAGATCTGAGTTGATTAATTTGCCCCTGAGTAAAAGTCTTTGGGGATAAAGTGAGTGCCTCTAGTTTTTTGAGTTTATTAATGGCCTGAAAATCATTGATATTTGAAAAGGCAATATTGAGCTCTTTTAGTTTGGGCATTTTCGAGAGGAAGTGTTTTTTATTGAGTTGCGAACCTTCCATATCCAAATGAGTCAGAGTGGAGAGCTTTCTGAAGTCAGCGATAACAAAGAGATTCTTCATACGGAGTTGCTGCAAACCAATATTATACAGGGGTGTGAGGTCATTGACTAAAGTATTCGAAATATCGAGTTTCCTTAGAGGGCAGCGACGAAGGTAGCGAATATGTAAGACCTGACTAGAGTTCAAATTCATTTCACTTAGGGGAAAGCCGGTAAAGGGGCTCAAGCGTTTGATCTTCGTATGGGAGAAGTCGGCTGCATACGTTCCATCGGCTAAAACTTTGAGGGAATCATTGAGCTCTAAATCATTCATCTTAGCCAAAGCTTTATTCACAAAACGTAGCTTATTAAAACCAGTTATTTCTCCCGTATTGAAGCGTAAACTGGCATAAGCAATGATGTGTTCGTAGGGGACGTAGTCAATCAGGCGCTGAGTCTTTTTTGCCATGTTAGCCTTTTCAAGTTTGAAATCAGCATGAAGTCTTTTCGAAGCTTCTAAAAGCTCATTTTCGCGCTCGAGAAAGGGGTAGCCAAATTCTTTGCTTTTTTCAAAATGTTTAATGGCTTCTTCAAAACGCAGTTCACTCATATATAAGCGAGCTAATTCCATATTGCCCTTGGGATCTTCTGGGGTGAGTTCCAAGAAAGTGTGGAGCAGTTTACGTGCAGTCTCATATTGCAAGTCGACTTGGTAGAGGTGCTGGCCATTGAGGATGATAGGAGCGGATTCTCGCAGGAGTTTGTTTTTTTCACGACGTACTTGCTGACGTTCCTCACGGGCAGATTCAAAGCGTTTTAAGTTGCCCACAGCCTCTTTTTCGTGTTCCCGAGCTTCTTGCTCATGGGCACGAGCTTGTTGTTCACTATCCTGTAGCTGAATGATGAAAAGACTACTTAAGACAATGATCAGTAATAGGAAGAATCCAGCCAATTGAAAACGTCCACGATTACGCTTGTAGAGTAGGTAGAGATTTTGTAGAAGGTTTGCTTGCTCAGCTTCAGTGGCATAGCCCGCTAAAAAGGCCTGGATCTCCTTGATTAAACTGTGCACACTCGGATAACGTTGCTGTTTATCTTTAGCCATGGCTTTACAAACAACGGCGTTAAGTGCGAGTGGAATAGGGAGCTTAGGGCAGCGTTCAAGTGGTGAAACAAAAGCAGGGAGCAGGGTTTCTTTAATGATCTCTGCACTCTCAGTAGCTAAGCATGGACGCTTTAAAGTGAGCATTGAGTAAAGGATGGCACCAAGGGCATAGATATCGGATGAAGCCCTAAGTTCAGTTCGACCTGCGCTGATTTGCTCGGGAGCCATGTAACCTGGAGTTCCACAAAGTGTGGTTTCACTGAGCTTGAGCATTTTGTTTAACTGCTCAAAAGCATGTTCTTCCTTGCCATCTTTTAATTCAGCGGCTAAGCCCCAGTCAACGACAAAGACTTCGCCAAATTCTCCAATATGAATATTTTCGGGCTTGAGGTCTAAATGTAAAACATTTTGAGTGTGAGCGTATTCGACAGCGTAACAAATTTTACTGAAAATATCGAGTAAACGAAAGAGGGGGTAGGATTTTTTATACTGAGAATCGCCTTGGCTCAACTTTGCCAAAATATCAGCGAGGTTTTCACCTTTGAGTAACTTCATGGTGAAAAAAGGTTCGTCAGAGGGACTACAACTTATGTCGTGTATGGGCACGATATTGGGGTGCTCCAATCGAGCTGTTAGACGAGCTTCATTAATAACTTTTGCTCGATCAAGTGCGGAGCTCTCATCAACTTTAAGTTCAGCCATGGCCAACTCACGCCCAGTATGCTTATCGAGCATCTTATAGATGTTTTTAACTCCACCAGTATCAATTTTTTCGAGGAGTTCATAGCGCTCGCTATTTTTTAATAAGTTGGCGACTTCCGCAAAAACTTCTTCAAGAGCAAGTTCTTCGTCATCGACTTCACGACTCAAATCAATGAGTTGGTTTTCTAAATCGCTGAAGTCGATTTTTGAGTTCATGTAAGCCCCGAAAGATAATAAATCATGATGAATTTTAAAGTACTACCGATAAATCATTAAAAGTTTAACTCATTTAATACCGAAATGATAGAATTAGACTTAAATTCTTACGCAGAAATTTCCAAAAAATATAGAAATGGTGGACTTATTTATTGAAACTTAAATTTCTTTAGTGTGCGCCAAAGATTGTTCGTTTTTGACTGTTTAACTGATTAGAATGAATTAAGGAAAACATTTATGAAACAATTTATCTTTATACTTGTCTTGGCTTTTATCTGCCATGGCTCAGAAAAACTCAATTACGTTTTTATGATGACAGATGATCAGGGCTATGGCGACACAGGCTTTAATGGTCATAAAATCATTAAAACACCTCATCTTGATCAAATGGCCAAAGAGGGGGCAAAACTCACTCAGTTTTACGCCGGCGGGCCGGTATGCTCCCCCACACGAGGCACTTACTTGACTGGTCGTCATTATTATCGTTATGGTATTTGGGGTGCCAATGTGGGTCATTTACCCAAAGAGGAAATCACTTTAGCAAGCGTCTTAAAACAACAGGGCTATGTTACGGGGCACTTCGGTAAATGGCATTTGGGTACACTTAATAAAGACTACTCGACAAAAGGTGAAAGTCGTAAGCCTACGGAGAACTTTGCTCCACCTTGGGAACGTGATTACGATGAAAGTTTTGTTGTTGAGTCCTCGGTCTCGACTTGGGATCCCGCTAGTGAGAAAAATCCTTTTTATATCAATGGGGTGCCGATGAAGGGCACAGAGGAGAGCCTTTATGGTGGTGCGGCTCGCGTGGTCGTGGACAAGGCGATTCCCTTCATGGAACGAGCCGTCAGTGAAGGCAATCCTTTTTTGGCCGTAGTGTGGTTTAATGCTCCTCACGAACCGATTAAAGCGGGACCTAAGTATTTAGAAATGTATAAAGAACATGGTGAAGCAGCACATTATTATGGTTGCCTCACAGAAATGGATGAGCAAGTCGGACGCATTCGTGCCAAACTTCGAGAAATGGGCGTCGAGAAAAATACAGTTCTGTTTTTTTGTTCTGATAATGGTCCAGAAGGCAAGAAAGCGAAAGGGGCCAAAGCGGGGACAACGAGTGGTCTTCGCGGCCGTAAACGCAGTCTCTATGACGGAGGTGTTCGCGTTCCTGCTTTAGCCGAATGGCCAGGAAAAATTCAAGCTGGTTCAGTCATTGATGCGGCCATGTCGACTTTAGATTACCTGCCCACGGTAATCGCTCTACAAAATCATCAAATGCCCGATGAACGTCCTTTAGATGGTGAGAATATCTTAGCTTTGTTGACGGGTGAAGAGTCACAAAGAAAACGTGGAATTCCTTTTATCCATCGTGGTAAAGCAGTGCTTAATCGCGGCGATTATAAGCTGGTTTATCCGAAAGAACTCTATGCACTCAGTAATGATTGGTCGGAAGAAAATAATATTGCTTCGCAGTACCCGGAAATCGTAGCAGAGATGAGCAAAGAACTCGAGGCTTTTGTCTTGAGTATGAAAGAGAGTCATGCGGGAGCTGATTATGGTCTTGCTAAGTACAAGGCTTTAGATCCTTGGTCAGGCGTCAAAGGAATTGCGGAGGCGACGGTAGAGAATTCTAAGTCAGATAAGCTCAAAAAACGTGCCGATAAAAGCAAGAAGCGTAATAAGAAAAACAAGAAGAATTCGAATGAGACTCAAGTGAGTGAAAAGCATAAGCCCTTAGCTCAAAATGAGCGTATAGACATTTAATCAAAGAAATAAACTTTTGACTTGTTTCATTAAATAATTTAAAAACAGGAACTCAATTATGAAAAGAATTTTTAGCCTTTTAGTATTAGCTTTTCTCATAAATACGAAAGCGGATGATCGCCCCAATATTATTATGCTCTTAACGGATGATCAGCGTTACGATACTTTGGGATGCATGGGCAATGATCAGGTAAAAACACCCCATATTGATAAATTAAGTGAACGCGGTGTGACTTTTGACTCGCATTATACTAATACGCCGATTTGTCTGGGCAGCCGTGCGAGTACCATGACGGGAATGTATGAGTATACGAACGGCTGTAATTTTTCTCATGGCTTTTTGAGTCAAGAACTTTGGGATGAAATGTCTTACCCGGTTATTCTGAGAAACAATGGCTACTTTACGGGTTTTATCGGGAAGTTTGGTTTTCCGGTCAATGCTAAAAATTATCATGAGTATGAAAATTTACCTATCGATAGTTTTGACCGTTGGTATGGTTGGACTGGTCAAGGATATTTTGATACAAGTAAAAATAAGTACATGGTGAAATTTGCAAAAGAATACCCTCACGTCACGCTGGCAACAGCAGAGGCGGCTTGTGAGTTTATTGATGAGGCGCAAAAACAGGATAAGCCTTTTTGTCTTTCTTTGAGTTTTAAAGCTTCGCATAAACCCTTCAGTCCTGACCCCGCTTATGATGATGTTTACAAAGATACGGTTTGGAAAAAGCGTGCGAATTACGATGAGGGTGGCGCACGTAAGCTTCCACCGCAAGCCAAGCTCGGCCGACAGTATCTGACAATCGATGATTTCGCTCCAGAAAAGTATCAAGAATCCATGCGCAAATATAACCAACTGATTTACGGTATTGATCAGGCAGTGGGCAAAATAGTTGAGAAACTCGATCAAACAGGACTTTCAAAAAATACGGTAATAATCTATGCCACTGATAATGGCTATAGCTGTGGTTCTCACGGTTTTGGAGGGAAAGTTCTTCCTTACGAAGGACCGGCTCGAGGCCCCATGATTATTATGGATCCACGTAGTGATCAAACTGGAAAACGTTCAAAAGGTGTGAGTGGCAACGTCGATATTCATCCAACTATTTGTGACTTAGCAGGAATTGCGATACCCGCAAAAGTAGATGGCAAGAGTTTGCTTCCCGTTTTAAAAGATAGTGAAATACGGGTTCGAAAAGCCATGCCGGTATTTAACTTTTGGGGTTCAGCAGCAACTCATGAAATGACTATGGTGACGGAAGATTACAAGTATATTTATTGGTACTTTGAGGGTGATGGTATGGTTGCGGCTGAAGAGTTGTACCACCGTCATAAAGACTCTGCAGAAATGAATAACTTGGTGAATAATCCTGAAATGGCTCTCAAACTGGAAGAAATGCGTCAGCTCTTTGATGCTCAGGTTCAGCACATTCGCGATCATGCCATGGCTGATCGCAGCTACACGGAATACGGCAAACTCCTTGATCGCACACTTGCCTGGGAAGAAAAACAAAAGCATGTGCAAAAATCATTCATGAAGAGCTATATCCAGATGAAGGATATTGTCGAGAACGGTCAAACAAAGAAGCCGAAGAAAGAAAAATCAGCGAAAGAAAATAAGGCTAAAGTCGGTAAAGAGCGCGTTCGCAAAGCAAAAGATTCGCGCGAACCCCGTAAAGCTAAAGAATCTGCCTGAATAGTTACAGAGTTAAATTTCTTAGAGATAATCAAAAAAATCCTAAGCACGAAGAAGAGTCTTCGTGCTTTTTTATGTTTCGATAAGGGTATCAATTTAAAATTGAAACTCTTTTATCAATCTACCGTTAAGGCACTTCATCTGTTTGCGTAATTATACTTGTATAGCGTTTCATTACTTAGCTTGAGTTCAACAAAAGTTTTGATTTCGCTCAGTCGGAAATTATGAAATATGTTTGTTGATATGAAGTTTTTTATTAGGTTATTATCACTTTTAGCTATGGGGGCGCTGGCTGAGGGAGTTGTTGTAACTGCGAGTTCAATGCAGCGAGAAATTGCTAAATTTAATCCTGCCAATGTACTAGATGGAAAGTTAAATTCACGCTGGAGTTCCAAATTTGAATTTCCCCAAAATTTGGATATTAAACTCTCGCAAAATATAGATTTGAAGAGTCTTGAGATAATTTGGGAAGGGGCTATTGCTAAGTATTACACGGTTAAAGTCTCAGAAAATGGAAAAGACTGGGAGACCATTCTTGTTGAGAAAAATAAAACTAGTAAAGATGCTAAACTCATTGAACTTAATGAGGCGCTAGCCGTGAAGTACCTACGTTTTGATTTTATAGAAAAAAGGAACTCGTTACGGGGCCTCTATCTATGAGCTTAAGTTCAATTGTAAATTCTTTACTGAACTTTATTCTGATTCGGTCACAAGCGAAGTTGTGTCTTCTACAAGTTCTCCGATAAAAGTACCGGGAAATGTTGCGCCTAAATTAGAAAAGCATCAAAAACCTGAAGTTCAAAAAATCAAAAAGACAGACAAACGTATTTATATTTGAGAGCTAACTTTGTGCATGGAGGGGAATCAGTGAAATTAGATTATCGTCTAAAATAATAAATATCTTTTTTATTTGTCATTAATGTCATCCACTGCAGTTCTGTTTAGTAATGAAAGCTGATAAGGTTTTTTATTTACAAACAATAAAAGAGATTCTCTATGTTAAGGAAAAGCAATTTTTTATATTTCACCCTATGTCTATTCTTCAATATGAGCCTGTGGGCGAGTAACCGTCTCAATTTTGTTTTGATTTTGGCAGATGACCTGGGCTACGGAGACGTGGGATTTACGGGAAGTAGTCAAATCAAGACTCCTCATATTGATAGATTAGCAAAAGATGGAGTGATTTTTTCTCAAGGCTATGTTTCTTCGTCAGTTTGTGGTCCCTCACGCGCAGGTTTGATGACGGGGAAGAACCAAGTTCGCTTTGGTTTCGATAATAATTTAACTAACTATTTACCGCAGTTTAAAGATGAGTTTCACGGTTTGCCTATAAGTGAAAAAACACTCGCTACACGTTTAGCAGAAAAGGGTTACGTCAATGGTTTAGTAGGTAAGTGGCACTTAGGAGATAAAGAGCAGTATCACCCACTTAAGCGTGGCTTTCATGAGTTTTGGGGCTACCTCGGAGGTGGGCACCATTACTTTAGATCAAAACCCAATGGCAAAGGCTATGATTGTCCAATTGAATGCAATTATAAAACTCCACAGCCTATAAGCTATATCACTGACGATAAGGGTGATGAGTGTGTAGACTTCATTCGTCGTCATAAGGACGAGCCCTTTTTTCTTTTCGCCTCTTTCAATGCTCCCCACGCCCCCATGCACGCTAAGGAAGAAGATTTAAAGCTTTATTCACATATAGAGGGTGAGAAGCGTCGTGCTTATTGTGCCATGACTCATAATCTGGATCTGAATGTCGGTAAGATCGTTGCGGAATTAAAAGCTCAGAATATTTATGATAATACAGTCGTGGTTTTTCTCAGTGATAATGGTGGGCCCACGCCCAACAACGCTTCCTTGAATGCGCCTCTTCGCGGTGGAAAAGGCATTTTGTTAGAAGGAGGGATTCGCGTTCCTTTTACCATGACCTGGCCAGCAAAAATCCAAGCGGGTTCAAGTTTCAATAAGGCTGTGAGCTCAATAGATTTAGCCGCTAGTTTCACTGAGCTTGCAGGCGCTAAATTTAGAGCAGAAGAGATGGATGGTGTGAACTTAATTCCCTATATCACTGGAGAAAAACCTGGTCAGCCCCATGAATCGCTTAAATGGCGTTTTACCATCAGTGCGGCCATGGTGAGTGGCGACTGGAAACTCGTACGCTTACCTGATCGTTTGCCCGTGCTCTACAATTTAAAAGATGACCTTGCCGAACAGAATAACCTTGCGTTTGAAGAAAGAGACCGTCTTGAAAGCATGCTGAAAGAATTAGGTGATTGGGATGTTCGACTCCCACACCCGATTTTTATGGAAGGTGCACGTTGGAAAAAGGAGCAGCTCAAACTCTACGACCGTGATTGGAGTTTAGTTCAACCCAAATAGTTTCTAGCAACTTCTTTAAACTGCAGTGAGCCTACAAAAGAGTCTTTGAGTGCCGAAGGCATGGTATAACATAGCCCAATGGCGTAAGCCTTGGTGGAAATGGATAATGATATTTTGTGAATGCCGAAGGTATGATATAGAGCCCTATGTCGTTCCTCCAGAACTCATGTTTTCATTGATTTTTTTACCTAGTTCTCACGAACTAGGCTTAGTTATGGCGTGCCTTCAGCACTCAAAACAAGACTAAAAGTTTTAATCCTCTGCGCCCCAGCGACTCTGTGTGATATGAAATATACCATAGGCAAGATTCCTACGAGCCCTAAAACAGCAAGCCCTTAAGCCTGTAACTTCTCGGTGTTCTCTGTGCAATCTGTGGTGAAATTTTTCTTGAAACATAAGTACTAATCAAAAACTTAGTGTCTTGGCGCCTTCGCGAGGGAAACCTAAGAATAACTCCCATGTGCTAGTTCACAAAAAACATTATTATCACGCCAAGACGCTAAGTCGCCAAGAAGGACAATTTGAATTATTTCAGAATGAAACAAGTCAAAAGCGATGTTTTAACTCTGCGCCCCAGCGACTCTGCGTGATATGAAATATACCATAGGCAAGATTCCTACGAAGCCCTACAACAACAAACCCTTAACCCTCTAACTTCTCGGTGTTCTCTGTGCACTCCGTGGTAAAATTTTTCTTAAAACATAAGTACGGATCAAAAACTTAGTGTCTTGGCGCCTTCGTGAGAAAAATCTAAGGCTAACTCGAAGAACTCAAATAGGAAATATAGGGACGCCGTCACCGACCCTACGAGGCTTGCCAGCCATCGACCGGCAGAATAAGAAGGAAGTTATTAATGCAGGCAAGATGCCTGCGCTCCCAGCAAAAAACTATTTACTCTGCCAACTTTACTTTATAAAGAGTGAACGCTGCTTTTCTCTGCCAAAACCTTGGACCAGAATGCTTTCTTGATTCAATTTTATTATGGCGTAGGTATTCTCGGGAGTATCCACCATGCCCTTGAGTGTGAGGTAATGTATGCCTTGTTTCTCTGCGTAATTCCCCTTGTGGTTGTGACCGTTGATATAAGCTTTGACGCAAGGATAATCTTCTAACAGAGCGACGAGTTCTTTTGCATTCCATAAATTATGTGGGTCTTTTGGATAAACGGGGAAATGAGAAAAGAGAATGACTTGTTGATTGCCTTCTTGTGATTCTTGAAGCAGGGTTTCTAACCACTTCATTTGTTCTTCACCTACCGCACCATTCCATTTTGGGCTAGTGATCTTTTTTGTTTTGTAATACTCAGCGGCATATTTGTATTCAGGACTCTCTTTGGGGTAGGCATGAAAGCTCACATCGTTACCATCGAGTATGATAAAGCGCCAGTTCGCTTTATCGAAGTAATGATATTTTGAGTCCATCCCCATTTTTGTGGGCACATCTTTTTTGAGTTCATCGGCAACATCAAAGTCGTGATTGCCTAGGGCATGATAATGATCAGCTTTCAGACTATTATAAATGGGTAAGACCACGTCAAAACTTTTAAAATCTTTATCAATGAGATCGCCTAGATGAATGACAAAATCTAAGTCCTCTTTGTTGAAGTGTTCTACACATTGAGCAAGCTTTTTATGAGAGCTCGAGTATTTGCGAACTCCGCGACTTTTTTGATCACAGTACTGGCAGTCAGCCACGGCACCAAAAGTGAGTTTTTTTGTGTTCGTGCTTGAACAGGAGCTCAGAATTAAGCATAAAATGAGAAAAGCTGAAAATTGTTTCATAGATTTACCGAGTTATCACAGTGAGGGTTAAAAATAAGCTGAGTTTTGATTTACTTATTAACTAAGTTTAAGAAAGAAAATCTCAACAAGTATAAAGATTATAAGCTTTACTTTGTTATTATTTAATGGTCGGAATAAAATTAAAAAAACATAGCTTTCTTAGCCACCAGCAATAGGGCTCATGAAAGTGATCGGGTCCGATTTCTTGATAGGGCTTTGCTTGTCATGTTCATACTGATTATCATTCACAAAAATTAATATCGAGGGATGGATAGAGCTGGACGACTTGAGAAGGACTTCACTGAGAGATGGCTCCATTTCACATATACGGAGGACGATATCTTGTATATTGAGTTCTTCAATGGATTCCATATGAATAAATTCTTTCCCAGCTTTTTGCTTGAGCTGGCCCCATAACTTAATTTTATAATTCATATGATTTATGACTCTCCTTAGGGATATTAATAATTCTCCCTTTTGATAATTTAAAAATGATTGAGCCCAAACTTTGCGCTTCTCGCATACTATGAGTGATGTGTAAGACAGTTAGTTTTTTTAACTTAACTAATTTGGCAAGAAGCTGGCTGATTTCATCATGAAGTTCTTCATCTAAAGCTGATAAGGGTTCATCAAAACATAAAACTTCGGGTCCCATAGCTAGAGCTCGAGCTAAGGCAACGCGTTGCTTCTCTCCACCACTTAAAGTATTGGGATAAGAGTTGAGGACTGAAGTGATTTCCATTAGTTCGGCAAGTTCAGTAACAGTTTTATTGATTTCATTGCGAAGTGTTTTTTTAATGGTGAGGGGAAAAGCAATTTGTTCACCAGCACTTAAGTGGGGAAAAAGTGCCCCATCTTGGGGGACATAGCCAATTTTTCGATCCCAGGGATCCATGTGGCTTATATTTTTGTCATTGATGAAAATGGCCCCTGAACTTATTTTGCGCAGTCCGCAAAGCGCTTCCATTAAAGATGTTTTTCCCGTTCCACTGCCCCCCATCAGAACCGCATAGGCTTGTGATGGAATGGTGAGGTTGATGTCCTCTAATGAAAAGTCACCTTGTTGGATATGTATTGCTTCCATTTTAATCATTTGCGAATACTCTCCCCGGAAGCAAATAGGCGTGTAATGATCAATATAATAATGGATAAGAAAATCATCATTAGCGAGATGACCAAAGTCCCTTTTAAACTACCTGATTGGAGCTCGAGAAAGACAGAAGTGGGCAGTACTTCTGTACGAAATGAGGTGGAACCAGCAAAGACGAGAATAGGGCCAAATTCTCCAAGTGACCTAGCCCAGGCTAAAGTGAGTGCGGTGATTATACCATAGCGAGCTTGGGGTAAAATGACGAGAAAAAAAGCTTGAGTTCGATTACAGCCTAGAGTGAGTGCGACATTTTCAAAACGAGTTGGAATGCGTTCAAATGTGACACGTAATGTTCTGACCGCAAAGGCGCAGGCTACAGTAAATTGAGCAATTATGACGGCTGGGATCTCGAAAACAATCCATTGACTGACCCAGGAGAAGGGCGCTAAATTAAAGAGTGCTAATAGACTGATACCAATAACCAAAGGCGGAAGGATAATGGGGATGTCCAGGACTGCATCAACAAACTTTTTAGCGGGGAACTTATGGTGCGACATGATGTAAGCAATGGGAATGGCAACCCAAATAGAAAGGATAGAAGATAGCGAGCAGCTCAGGAGACTCAAAATGAGTGAATAGCGAATCTCCGGGGAATAAAAAATGTTGAGAAAGGCGTCGGTTCCACTAAGTTCCGCCATCGTCAACCTCTCACCCTTTCTTATCATGTCGCCATCTTCAACAATGACTGTTTCATAATGTAGGGATTCAGGATTTCGCTCAATAAAAAAAGTTTCTTGATTATCCTCGCTTTCGATACCTATGGAATTATCTCCCCCATGTAGCCAGTTGAGTGTGACCTTTCCTCCATGGCGACTGATCAAGCCAGCTTTTCCTTGAGGTTCTTTCACAAGGTAGAGGAAATCTGCAGCAATAAATAAGATAAGCATGAGAAAATAAAAAGTACTTATCGTCCATAAACTGAGCCTAAATACTTTATCAACTTGTTGCTTATTGATCAAAGCTCACCCTGCCATTGAAAGCCCGCTTTGAGAAAGCGCTGACGTGACTTATCGGACTTTAATGTTCTTATTAAGCGTCCCATGAGAAGGGGGTATTTTGATTTTTTATTTATGCTAATATTTTGTATTGCAGTTGCTAAAGGATGTTGAATGGGGATAAGCTCATATTCTTGGTTGAGTAGGGCACAGTTGGCGGTATAAACTAGTGCAGCATCCAATTTGTCGTGGGCAGAAAATGCGGTTAATAACTCGTGTGCTGTGGGAGTCGTGACAATAGCATTTTGTTTAGCTTGTTCTTCTATTTTTAGTTCTCTAAGCATTTTCCAGCTGAGGTAGCCAAGAGTACTTTTTTTGGGATTAGTGGTGCCAAATTTTATCCCTTCATTTTGTAGGTCACTTAAAGCTTTAATGTTTTTTGGATTGCCTTTTCGAACGAGGATGACAATCTCTGTGGAAGAAACATCTTTGGCTGCGATGAAATCATTTTTGACTTTGTCGTAATAGCTCGCATCACAAGTCATGAACCCATCTGGCCCTTGCAGGGAGTCGGCTTTGATAGAGGCGACTAAGGTGCCGCAACCAGCATATGAAGTACTGATCTTTACGCCCTCTCGTTCTTCAAATTCTTTAATGGTTTTACTGACGGCATTTTTATTAACGCCTCCACAATATAGGTTCAGGGCCGGCTGACTGGCCCATGAATCACCCGAATTAGGAGTGAAAGCATACTTTTCGAAAATATGTGCTGACTCAGGTGCAGATAGGTAACGAGCTAGGTGTAAGGCAGTGGAGGGTTTGGCATTATTACTAATTAAATTTACTGAAATCTCGGCGCGTGAATTATTTAATTCCTCTAAGTCAATGATTCTTAGATCAAATTGTTTAGCGGTGGTATCCCATATAATGCCAGCACGAATATCCTGGGAACTTTTTATTGAGGCAGCGCATTCAGTAACTTTTGAATGAATAACTTTGGCATTAGCTTTGAGCTTATCCCATAGCTCGTGGGGCATGAGGGTGTCTTTCGTTTTTTTTCCGGCTCCAGCGCGTTCATTGCAAATAGCTAGCTTGATGTTTTTTTTGAATAAATCATCAAAAGAATTGATCTTTATAGGGTCATCTTTTTTAAGGGCAAGAACGAGACGAAAACTCGCGAGGGGGAGCTGCTCAGCACTTAGTTTTTTGGCTAAAGTCCTGTCGGTAAATGAATTGTCAGCAGGGATGTAGAGGTCAGTTCTGCTTTTGTTGAATTGGGCATCTTGTTGGATTTTACTCTCTAGCTCCCCGCTAGAGCCATACTCGATCTGAACTTTCACTCCGGTCTCATTTTCATAGTTTTGACATATTTCTTTGATGGGCATTCGTATCCCTGCTGCGCAGTAAACGAGTAATTCATCATCTTGAGAAACCGTGTTCTCATCATTCATTTTAAAAATGGCGAGACCAAGAACAAAGACCACGATTACCGAGATGAAAAAGTTTCGTAAGCCATGTTGTTGAGAATGTTGAAATAAATTTTTATCTGTGTTGATTTTTTTAGCCATAACTTATACGAGTTCTCCGTTTTTCATTGAGTATTGTTTATTACTATATGAGTGAATTCTCTGGTCGTGGGTAACCATGAGAACCGCCCCGCCAGATTGACAAAATTGACTGAGGTTATCCATAAGGATTTTGGTGTTTTCATCATCGAGATTGCCCGTGGGTTCATCTGCAAAAATAAGTGATGGAGAAGTCACTAGAGCTCGTGCTGCAGCGACGCGTTGTTGCTCGCCAACACTGAGCTGAGACGGTTTATGTTTGAGGCGATGGCTGAGTTGAAAGCTATCAATGAGTTTGAGTGCCTTTGCCTTGATATTGGGTATCTGAATATTAGCTGAAGGTAGGGTGATGTTCTCTAAAATATTGAGATAGGGAACTAAATGAAATTGTTGGAAAATGAAGTTTAAGTGCAGTGCTCGGAAGCGGGTCCGTTGACCAGAGTTCATTTCGTAGAGGTTTTGATTTTGGATGATGACTTCACCACTATCGGGAGTGAGTAGGCCAGCACCCATCATGAGCAAAGTCGATTTGCCACAACCACTAGGGCCGTGGATAGAAAGAAAATCACCAGATTGAGCATGGAGGTTGAGCTCTTTAACGGCCTTTACTGAAGAACTTTGCCCATCATAGGATTTACTTATTTGTTTGATTTCAATCATAATAATTAATCCTGTTTTAAGAGTGTGGCGGGGTCAGTGGATAATGCTTTGGCACTAGCCGGAAATGCGGCCACTAAAGCGATAAGAGGACCAAAGATAAAAACAGACAGTATTTCTTGGAAGAATAAAACCGGGGGATGCTGGCTATTGAGTACAGGATCGAAAGGAGTGTTGAAACAGCTCAGGACTAAGAAGAGGCAAAGGCAGGAGGCTAAAAGGCCTGATAGGCAACTTCGACTGAGGAAGATGAGAAAAACCTTGCTCTTTGAAAAGCCGTTGGCTGAGTAAATTCCCAGCTCATTTCTCCGTTCCCTAAGGTTGTGCATAGATAGGATAAGGATAGTTAAAATAGCTAAAGAAAGCGAGGAACTCATAATGATAAGAGAATTTTTTCTAAGGCCTGAACGTAAAACTTGGCGTTGGTTTTTTATTCCCTTAAGCTCATCGCTTGCTTGCACTTTTAATAAACTTAATTGTTCCTGACGGGCCTTGGCGGCATTGACGCGCGCTTCGGCTCGAGCCAATGCAGAACTTTGTTTTTCTATGACCTTGGTGCCAGGTAAAATAGCTTGAACTTCCGCCCGTACTTCACCGAGACGGTCGAGGCTTGCACAATTGCAGTTCAGAGCGAGAATGGAACTGATTCTACCTTCGAGATTGAAGAGCTCTTGGCAATCTTTGAGGTTGATCCAGACAGAAATATCATCTTTTGATCCACGTTGCTCATGGCATTTTACAATGGTGAACTCCTTCCCTTGTAACTTAATCTTTGAATTGACTTTTAATCCGATCTGTCGATGAAGTTCGTATCCTAAAACAATTTCGCCACTTGTGACTGGGTCGAGCAAGGCTCCTTTGATCCTACCCTTGTCATCAGTGACTAAACCGCGATGGGCAATGGGAACTTCGCCACGTGTACCAATGACAATGATATTTCTTTTTTGCTCAGTCCAATCAATTTTTCTGACCAGGCGTGGCAGTAGGTGGTTGATTTTGGCCAAGCTTTTTGTTTGCGCTAACTTATTCACATAATTTTCAGGCATGGTTTTACTAGCGAAGCCACGGTCGTGAACATCAGCTAAGTTTTGCCCTTCGGGAAAAATGAAAATGTTAAAGCCCAAGCCTTTCATGTTTTTGCGTATTTGATCCTCGAGCTTTGTAATGATGGCTTGAGTTTCCTCTTGGTGCTTTTTGTTAGTTTGGTACCAAGTTTCTTCATTGATTCTCAGTGTCGAATTGGTCTCGCTATCAAAGCTTCTTAAAGAAATGATACTGATTAACAGACTGAATAATCCTGTTGCCATGAGCAAAGTTGAGCTTAGGAAGGCAAGTTTACGATACATGACTTCCCTAATAATGATTTTAAAACAAGACATGATACAGGGGCTTATTTAAAGCAGTAGATATGACCTGCATCAGTACTAACCACCAAGGACTGATCAATAATGGCTAAACCGTAAGCTCTACCATTGACTTGTAGTTTTTGTTTGAGCTTCCCATTGTGTGCATCCATAATCAAGACGGCGTTATCACTGCCACCGATTAAGGAGTCTCCGGCCTTAATCCATGAAATGGGTGTTTCTGCATCGACTTTCCAGAGGGTAGTCGACTGAATATTCTTATTAATGACAACAAGTTCTTTATCAATTTCCTTTGTGCGTACTAAATCTTCGGCAGTAGGCTTGCGCTTTTTAGCCGTAAATGAATTCTTTTCTTTGATTAATTTATCTCGCTGCATGGTGTGTTTTGAATAGTTTATTCGGTTGATGCAATGCAGTTGCCCATTCTTGTGATAAAAGGCTTTTTCTTTATCAATGATCATGCGGTCAGTGCCATCTAAGGTCACCATATTGGTTTTTGACTTTGTATTGGTCATCAGCACGACATCATTTTTGTTTTTTTGGTTTCTGGGCCCAGAAATTAACATGTCATCTTCACTCACGAGTAGGAAAGTGGAACCTGCATTTCCCAAGGAGCCATTGCGTTGACCCGTATTTTGTTTAAATAGAAGGGCGGAGGCTCTCCCCTGGGGGATGATGAGTTGATCTGAGGCTGATAATATAGCGCCCTCGAGGGTGGCCTTGCTATATTCTGTTTTATAAATTTCAGAGCCATCTTCGGCGTTTACACAGCATATATAAGAGGTCTCCCAAGGGACTAAGGAATTCGCAAAATATGCTTTGCCATTTTCCACAATGACTCCCGTACGGCAAGGCCACATGGAGATGAATTTGCCATTGCTGGGGATGGTACGTCCATTGTTGACAGCCGCATATTTCCACAGCAGTTCACCCTTTAGATTGATGCAGTAGACAAAACCATCATCAGAACCAAAATAAAGTTTGTTTTGACTAATAGTAGGGGGGAAGCGAACAGGGGCATTGGTGAAGAAAAGCCAATCTTCTATTCCCGTTTTAAGGTCGAGGCAGTGTACGGCATTATCAATGGAAGATGAAAAGTAAACTTTACCATTTTGACCCGTGACAAAAAAAGCGGGATCAAAATTACGTAGTGATTGAAGCCCTGTGTTTGCCGCCCAGGCATCCCATTTTGCCGGAGCACTCCAAGCTGTTTGTGGGCGTGTTTCTGAAAGTCGTTTCCACATGGGTTTGAGTTGAGAGGATATTATGTCGGAGCTCACGCCACTTCGTCTATAATCGTGTTTGTAGGTAGGCCAGTCTTTTGCTTGAATGAAGCTACTGATGCAGAGTAAGGTGAATAAAAGTTTCATTATTTTGTCTCCCAAGGGCTAAAGCCCAAAGATGTTTCAATCCATCCACCGCAAGAGCAGCCAGCACCACCTTCCGGTACTAAAAGCATGCCAGAAGCCGGAATCATGCTTAACCAGCAACTCGGTCTGAGTCTAGACCAGGTACTTGTTTTACCTGTTTCTTTTGACCATATAGAGATCTGGCGGCTAGTGCCCCGAAAGACAAGGCCCTGTTTGATTCCCACATAATTGTGGCAGCCTTCTCGTTTGCCGATTCCTTTGCGGATTTGTTTACCAGAAATGATATTATAGGCCATGGGCTCTTGGTAAATAGTATTATCGACAATAACGGGGTGGAGCATATGACCGGAATGGTGACTACTTGGCCAATTGTGATTCACCTCCCATACTGGCTTGCCGTTTTTAATGTCAAAATTATAGATATAATACTTTTTATTTTTGCTGTTACTTAAACTAATGAGTAGACTTTTATCTGTGCTTTGCATGTAAAAAACAATATCTCCATCAACGGTGTCAATGTCCTTCTCCCAGACAACTTTACCACTTTTGGCGTTGAGACAAACGAGGAATTGATTGTTCCAAAGTTGTTCTTCAGTAATTCTGGAATCTTCGAGCTGAAGGACTTCAGGGTTTCGAGTCTCGACAAAATAAATGAGTTCATTTTGGTAGCAGATACTCGTGTTAATAATGAGACCCAACTTGTAGGTCCATAGCCTTTCTCCTTTTTTACTTAAAGCAAAGAAGCTTTCACTGCATACTTTACCAGTGCTTTTATCATTGAGATTATCATACCATTGATTGTTGCCGTAATACTCTTTGTAAATGGATTCAGGACGTACAGAGGAGCCATAAATTCGATCTTTATCTTGACCGATGAAGCCCCATTCGTAGTTCTTCATACGCTCTTTCATCTCAAGGCTATAGTGATTGATGACCTTGCCATCTTTGGCATTAATTAATAAGATATGATCATTGATAGCGGTGTATACGATTTCGCCATCCGTACACCAGTTTGACGCATCGCGAGGGATGTTGACACGACGGAGTTTGGGGATTTCTAGGGTCCATAAAATACTTCCGTTATGGGCATCAAGTGCGGCCATGCGATTCATGCCTTGGTGGAATAGTCGGCCATTGGCAGATAGGGGGGCGGGCATTCTCGGGTTGCGATCAATTCCGAAATCGCCACCAGGTCGTCCGATCCATTGCAGTTTCAGGTTTTCACTACTACTCATATTATTTAAGCTTTCCCCAGAGTATGTACTGTTGTTTCCTGATCCATATTGCGAAAGCCATTGCCCTTGGCCCTTAAGTTCCATTTTCTTGGCAATTGAAAACTTTTTATGGGCAATAGTTTTGAAATCGGCATGAGGGGGGATTTTACTCGTGCTTATAAGGACTCCAGATGGTTTCACATGTTTCACAAGCTTTTCAATGGTGGATGATTTTACGCCGCTCAGTAAAAGGGTGTTGAAAATGTTTTGGCTTAAACTTAAGTTTTTTAAGTCTTTATAATAATAGGCGTTTATACGTGAGCCATAAAGTTTATTCTTGTATAGTGAGAGACGCAGTTTGTTGACTAGAGCATCATTATCGTGGAAATAAGAGATCTGCATCTTGCTTTGCGCCGCAAGAGCCAGCAGTAATGACTCAGAGGTTTTTCCAAAAATGGCTAGGTGACCATGGGAGTTTTTACTGAGCTTAAGGATTTCTTGAGCTGATTGAAGTGCAAGAGAACTTTTCGTTTCTAGGGGAATAGGGGCGTAATTAACATTGCTCTCCAATTCGAATAAAGGGTTTTTGAACTCTTGGCCAGATTTGTTGCTAGCAATGATTTTATATTTGTATTTGTAGCCTTTATTCAAGTTTTTTAAAATGAATTTTTGTTGCTTAGAGCTTGAGCCTTTATATATTTCCTTAGTTCCGGAGTGATGGTAAAGTTCGACATGACAATTCATTGGCTCAAAAAGGTGGAAGTTAAGTTCGGCACTACTTGGTGAAAGGAATTGTAAAATGGGCGTTCTGTCAAACGGAAGTTCCTTGGGGAGAGCCTTGATAGATGCGTCTGAAAGGGACTGGATTTGTGATTGATTTAAAGCTTTATTTTGAAAACCAGCACTGATCATTAAGCCATTTAGAGGAGTTCTTTCATCTTTGTCTTTATAAGCACCTACAATGAGCTCACCAAAATCAGCATAGAGAATGCTACCCGATAGGTCTCTGCGACCAGTGAGCTTACCATTGATATAGATTTTAATTTCTTTTCCATCATAGACACCCGCTACATGATAAAGAGTGTTTTTCTTAAACTTCTCACTACTTTGTACATAGCTGAGTCGCCCTGAAGTCGCCACGGCAAAGTTGAAGTTGCCTTCGTTATAACCCAGTAACCAACCTTTTTCGTAACTTCCGTTATCTTGGAAATGGCCAATGATGGAACCCCACTTTGTCCCTTCTTTTAAAGAGACAATGGCTTGAGCACTGACTTTCTCCCTAGGTAGTCGTTCAAGAGTTATTTTCGGGAAACTCAGTACATTCCCACTAGCTTGCCAACCATATCCATCAATATTGGGAAGTTCTTCAAATTTTCCTTGTTCCTTAGCGCTTGAAGAAATAATGCTTTTCCCTTTGATCATTTCTTTATTGAACTTTACGGAGAACTCTTCAATTACCTCCGAGTGAAGTTGAGCCGCTAAGGGAATGAGGAGGAGGGTGAGAAACTTGTAGCTTATTTTCATGAAAATTCCTGGTTTGTATAAGGCTGATTCAAGCAAGGGCTTAGGTGATATTTGTTATTTAATGTTATTTGATATAGATATTAGCTGTTGGAAGACACCGCTTCAAGCTTGCAAAGTGTGGGTTTTTTTCAACATATTAACGAAGTTTTATTTGTCTTTTGGGTTTGCATTCAGCGGATGTCTGAATAATGCTATAAACATAATCGTTTGAAAAAGAAAAGTTTAGGAAAAAAGAATGATGATGAAAAAAATATGGCTATGTTTCCTTATTGTATTAAGTTCGAATGCATGTGAAGTTCCTGTTTTTCGTTTTGCTCTAGAGCGTTGGGCTGCGGATAAATACACTTTGCAATTTGATGAAGGTTTAGCTCTAGCTACAGATCCTAAAAGGCTTGAGCTTATCGATAAATTAAATAGCTTGGGCGAAAGTAAAGCTAACATAAAAATTCTTCGTCAAAAATCTAATCAGCAGTTTTCTTCTCTTAGCTTATATGAACCAAATAAAGGAATGTTACAAGCTAAGGCAGTTTGGGAAGGTTTTTTTAATCATGAGAACTTAAATCATTTGGTCGAATCACCTGCGAGGCAAAAGTTAGCAGACTATTTATTGTCGGGAGCTTCAGTTGTTTGGGTCATTGTTGAGTCGGGTGATAGCGAGAGGGATGCTGAGTTTGAAAAGCAATTAAGAGCTCATGTTGCTAAGGCACAAAAAGCTTTGAGTTTATCCGATGAAATAATTTTGATGGATGATCAGGAAAAGATAGACTCCGCTTCGACCAAAAAAGAGTTGGATAATATGATAAAGTCATCAATACCTTTAAAAATTGATTTTTCTTATCTCCGAATTTCCAAAGACGATCCTGCAGAGGAAGTTTTCTTGAGCATGCTATTTGCCAAAATGCCACCCTCTGAAAGACTCAATGAAGCTTTTGCCTTTCCCGTTTTTGGTCGAGGGCGAGTCATTAATGGAGTGCCTGAGTCAAAATTAAATGAGGCAGGGGTTGTTGAGATGTGCCAGTACCTCTGTGGTCGATGCTCTTGTACAGTGAAATCTGAAAACCCTGGCATGGATCTTTTGATGAATATTTCTTGGGATCAGTATGTTGCAGAGGGGAGTATGCAGGTACGTGAAATATTGCCTCCTCTAAGTGGTGTCTTAGAGTTAGATGATTCTCCGGAGAAGCAAGAACTCGATTCTAAAACTTCGAATGAAAGTCAAGACTTAGATCCTCAAGTCACATCACCAGTGACAAAGCAAGAAGTCTTAAAGCCAGTTACCTTTAAGTCCTTGTGGATCACAATCGGAGTCTTTGCTTTCGTCTTGGTATTATCGACTATGTTTTTGCTCAAAAAAAATAAATAACTGTTCATAGGACCTTTGTTATGATTGAAATAAAAAAGCAATTAATGGAAGTGGGCTTATCCTCTAAGGAAGTTGAAGTCTATTTGAGCATTTTAAAAATGGGCTCATCAACGGTGATGGAACTTTCTTATGAAAGTGGAGTGAATCGCTGCACGGTATACGATATTTTAGAATCTCTAAAGAAGATGGGCTTAGTGACTCAAACATATAAAGGCAAGCGTCGTGTCTTTATGGTTCAGCACCCAGAGAGTTTAAATTTAATGCCGCGCAAAGCTTTGGATGTCATTGGTGAGATTATGCCCGAACTCAACTGCCTCTATAACAAAGCTATGCATAAGTCCCGCATTGAGTATCATGAGGGCTATGAGGGGATAGTTTATGCCAACGATAAGCTCTTGGAAGTGACAGAGAAAGAATATTATTACTTTGGTTCTGTAGAAGAGATGACTCGACTTATTGGTTCTCGTTATTTAGAGAAATTTGTGAAAAAGCGGGTCTCTTTAGGGATTTGGTCGAATGCGGTTCGGATTCGCGGTAAAGAAACAGATCTAGACTTTATGCAGGGGGACGATAAAAATTTGCGGCGGGTAAAGTACTTTCCTCGTTCGATAAGTGAAGATTTGGCTGCTTTATATGTGACTGATAGCCATGTATTTATAATCTCATCTCTCAATGAAGGTTATAGTATTATTATTGAAAGTTTTGAACTGGTGTCTTTGATGAAAACAGTTTGGAACATCATTTGGGCTGTAGCAGAGGATTAGAACTATTTCTTATGCTTAGCTTTTCACGATTAAGGCTTAATTTTGAAAAGGCACGAGCGGCTTATTTTAAGAGAAGCGGTCTGGAGCCGATATATAGCTAGGCGAAAATAAATCCTGATTTATAGGGCTCACGAATGTGAGTCTTTTTTTTATGAATATTTATATGAAAAGTAAGTATTCTTGAAGGTTATAAATGTCACTTTGACGAAGCTTTGTAAGTCGTCATATTGTAGAGGATTTGAGCTCCGATTATGACTTCTTAGCCATGAAATCAGTCCCGTCTTTCAGGAGATAGGGATCATCCGTTTTGGGTGCACTGCATTTAGAGCTGACCACTATGTCGCCTTCTTGAAAAGTGCCCAAGTATTGATTAAGTGCTTTGATTAAGATACTAGATTTATCGGCATTGTATCTACCAGTGCCTTTTTGTCCGACCCAAAGTGTTTGACTACTATTGTGTAGGGGGTAGATGTTATCATTATCATTATCATTATCGTTATCGACATAAATACATTTTAAGGCATAGCCGTTTTGTCGCTGTTTATTTATGCAGTCCGCATTAAGGGTAGTTTTGCGTGCTTTTCCTAAAGCTGGCAATAAAAGTGATGCTAAAATGCCTATGATTGCTATGACTGCTAAAAGTTCTAACAAGGTGAATTTTTTCATGTTTTCATATCTCCTTTGAGCTTTTTAATGATTGTTGATCCTTAGTAAAATAGGCTTAAGCTAATGATCTGACAATTCTTAAAAATGGGGGGTATTTCACCATTTTATCTTCTTTTAGGGTATGGAGGATCCTATCTTTGTTTTTTTGATACATCATTGCGTGTTCTGAGGGTGGGGTTGTTTTTTGTTAGATTTAAATGAACTTAGAAAGTTTTAGTGTTGGTTTTTATATCTGACTTGAATAGCTGTAATAACTTTCCTCAGTATAAAGTATTGAAATATACCCACATTCTTAGGCGTTGTTAGCTTTAGTTCTTAATAGTATGCTTGCTTACAATTATAAATAATTAGACTCAGATTTTATGATAGACTATAAAGGATGTGGCGATCAGGCAGTGGCGTATGAATTTGGAATTTCACCAAATGAAGAGCTACTTCGAATACAGAGTGAATACCGTAAAAAGAAACTTAAGGAGTCTCTATTAGGTCCTATAATTTCGACGACTGTACATATCATTTTTATTATAATTGCGAGCCTTTTTAAAGGCAAAGCTCGAGTAGCGGCAGCAAGTGCCGCAGCTCAAAAGCTTGGCGACCTTACGGCTCAGTATGATTTGAAACTCTTAGAATGGACGAGTGATAAAAAAGGTGATGCACGTTTTGTTATGTACTGGATGTATTATGCTACTCAGGTCATGTTTCAGCGCGGTGGTAGAGAGTGGAAAGTTTGGAATAAAAAGTTTCAATCCCTACTCATGAAAAATCAGCATCCGGATGGCTACTGGTTAACTCTAGCGATTCAAGGGGTTGAAACTCACGGCTGTGACATGTCTGATGTAGATAATAAAATATACTCGACCACACTCTCCGCTCTGTAGCTCACCGTTTATTATCGTTATTTACCTTCCTCAGTTGTGAAAAAGTCTACGATTGCGAGTCAAGTCAGTCATGAAGCTCCAGGGAAAGATCAGGGCGAGGAAGTCATCGATATCTTTTGATGACGAACACACTGCAGTACACACCTTGTTCATGGCGCGATAAATAAGACCTATGTGATGAAAAATTTAATTTCATGCATGGGCCTACTGGGCTTCCATGAACATAAAAAGAAAAATTTGCATCGCAGCCTTCAGTAAGATTAATTACTGTCGAAAATATCTAACACTTTACACCCTTGTCGATTATACGTGAAGCACTAATTTTACTCACATCACTAATTATGGATTATTAATGAATTACAAAAAACTACAAATTCGCATCTTTACATTAAGTTGGCTATCCTATGCTTTTTACTATGTGAGTCGCAAAAACTTTTCAGTTGTTAAGTCAACTCTTCACGAGGACCTCGGCTTCTCAATGGTACAATTAGGGACAATAGAAACCCTCTATGCGGGAAGCTATATGTTAGGACAATTTATTTCCGGAGCTTTAGGAGATAAGTTGGGGCCGCGAAAATTATTAACCTTTGGAATGTTCGGCTCTGCCATTACTTCAATTATCATGGGGCTAAGCGTCGCCTATAGCATTTTTGCCTTTTCTTTGGTTTTTAATGGGCTTTTTCAATCGACGGGTTGGGCTAATAATTTAAAGGCAATGACTCCTTGGTTTAATCAAGAAAGTAGGGGGAAGGTTACCGGTTTTTGGTGTACTTGTTATACAGCAGGTCCCATTATTGCCACTGCAACAGCAACTTATTTGCTGGTCAATTACAGTTGGCAAACAGCCTTTATTATTCCTGGGATTTTGGTTATGGCAGTAGGGGCATTAGTATTTTTCTTTCTGATCGATTCTCCAGAAAAAGCGGGGTTTGAATCAAGTGAAGTGACCCCTTCGAGGGAAATTAATGAGAAGTCAAAAACGCCATTTATGCAGATGATTACTCATCCAACAGTGATTGTTTACGGCATTGCCTATGCCTTTATTAAGTTCGTGCGCTACAGCTTCACTTTTTGGCTTCCTTGGTATTTATACGAGCGTTTAGGCTTTTCTAAAGGTGATTCGGGTTATGTGTCGGTGGCGTTCGAAATGGGCGGATTTTTTGGGGTTATTGGAATAGGGGTCCTATCAGATAAATACTTCAGTAAAAACCGTGCCAAGATTGTTGTGATATGCATTATGGCCATGGCAGGGGCGCTTTACTTGTATCAGCTTTTTGGTGGGGCAGACATGCTACTCAACGTACTTTTACTCGCCCTTATTGGCTTTATGCTTTTTGGTGGAGATTCGGTTCTTTCGGCGTCGGCGACACAGGATATTGGCGGTAAAGAAGCGACGGCATCGGCAGTTGGTATAGTGAATGGTATAGGTTCATTAGGAGGTGTCTGTGGTGGTGTAATCCCAGCTTTGATTACGCAAAGATTTGGTTGGTCAGCACTATTTTATTTTTTAATTTTCTCAACAATTTTCGCTGGGGTTTTACTCTCGGTTTGTACTCAAAAAAAAGGAACTCGAATTGATAGACAAAACTAAACTTTTTATTTTCGACATGGATGGAACCTTAGTTGATACTGAGAGATTATATATGAAATCACTCATGAAGGCCTGTGGAGCTCGAGGTTTTAAACTTGATCTAAGTTCATCAAGTAAAATGGTTTATGGTAAGGCATGGACCAGTGTATTTGAGGATGTAGATGGATTAAAACCCAATTTATTTGAATCGAGTAAAGAATTGGAAAAAGATTGCGCAATTTACTTTGATGAATATATAAAAAATTATACCCCCGCTATAGCAAGTTCAGTGTCTTTACTCAAAGAGCTTGCTCAAGATAATCCAGTTTGCATTGTTTCGGGTTCATCTCGCCAGCACATAGCTCATTTTATTGATAAGCTTGAGATAAAAAACGAGGTAGACTTTTATCTGGGGAATGAAGATTATAAAATAGGTAAGCCCCACCCAGAATGTTACTTGAAAGCAGCACTTAAAATGAAAGTAGATACCAAAGACTGTGTGGTTTTTGAAGATTCCACTGCAGGAGTGAGCGCAGCTAAGAGTTCGGAAATGTTTTGTGTGGCCTTCAAAAATGAGGATAATCCCCAAGATCTTTCTCATGCCGATTTGGTTTTAACTTGCCTCAGCCAGTTTTCATCAATGAGTACGATTTAAAGAAGTATATTAATACAAATAAAGGTAGAAAAATGATTTATTCAGCACCGACACAGGATAGTTCCATTGTAAGCCTCAAAAGTCAATATGAAAACTTTATCGGAGGTGAGCACTTACCTCCAGTAGAAGGAAAATACTTTGATAATGTCTCTCCCGTCAATGGAGAAGTTTTTTGCCAGGTGGCACGCTCATCTGACAAAGACGTTGAGAAAGCTCTTGACGCAGCGCATAATGCCTTCCCATCCTGGGAGCAAAGTTCCGTGACCGAAAGAGCCAATATATTGCTAAAGATCGCTGATCGTATAGAAGATAATCTAGAGAAGTTGGCTCTCGTAGAAACTTGGGATAATGGCAAACCCATCAGAGAAACTCTAGCAGCAGATGTCCCTTTGGCTGCCGATCATTTTCGCTATTTTGCTGGCTGTATTCGAGCGCAAGAAGGCGGCATCTCGGAAATCGATCACGATACGGTAGCTTATCATTTTCATGAACCCATCGGTGTAGTGGCCCAAATTATCCCTTGGAATTTCCCCTTGTTGATGGCTGCGTGGAAATTGGCGCCGGCTTTAGCCGCAGGTAATTGTGTGGTTCTAAAACCTGCAGAGCAAACGCCTTTATCGATTTCAGTCCTCATTGAATTAATAGAAGATTTAATTCCCCCAGGAGTCCTTAATTTGGTGCATGGCTTTGGTACTGAAGCAGGAAAAAGTCTAGCAAGTAATTCACGCATTGCCAAAGTCGCCTTTACGGGTTCGACCCCCGTAGGCAAGCAAATTATGTCTTATGCCAGTGAAAATATTATCCCCATAACTCTCGAATTGGGAGGTAAATCCCCAAATATATTCTTTGAGGACATTATGGATCATGGCGATGATTTTATTGACAAAGCTATAGAAGGTATGCTCTTAGGATTCTTTAATCAGGGCGAAGTCTGTACTTGTCCGTCCCGTATTCTAATACAGGAAAGTATTTATGATGAATTTATTCAACGCGTCATACTTAGAGCTAGAAAAATTGTTCAAGGAAACCCCTTAGATACAGAGACCATGTTGGGTGCTCAGGCATCACAGCAACAGTTGGATAAAATTCTCTTTTACGCCAATGTCGCGGAAGAAGAGGGGGCTCAGTGCCTCATCGGAGGTGAGCGCAATATGGATGATGAATTAGCCAAGGGCTTCTATATAAAACCAACTCTTTATAAAGGCGATAATTCCATGCGCATTTTTAAGGACGAGATCTTTGGCCCAGTTCTTTCAGTAACAACATTTAAAAGTGAAGAAGAAGCTTTGGGAATTGCCAATGATACGGAATATGGTTTAGGCGCAGGTATTTGGACAATGGATATGAATCGTGCCTATCGTTTCGGACGTCAATTCAAGCGGGACGAGTATGGACCAATTGTTATCATTTGTACCCAGCACATGCGGCTTTCGGTGGTTATAAAAAGTCAGGTATTGGTAGAGAAACTCATAGAATGATGCTCGATCATTATCAACAAACTAAAAATATATTGACTTCTTATTCAACTAAAGCACTGGGCTTCTTTTGAGTCAATATAAGTTCACTTTAGCGAATCACATTTACTGTTTTTCTGATTTAAAAGAACTCTTGGCAAAGGCAAGTGCTGTTAAATCGGGGGATTACTTAGCAGGCGTGGGAGCGAGTTCAGAAGAGGAACGAATGGCGGCGCGCTTTGCTTTGGCAGACTTACCTTTAAAAACTTTCTTAAAGGAAGAACTCATTCCTTTTGAAGAAGATGAAGTGAGTCGCTTAATAGCGGAGCAACATGACGAAATTGCTTTTGAAACTATAAGTCACCTGACTGTTGGAGGCTTTCGCGATTGGCTCTTGTCGTATGAAGTGGGGGCGGAAGACTTAAAGAAAGTTTCTAGAGGACTGACTCCAGAAATGGCCGCCGCAGTTTCAAAACTAATGAGAAACCAGGACTTGGTTTTAGTTGCTTCAAAAATTGAAGTCATTAGTCGCTTCAGGACTAGTATTGGCTTAAAGGGTCATTTGGCCACACGCCTTCAGCCAAATGATCCGACAGATGACCCACGTTCAATTGCAGCAGGTGTTTTAGATGGTTTACTCAACGGTAGTGGGGATGCTGTCATTGGCATTAACCCAGCGACTGATAATGTTCAGTCCGCGACAATGCTACTCAATCTATTAGATGAATTACGCCAAGCCTACCAGATCCCCATGCAATCCTGTGTATTGACTCACATCACGAATGCGATGATGATAATGGAGAAAAATGGACCTGTAGATTTGGTGTTCCAATCAATTGCGGGGACTGAAGTAGCTAATTCGAGTTTTGGTATCAATATTAATTTATTGCGCGAGGCCTACGAAGCCGCTCTAAGTTTGAAACGTGGAAGCATTGGTGAAAATGTGATGTATTTCGAAACTGGGCAGGGCAGTGCTCTGTCAGCCAATGCTCATCATGGTGTAGATCAACAGACAGTAGAAGCCCGAGCCTATGCACTTGCGCGTGAATTCAAACCTTTACTAGTTAATACCGTAGTGGGTTTTATCGGTCCCGAATACCTCTATGATGGTAAACAAATTATACGTGCCGGACTTGAGGATAATTTTTGTGGGAAGCTCTTAGGGCTACCAATGGGCTGTGACATTTGTTACACGAATCATGCCGAGGCAGATCAAAATGATATGGATAATCTCTTGAGCCTCTTGGGACTTGCGGGAACTAATTTCATTATCGGTGTTCCAGGTGCTGATGATATAATGCTCAATTATCAGAGTACTTCATTTCACGATGCAAATTACCTGAGGCAGGTTTTGGGGCTTAAACGTGCGCCAGAGTTTGAGCAATGGTTAATTAAAATGAATTTATGTGATGAGCAGGGCTATTTGTTACCTTTAAAAAACAGCGCTTTTTTATATAAAGGTTTGGAGGATATACGTTCATGAAAAACGAAGTCGAAAGCAATAAAGCTTTGCAAGCCTTAAAGGCTTTGAGTGCAGCACGCTTGGGTTTGCAACGAGCAGGCTCAAGTATTTCTACTCGTGATATCCTTAAATTTGATTTAGATCATGCCCGGGCAAGAGATGCGGTTCACTTAGCCTTTGATATAGCTAAAATGAAAACTCAATTAAAAGATTTGGGTTTGGAACTTCTTGAGCTTCAAAGTGCGGCAAGCGACCGCAGTACCTACTTACAGCGCCCAGATTTAGGGAGGAAATTAGCTGAGCGATCAGTGGAGGATTTAAAGAATTTTCAGAGTACAAAATCTCAGACTTATGATCTGGGAATCTTTATTGCGGATGGCTTATCATCGCGTGCCATTCATACGAATGCGCTTCCCTTTCTTAGGGATTTTCTGCCTTTGGCAGAAAATAATAATTGGACTTGTGCGCCACTAACTATAGTCAATCAAGGACGTGTGGCTATTGCGGATGAGATTGGTGAAATTCTAAAAACACGCCTAAGTATCATCTTAATCGGAGAAAGACCAGGCTTGAGTGCCGCCGATAGTATGGGGATCTATATAACTTATGAACCACGTGTGGGACGCAATGATTCCGAACGAAATTGCTTGTCAAATATTCGTCAGGGTGGTTTAAGCTCCTTGTTAGCCGCAGAAAAATTAGAGAAGCTGATTCAAAATATCTTTTGCATGGGAGTCTCGGGTGTCGATGTCAAAGAAGGCGCAGACACACTGATAGATCATAAAACTAAACTAAATGATTGAGAGCCATAGGTTAAAAAGTACCTTTGAGAACTGTATAACTATTAAAGACAACTACTTCTGTGTGATCAAATTAAGCTAAATACACAAGTTCTTTGGCTGGGGATAAGTGCCATGTCTTAAATTTACAGAACGGCCAAGCAGATAGAGGCTTGTCAGTTGACGAAGAATGGGGCTACCTTGGTTTAAGTGGTGACTACCTTGTCGGCACAGAAGTGCCCAAAGGTTCCACGCGACGTGAGGAAAGTCAGGAAGCTACTTTTACCATTACACACAAAGATTACGTACCTGTACAATCAGAATTTGAATTCAACTGCTATTCATCATCAAAAGGCGATAAAAAGTGGATTTATCAGAGTGCGGGAGGAATTATGCACCCCACCATTACACTTCTGGATGGTGCTGTATACTTTATTGAAGGTACGCAATTGCCATCGCGAGCTGAGTTGTATCAAGTAAAGGAGTACGTCAAATCATCTTTCCTTGTGGGTATTGATTTATCTACAGGTAAAGAAACGTTTCGTCAGCCAGTGCAATCAAAATCTAGGCATAATATCTTTATGGCGGGCTCCAAGGGACGTCTCGTCTTAGTGGGAACGTTCAATATTAATGAACGTTCTCCTGGTATTCATCGAGCTAGTAATGGTATTTTAGTTTATGAACTAAAGTGCTTTGATATTAATTCAAAAAATGGCTTTGGCAAAAAGAACACTTGCCCAAACTCAAGGGCGGTAAAGGCCATGGTGAGGGAGATCGTCGCCCAGTAATCATTGACGAAACACTCTATTGTGACCCCTTTGCTTATGAAATTTCTACAGGTGAGCTAGATGAATCTTTCGCTTGGAAAACTGTGAAGCGCAAGGGCTGTGGGCAGAACTCAAAGATATTGATGCCGAATATCCACATATAGCGAAAGTCATTGAAAAAATTTTGGGAAGGAAACGAAGAAGCAGCTGCAGTTATTTCTAAGAAATTAGCTGCTGAGGGGCTCAATAATGGCAAAGAGAAAAGGCAGAAACAAAAGAAGGATAAAAACAAGTCTTAAAACTTTGTTATAAAGTTAAAAAAAAACGCCTCTTCGTAATTATCTGTAAATTATTATAGTTGCCGCTCGGTCTTTAGGTTAGGTAGATCAATTATTTTGAGTATGAGGTACTCTTCATCTCTATATCCATATGCTTGTCTAGTTAACCATCCGATTTTATTATTAAAACCTTCCATGACTGCAGAAGTAATTTTAGTTTTCCAAAATGCTAAAATACCTGAGTAGTGTTTTCGGATTGTTTTTGCCATAGAAATGAGTTCTGGTACTTTGCTACAATGCGCTTTTTCGCACCAGTAAGTCAAAGCGTTTTCAACAAACGCAAGATCCTTGATTTTATTTATTCTTCTGAGCGCTTCTTTTAAGGCGTAAGTTGCTCCCAATTCTGTAAATATTGAGCAGCATTCATTTATTTCACTTTGTGCAGTTGGTTCAAGGTCTTCATTATTCCGATTAAACTTCTATCTTAAACCTTTAATTTCTCCCTTATCTTCATGGTCAAGCTCCCTGGTGATACGCCTACGAACTTTATTCAGACGGTCATTCATAAGCTTGATGACATGAAAGTGATCATCAACAATTGTTGCATCAGGTAAATTCTCCTTGATCCATGAAGTGAATGAGGGGGCGAGGTCCACAGCTACAAATTCAATAACACTCTTACTTGATTTGAGCTTTTGAAGTAATGGTTTTAATGACTTCGAACTTTTTCCTTTGCCGACAAATAAAGTAGCTCCAGTGCTTAAATCTCGTACAATCGTCAAATAACCTTTGTCGCCTAGTTTTTCCCCCATATAAATCTCATCAATACCTATGGCTGTGGTATTTGCTAAGGAGATCTTTTTATATTTCTTACGTAAGTGTGATTTCTCTACAGCTTTTACTGTGTGCCAGTTGATGTTAAAATAGTTTGCCAGACTTTGAATGCACATATGAGATCGTAATTCAATGATTTGTCGTTCTAGAACTTTTGTGATTCGGCTTTTTGGGTTTGAGATAAACGGTAGCCTTTCCATTAGATATGAACCACAATCACGACAATAAATGCGGTGCATTTGTACACTAAACGACGTCTTTTTCGTTCCGCATGGCAGAGACTTTATTAAACGCTGATTAACTGGAGTCGGCCGTACATTTAAACTGCCACAACTAGAGCACGTAAAGGTCTTTTTTTTCGAGATATGTGAATAATCAGTTTTTTACCTTTGTATTCAAAGCGCTTGTGTTCGTAACCGATAATTCCGTGTGTATGTTGATGCAGACTGCTGGACATAAAATCTCCTTTTTGTAGTGATTAAAGAGGTTTAGTCTAGCAGTCTTTTTAATTTGTAACCTTTGGTTTCTGCCTGCTGGCGAAGCATTACGCTAGTAAAACAAATGAAGATCAAATAAATCTTCGTATAAAGAGTGAAGCTTGCTAACGGCTTTATGCCGAAGAACTATTTGAACGAATGCGTTAGTTTTTACAGATTTATACGAAGAACCAAAAAAACTTTCAATAGCTCAAAGATCTAATGTCTTTCTTTGTACTTGTATATGAAGAAAAATTTATGCGAGTAAAAGATGACTAAACGATTTTTGAGCTTTTTAGGCTTGATGGCTACGACGGTGTGCGTCCAAGCTATTGAAAAGAACCCCCACGATTTTGAAACGAAAGTTAAACCCCTATTAGAAACTTTTTGTATACGCTGTCACGGCGAACGAAAGCAGAAAGGTGAAGTGCGTATCGATATTCTGGATCCTGATATGATAAAAGGTATGGATGCGGAGAAGTGGCACGCAGCCCTTGATGTGATTAATACCGAAGATATGCCTCCCGAGGATGTGAAACAACCCAGTTCTGAAGAACGTCTGGTGATTGTAGATTGGATGAGTCATGAACTAAAAGTGGCTAAAGAAATGAAGCGAGGTAAGCAAAATAATGTCATGCGTCGTCTCACTAAACAGCAGTATAGCAATACCCTTCAGGACCTTCTAGGTGTGAACGCAAACTTTGGTAAAAAGCTACCGCCTGATCCTCTCTCTCACATGGGTTTTAGTAATAGTGGAGAAACTCTCTCTATGTCTCAACTTCAGTTCGAGTACTATGAACAAATAGCTCGCGAAGCTTTAGAAGCCGCAATTGGACCAGAGAAAAAACCTGTCAGCCGTCGTTATCAACTTGAGTTTGGAGATAAAATTTCTAATAAGGTTTATAACAAAATTAGCGGTTACAAAACCATCGATTTGAGTGCAAAAAATTTCCATACGCATGTCTTTGATGACCACGGAAACCTTTTAGAAGATCAGGCAAGAACCCCTCAAGGAGAACTCGTCGAAGATGTGAAGAAAAGCATCATGGTGGATTTTCGCGGCTCGGATCGTGAACGTTTTGGCATGGCCAAAGACGGCGTGGTTCTTTATGGAGCCGTTCCCCATGTGGAAAAAGCGCCGACCTCATGGCATGGTGCGAGTCCGAATTTGAAAATGCTCATTAGAAATCATTTTCCAGAAGAGGGTCCTTTTGCTTTTAGAGTTAAAGCTTCTCACGGAGAATACCTAGAGACGAAAACGGGTTTTTTACCTGTGACAAGTAGCCAAGTAACTTATGAAAACACGATTAACCATCCATTTAGCCATATTTGTCAAGTAGACAATAATCTATTGTATCCGTTTTTTGTTATTTTTGCTTAAAACGAAGCTTAGAATTAGCTCTTTACTTTGTGCCCATCTTGATTTCAACTTTGTGGGTACGAGTCTTCACAAAAGTGAAGCCCTCCAGCCATCCATATAAGGTCAACGGTTTTAAAGGAACCGTGTTGATCAGTCCAACTTTTTCTTTTAGCTGCGCTCAACGCCTTAGAAACTCCTAACGGTCATATCCTCGCCGTCCCATTCAGTTGGGTGTTAGGGCTCAGTCCTTCTCTATTGGACTGTCCAGGGTTTTAGGGGCTCGGGGAGGAGTGGGTCATCATCAGTAAATTGCTGTGAGTGTAAAGTGTACACTCAGCCATATCCTAATCAGTTAAGTTGTTTCGACGGAACAAGGGTAATCAATAGGTTCATGACTGAGGTACTAAATTTATTTAATGAACTTTTTTTGTGAGTCGCTCATATTTTTCTCTGCCGAAAAAATCGATAGGATCAAAAGGTTTCTTTCGTAAAAGCATAAAATAAATAGCTCGGCATATTTTATGTATAAAGATGGATCGTCCTTTGCGTTTACCGTGACGTTGATCGAGTTCATCGGCAAAGAATTTCATTACTGGATCTGATTTTGCTAACATTGCGATTTCACCAAAGGCCCACTTTAAGTTAGGGTTGCCCATTTTTGTCCCACTATAACCATAACTTTTTCCCGCACTTTCTTTTTTGCATTTAACAACGCGACAGTAACTTGCATAATCACCTGGAGTTTTAAATCTTTGAATATCATGAGTTTCATAAACCAGAGTCATACCTAAAATATCTCCGATACCTTTCATTGATTTCACTATTTCAAAATCTTCTTTGAACTGAGAGTCAAGGGTGAATTTCACAAGGTCCTTATCTATTTGTTTTAACTGATCAGTAAACATCTTTAGTAAATCGGCGTTGAGTTGATAGTTTCGAGCCATAGCATGATCTTCTGGTAGGAATGTCTGAAGATCCATGAACTGAAGTGATGACTTTGCATTTCGTCGAAGCTCAGCAGAACTATGTTTTAAATTATTTTGGTCTTCGAAGAGATTAAGATAAATTGATATACCTGAGCGAATACTCACGAGCTTGATTCGACGGCGTAGTAGATCTCGGTGAGAACGAAACCGACGTGGACAAGCATACGCTTTGGGCAGGAGATTAGTTCGTAACAAATCTGTTATTTTTTTACTGTCTATTTTATCGTTCTTTGCTTTACCTCCATGAATTGCTCCCATATAAAGGGCATGGCCTAGGGCAAATTGAACGGGCTCTGTTTCACAAAAATCAGATAATTTGTACCAGTTGTAAGTAGTTTCGCAGGCAATAGTAAGGTCATCCCAATAAGGAGAGAGGATTTTCTTCATGTACTGAAAGTCATTATTTTTGATCTCTGTGTGCACGTATATTTTTCCTTCTTTGTCCATCACGCAGATATAAGACATCGATTTGTGAAGATCAATTCCGCAGTGAAATTTTGTTTTTGTAGTATACATTTTCATGGCAATATCCTTTTTTGTTTTGTGGAATTACAATTTAGGTTATTGCCATTTCTTTGCCAAATTTTGTAGATCACGTTTGACCGTGAGTACTATTGGCTAAGCGTACTATCAGTTAAGAGTGTAAAACTTGATATAGCTATCTTTTAGTAGCATATTAATTACATCTAATAAGGAGATGTATTATGCCTAAGAATAAAATTCAGTTTCAAGTTGGAGTTAGTTTTCCAGAATTCATCAAAACTTTTGGAACCGAGGATCAATGTAGTGCTTACTTGGAAAGCTGTAAGTGGCCTAATGGTTTTAAATGTGAGACATGCGATAGTGATAAGTATTACCGCTATGAATCTGGAAGCCGCACCATCTTTCAATGTAAATCCTGCCGTAAAAACCATCGTTTAACAGCGGGCACTTTATTTCATCGTACGAAAGTTCCTCTACAGAAGTGGTTCTTAGCTCTGCATCAAATAAGCCAATCAAAGAACAGTGTTTCAGCATTAGAATTACACCGCCATATTGATGTGAATTATAAAACTGCCTGGTTAATAAAGCAGAAAATCATGCAGATGATGTATGAGCAAGACAGTAAGTATAAACTTAAAGGTTTGGTTGAAATAGACGATGCTTACCTAGGTGGTCGACTGGAAGGAGGTAAACGAGGTAGAGGTTCAGAAAACAAATCTCCATTTATAGCGGCTGTGGAAACTAACGAAAATCGAAATCCAGTTTTTGTTAAACTGAATCCTGTATCAAGTTTTTCTTATGAAGTGATTAAACAATGGGCTATAGATAATCTTGAGGAGAACTGTGATACAATTTCAGACGGACTTAGAGGCTTCAGCGCCTTAAAAGAAGTAAGTAATCATAACGTTTTAGTTACTAGTAAAGCAAAGAAAGAAGAAATCGAAAGTACTTTTAAATGGGTGAATACCATTCTGAGTAATGTAAAAACTTCTATTTCTGGAACATTTCATTCACTAAAATTCGAGAAATACGGTTTCAGGTATCTTGCTGATTTACAGTTTAGGCTCAACAGAAGATTTGAACTCAGAAAAATGTTTTTTGGACTGATTTCCAAAGCTATGACTACTTCGCAAAAACCTGTAGATTACCTTAATGCATCGTTAACTGATAGTACGCTTAGCCAATAGTACTCACGGTCAAACGTGATCTACAAAATTTGGCAAAGAAATGGCAATAACCTAAATTGTAATTCCACAAAACAAAAAAGGATATTGCCATGAAAATGTATACTACAAAAACAAAATTTCACTGCGGAATTGATCTTCACAAATCGATGTCTTATATCTGCGTGATGGACAAAGAAGGAAAAATATACGTGCACACAGAGATCAAAAATAATGACTTTCAGTACATGAAGAAAATCCTCTCTCCTTATTGGGATGACCTTACTATTGCCTGCGAAACTACTTACAACTGGTACAAATTATCTGATTTTTGTGAAACAGAGCCCGTTCAATTTGCCCTAGGCCATGCCCTTTATATGGGAGCAATTCATGGAGGTAAAGCAAAGAACGATAAAATAGACAGTAAAAAAATAACAGATTTGTTACGAACTAATCTCCTGCCCAAAGCGTATGCTTGTCCACGTCGGTTTCGTTCTCACCGAGATCTACTACGCCGTCGAATCAAGCTCGTGAGTATTCGCTCAGGTATATCAATTTATCTTAATCTCTTCGAAGACCAAAATAATTTAAAACATAGTTCTGCTGAGCTTCGACGAAATGCAAAGTCATCACTTCAGTTCATGGATCTTCAGACATTCCTACCAGAAGATCATGCTATGGCTCGAAACTATCAACTCAACGCCGATTTACTAAAGATGTTTACTGATCAGTTAAAACAAATAGATAAGGACCTTGTGAAATTCACCCTTGACTCTCAGTTCAAAGAAGATTTTGAAATAGTGAAATCAATGAAAGGTATCGGAGATATTTTAGGTATGACTCTGGTTTATGAAACTCATGATATTCAAAGATTTAAAACTCCAGGTGATTATGCAAGTTACTGTCGCGTTGTTAAATGCAAAAAAGAAAGTGCGGGAAAAAGTTATGGTTATAGTGGGACAAAAATGGGCAACCCTAACTTAAAGTGGGCCTTTGGTGAAATCGCAATGTTAGCAAAATCAGATCCAGTAATGAAATTCTTTGCCGATGAACTCGATCAACGTCACGGTAAACGCAAAGGACGATCCATCTTTATACATAAAATATGCCGAGCTATTTATTTTATGCTTTTACGAAAGAAACCTTTTGATCCTATCGATTTTTTCGGCAGAGAAAAATATGAGCGACTCACAAAAAAAGTTCATTAAATAAATTTAGTACCTCAGTCATGAACCTATTGATTACCCTTGTTCCGTCGAAACAACTTAACTGATTAGGATATGGCTGAGTGTACACTTTACACTCACAGCAATTTACTGATGATGACCCACTCCTCCCCGAGCCCCTAAAACCCTGGACAGTCCAATAGAGAAGGACTGAGCCCTAACACCCAACTGAATGGGACGGCGAGGATATGACCGTTAGGAGTTTCTAAGGCGTTGAGCGCAGCTAAAAGAAAAAGTTGGACTGATCAACACGGTTCCTTTAAAACCGTTGACCTTATATGGATGGCTGGAGGGCTTCACTTTTGTGAAGACTCGTACCCACAAAGTTGAAATCAAGATGGGCACAAAGTAAAGAGCTAATTCTAAGCTTCGTTTTAAGCAAAAATAACAAAAAACGGATACAATAGATTATTGTCTACTTGACAAATATGGCTAAATGGATGGTTAATCGTGTATGAAAATAAAAAGCTTTCAGTCCCCGATGGAGCTCAGGTTTTAAGTGCTTCAGATGCATTAATGGGTAAAAACATGACGATTAATGATGGCGTACTTGAAGGTGTAGATCGCGGTAATGTTTCTGAAGCGACCTTCAAAGTATCCATCTCCTCTGATGGAGTGTATCAAATTGACGTTCTAAGACCAACTTTAGGGACAAAACATAAAAATGGAATTCTAGGTTTAAGGGCTGACGGCCAGGAACATCGTTTGAAAACTCGAAATAAAGCGAAGGCTGAAAAAACTCCTGGACTCATTTTGAGTCCCATGGTTGTCAGTGAATTCAAATCTGGGGAACATGAGATTGAATTTTCCTCACCCAATTTTCTAGGTTTAGCTAAAGTTATTATTAGTCCTCTTGGGGGAAATAATCCATTAGAGGCCAAATTCTTAAAGGCCAAAAAAAGAGCAGAAGCTTCTCAGGCGATGTACAAAAATGAGAAGCCCTCAATCCAAGCTTTTGTGGGTGCTCGTGGTGACGATGGCATGGACCATAAAGTTTTTGACTCATCTAAAGTTGTTAAAGGCGAAATTGGTGTCCCAGATATTTATGAGTTCCAGGGACGTTTAGAAGATCTCCCCGTACCAGTTAAGGACCTGAGCTCAGAAAATAAGCTGGCCAACATCATGATTGTCGGGCTTTATAATGATAATTTGGTTAAATCAAAAGAAGTTTTTGGTGCCCCGCTAAAAGTTCACTCAGTCGAATTTGAAGCCCCTTATTATCCTCAGTGGCCGATGGCGAGCTATACAGAGATTTTTCCCGCGGGCGAGAAGGGTTCAGAGGCTTATACCAAAGAAGTTATTCAGAACTTCATGAATCGCGCTTTCCGCAAAACTGTTGAGCAGGAGAAAGTGGATAGGTACTTCAATTATTGGAAACAGATTAAGGACGATTATAAGCGTTACGAAGATGGCGTCAAAGAAGTGTTTGTGGCAGTGCTTTGCTCACCTGAATTTCTTTACCTTACTGAAGCCAAATCAAAGCAGCAGGTCAATGATCAGGCTCTTGCGAATCGGATGTCCTATTTTCTTTGGAATACGACTCCCGATGACCAGCTCATGCAACTCCTAAAATCAGGGAAATTGAATGAGCAACTTGACTCAGAATTGGAGAGAATGATCCATGATCCGCGCATGAAGGATTTTATTGCGCAGTTCGCAAAAGAATGGCTACGCTTAGATCGTTTAGAATCCATGAGTGTCAATGTTGATAAGTACCCAGACTTCACTCGATTTGTGAAAAAAGACATGAGATTGGAAACGCTGAGTTTCCTAGAATACTGCCTGGAAAATAACCTGCCAGTTACTGATTTTATTGATTCTGATTTCGCGATGCTCAATCAAAATCTCGCAGAATTCTATGGTATTGAAGGCGTTCGAGGCAATGAGTTTAGAGCCGTGAAAGTCAGTACAGAAAGTCATCGCGGCGGACTCCTGACTCAAGGAAGTATTCTAACTGGGCATTCAGATGGTAGTCAAGCGCACCCGATTAAGCGTGCTGTTTGGCTCATGGAGAAACTGCTCAATGATGAACCACCGCCCCCACCACCGAACGTGCCGGAACTCGATGCGGATAATCCGAGCTTTAAAGGACTGACAATTAAACAGCAGCTCGAGTTACATCGTGAGAAATCTTCTTGCGTAAGCTGCCACGAAAAAATTGATCCCTGGGGAGTCGTTTTTGAAAAGTACGATGCAGTGGGGCGTTTTAACTCCTCAGCCGATTCCAAAACTGAACTTCTCGATGGAACTGAATTGGATGGCTTAGATGAACTCAAAGTTTACGTCATGGAGAATAAAAAACGCGACGTTCTCGAGTCAGTTACGCGGCACTTACTAGCCTATAGTCTTGGGCGAGATTTATCTTACATGGATAATGAAGATATCGATCAAATTGTCGACGAAGTTGAAGCCAAGGGATTTGGTTTTCAGGACCTCGTAAAAACAATTATCAAACATCAAATTTTTAAAGCGAACTAGGAGCGAATCATGAGTCAAAAACCCTGGCATTTAAATCGTAGAACTTTTCTTAAAGGCACGGGTGTTGCCTGTGCACTACCTTACCTAGAAGCCATGTCAGCTTCTCAAGCTAATACAGAAGCGCCAAAACGTCTTTGTTACATCTACTTTCCTAATGGAGTCAGTAACCCATCTGAAACTAATGAGGAAAATACTAAGTGGCGTTGGTTTCCTCAGGGTGAAGGCAAAGAGTACAAAAATAATTTTGCTCTGAGTCCTTTAAATCATCTGCGAGAAGACATGACGATTTTGGGTGGGCTTTCCCATCAACGTTCTCGTGAACTCATGGGGCATATTGCGGGTGATACTTGGCTCACAGCAGGTGATTTGAGAACGACCTACAATAATAATATCTCAGTGGATCAAGTGGCTGCAGGCCATTTAGGGAAAAACACACGTTACAAAAGTTTTAATTTTAGTGCCGATGGTGGTGTGGGCTACAAGAGCCGGGCATCCACTTTGTCCTATAATGCTCAAGGTCTGCCTTTACCCTCTGAACATAAGCATCGGCAAATTTTTGAGCGATATTTCTCGCCTAATGGCATGGGAAGTACAAGTGAACGCCAAAAGAAGATTCATCAGGGCAAGCGCATGGTGGATTTGATTATGGGGAGCAGTAAAGATCTGAAGAGAAATCTGGGCAAAAATGATCAGGTGAAAATAGACGAATACCTCCATTCACTGGATTCAGTGGAAGGTCAATTGGAACGCAATGAAGCTTGGCTTGGAACGCCATTAAAAAAAGTCGATACCTCTCATTTGAACTTTGATTTAGATCCATCAAAAAATGCCGAAACTTATGTACGTAGCATGTATGATCTCATGGTTTTAGGCTATCAAATGGACTTGACTCGAGTGATGGCTTTTATGGTGGCAAGAGAAGATGGCATGGGTTTTGGTGAAAATTATCCAAAATTGGTTCTGGGGGCAGAGAAGGGTCACCATAGTATCAGTCATGCGGGTGACCCAGAACTATGGAGTCGCTATGATCATTGGCTAACACAGCAATTCTCATATTTCTTGGATCAAATGAAATCAGTCAAAGATGAGCACGGTTCAATTTTAGACAATACTCAAGTTCTCTATGGTAGTGCCTGTTCAACAACTCATAATGCGATTAATTTACCACTGATTCTTGCTGGGGGTAAAAACATGGGACTCAATCACGGTACTTTTACAAAGTATACGGATAAAACTCCCATGAGCAACCTCTTTGTCAGTATGCTCAATGCAACGGGACTTCAACGCAGTCGTTTCTCCGATTCAACGGGTAAGCTTCCGGGAGAGGTTTTTACTTAGTGCTGGGGACGCCAAGCACCAGCTTGGCAACTGTGGGAAACCTGGGAACGCTAAGCTCCAGCTTGGCAATCGCGGATAAAAAAGAATTTTGTTATTCATTTAATGCCAAGCACCAGTTTGGCAAATGCTCTGAATAAAGAATGTAGTTTTCAAATAAAGCCAAGCTGGTGCTTGGCGTACCATGAGGTCTTATGAGATTTTTTATACTTTGCATATTTTTCTCGACGTTTATATTTGCTGAAAACTGGCCCATGTCAGGTGGACCAGGTGGCAATTGGTCGGTAGATACGGAGGATTCAATTCCTTTGCAGTGGTCGGTGCGCAAGTCGCAAAATATTAAATGGCGCGTCGAGCTCCCCGAAGGAGGACAGGGCGGTATAGCTATTTGGGGAGACAATATTTTTCTTTGTATCAATCCGCCAATTCCAGATGCGGAGGCCGCAAAAATGGATCCCAAAAAGAAAAAGGGAGGCATGAGTGCAGATGTCGTTTTTCTATGTCTCGATCGTAAGGATGGCAAAACTCTATGGCAAAGAGAAATAAAAGGGCTTATGCCAGTTGGCTACAATTATAGTTTTAGTGACTCCACAAGTATTTGTCCCGTAACTGACGGAAAATATGTTTGGACCATTAACGCCAGTGGGGGCATGGCTTGCTTTGATTTTGAGGGTAAGGAACTTTGGTCACGGACTTGGATGCCAACGGGTGGACGTCCCTTTAATAAACAATTTGATTCGATTCTCTATGGGGACCTGTTGCTCAATGTGGAGCCACCAGATGAAGAGGATAAAACAAGGAATGCTTTATGGAACTACCTACGGGCTATTGATAAGAAATCGGGTAAGACTCTTTGGATCAGCAAAGAAGCTGTTGGCCATTATAATACGCCGATTTTAAACTCCCTAAGTAATGGTAGTCCCGCAGTATTGATAGGACGAGGCGGCGCTCATGGTGTGCCAGAGAAAGCTGTTGGCATGAGTTTGATAAGTCTTACTAAGAAAGGTTTAGGCAAAGCAATATGGAATTGGGAACCTGCAGGAGATCATAAAGAAAATCGCTGGGGAGGTTTAGCTAATATGCATTGGGATGTATCCAAAGCTTATTGGTTTGTGGGTAAAGATAAACTTTTCTACACAAGTGTCGATATTAATTCGGGAAAGGAACTGAGTCGCTCATCATTAATGCAGGGAGATCGCTACGATTATGATGAGAAAAAGCAACAATATATAAAAACCCTAGGCTTTAGCTTTGATAAGCAGGAGCGTCAGCCCTACACAAGTATTGTCTCAGGCGAGTACCTCTTTTACATGATGCGTTACGAGCCCTTTTTAGTTCGTCATCATATTCCAACAGGTAAAAATGAATTTATTGAGCTGCCAACTGAAGTCCACTGTAAAAAAGGCAAAGCAGAGCAATGGCTATGGCGGACGAATGAAAAGAATGATGGACTGAACTCACAGGGCTACGCCGTGTCTTGCGATAATCGCGGCCGTGGTGATAACTTTCAAAAATGTTTCCCGGGTTCACCAACAAAGATAAATCAATACCTATTTTTCACTCTCCCTCTAGGACTGACTTACGTAGTGGATAGTTCTGCAAGTGATATCACTCAATCCCTCGTTTCTGTAAACGATCTTGGTCCTAGGGAACAAGTGTTCACGCTTAATTCATTGACTTATGCCAAGGGAGAAATCTTCTTGAGGGATTTAAAAGGAATCAGCTGTATTTCAAACGGAAAATGACGAGATAAGCCTAAATCCCTGAGCTAAGCACAAAGGAATAATGTTTTTGATTTGTTTCAGTCATTAACTTTAGTTAATTGATAAGGAATAAAACAATGACTTTTAAAAAGCTTTTTCTTTTGGGAGGCTTGTGCCTCACTACTTTAAATGCGGTAGAAAAACCCAATATCATTTTAATGATGGCCGACGACTTGGGTTACGGCGATGTGGGTTTTACTGGTAATGAAATTATCAAGACCCCGGAATTAGATAGCTTTGTAAAAGCAGGGGTGATAATGACTCATTCCTATGCAGGCGGGCCGGTATGTTCCCCAACGCGAGGAACTTGTCTTACGGGGCGCCATTATCACCGCTACGGAATTTTTTCAGCCAATGTAGGGCACTTGCCGAGGGAGGAAGTTACCATTTCTGAAATACTTAAACAACAAGGATACTTAACTGGGCATTTCGGTAAGTGGCACCTTGGGACCTTGAGTAAAACAGTTTCAGCAAAGGGACCTGGACGAAAACCAGAAGTGAACTTTTCTCCTCCCTGGGAACATGCTTATGATGAAAGCTTTGTTATGGAGTCTGCAGTAGGGACCTGGGATCCGGGTTATGGTAAAAGAGCGAAAAATAATCCATTTTATAACAATGGAGAAACGACAATGGAACACCTCAAGGGTGGGGCGGCTCGGGTGGTGATGGATAGGGTGATTCCCTTTATCAAACGAGCAAAAGAAGAGTTAAAACCCTTTTTGGCAGTCGTATGGTTTAATGCGCCACATAAGGATATTATTGCCGGAGAGAAGTACTTGGAAATGTATAAAGGTCATGGTGACTCTGCTGCTTATTATGCTTGCATCACTGAAATGGACGAACAGCTTGGACGACTGCAAAGAGAGCTTAAAAATTTAGATTTATATGAGAATACTTTGCAGTTCTTCACCAGTGATAATGGTCCAAAAGGAAAAACCCCTCAAGTGGGAGATCTAGTGGCGGGTTCAGCCGGGAGCTTTTCTGGAAGAAAACGCGATTTATACGATGGTGGGGTTCGAGTTCCCACTGCAGCCGTTTGGCCCGCAAAACTTCCCTCCGCTTCACTTTCAGATATCCCTGCATCTACTTTGGATTATTTGCCCACAATTGCGGGTATTGTGGGAGCCCCGCTTCCCGAATGGCCCATTGATGGCATTGATATTATGCCTCAGCTTTTAGGGCAAGTAAGTGAACGTGATAAGGGCATCCCCATGAGTCGCGGTAGCCTGATGGCCTTAGTTAAGGGGAAGTATAAGTACATGACGAATTCTTCTGACACAAATGTCAATGATGTGATGTACGATTTATCGAGTGATATTGCTGAAAAAGAAAATGTTCTGAAAAAAATGCCCGAATTGGGAGCGCAATTGCGTGCCGAGATTCTGGCCCTTGATAAGAGTTTTGCCGCCAGTCATGCGGGCAAGGATTATAAGAATCCAGATTTTGTTCCAGTGGGAAAGTACCCCGCCATAAAAGCAGGTAACAAGGGCGTGATTCAGCCGAAAAATAATGCTTCGGGATTAAAAGACTCAAAGTCTAAGAAAAATAAAAAAACTAAGGGTAAAAAGTAAATAAGTACTGGGACCGCCAAGCACTAGCTTGGCAATTGCGGACAAAACTTCATCCACAGGTTTCATTGATTAACGCAGGTTATTAAAAAACAATCTGTCTCACCATTGAGAACACCGCGTGATATTAACAAGTTTAACTCAACGCTAAGCCTAAATTTCTTTTCCATCCATCCGTGTGGCAACACCTCACGACCGAGGAATATGAAATTCACTTTGAGTCAATTTTATTCACTCCTTTATCCTCTGATAGAATCTTCATTTGTGAGATAGCAATGGAGTTTAACTTTTTTAAACGCAGTCCTTGCTTTAAGCCATCTTCGATAAAAACGGCGTTTAAATTCTCCATATTGGAGAGGCAGACTAATTGCTCAATTGTAGCATAATCACGAAGGTTACCTTTTTCTCCTCTATTTTCATCTCTCCACTCCTTTGCGGTACAGCCAAATAGTGCGACATTCAAAATATCGGCTTCATTGGCGTAAATTAAAGACGCCTGTCGAGAGCTAACTGCATCGGGGATTAAATTTATTTTTACAGCATCAGTATGGATACGGTAGTTGATTTTGGCTAAATTACGACGAATATCCCAGCCTAAGAGTTTTTGTTCCTGGTCTTTTAGCCTTTGAAATTCTTTGATGAGGTAAACTTTAAACTCTGCACTCACCCACATGCCAAACTCAAAAGCAATATCTTTGTGGGCATACGTTCCACCATAACGACCAGCTTTAGCAATTAGGCCTATAGCATTCGTTTGGGCTTGCCATTCTTTTACACTTATCTTATAACTGTTTAATCCGGCCAGACTTTTAATTGTGGCATATTCGCCATAATTAAAATTTGAGTTGTGAACTTTTTCCCATATTCCTAAGAACTCAACTGTATTTCGATTGCGTAACCAATCCGATATGAAAAAATCCCCATCCTTTGATTTTAGCATATCAGTTAATGAAATGTATTCTTCATCATCAAGTTTTAGGATTCTTATCTCATTTCCTTGAACATCGATTTTATTCATTGTGACTCCTTTTAAGTCAATTTAATATAAATATCTTTAAAAAGCTATTTTTTAATAGTTAAAATATGGTTTTTGGACAATGTATATTTACCTTGAATCTAATTATCCCCCTGGGTACGCCAAGCACCAGCTTGGCAATTGCGGATAAACAGACCGCTGCGCTGAAAGACCGCTGCGCTGAAAGACCATTCGCAAGCTTACTGAAAGATCGCTCATTTCATTCGCTGCAGATCGGCTCAAACATCCACTGATTGACTCAGGTAATTGAAAATTCAAAATTTATAATTAAAAATTGGAGCTCCAGCTCGGCATCTAAGCGTCAGCGCCCTCCCAAGGCAAGGTATTGCCACTTAATAAGCCTAAACGGAACTTAATTTCACCCCTAGATCAAAGATCAAAAGACCTGCCTTGTTATAGAATAAACGAGTAATTTATAAATGTAAAAATAAGGAATGAATTGTGAAACTTTTTTCTATACTAATTTTTGCGCTACTGAGTTCAAGCGCACTTGCCGATAAGCCTAATGTGATTATTATCATGACTGACGACCAGGGCAATAACCTCGGCTATGAGGGCAACCCCCATGTGCGGACTCCGCATATTGATCGCGTGGCAATGAATTCAGTTCGTTTGGGGAACTTTCATCAAATGCCCATGTGTACCGCATCGCGTGCAGCTTTGATGACCGGTAAATATGCGGAGTACACAGGTGCCTGGAGAACGAGTCTCGGACGTACGCTGATGAGAGGGGATAATTACACGATTGCGGAAGCTTTTAGAGATCAAGGCTACGCTACGGGACATTTTGGTAAATGGCATTTGGGTGATAACTACCCCATGCGCCCTATGGACCAAGGTTTTGACGAAGTTGTCGCACTTGGTTGTGGGGCAGTTGGTCAAATTGGTGATTATTGGGCTAATGATTATTTTGACGATACCTATATTCACAATGGTGAATACAAAAAGTATGAAGGTTACTGCACAGATGTGTTTTTTAATGAGACGATGCGTTTTATCAAAGAGACAAAAGACAAGCCTTTCTTTATTTACTTAGCTCCCAATGTTACTCATCTACCTTTGATTGTGGCAGATAAGTATTCTCAGCGTCATATCGATAATGGCATTAACCCCAAACTAGCGACCTTTTACGGTATGGTAGACAACTTAGATGAAAATTTCGGTCGACTAATGGACTGTTTGAAAGAAGAGGGTGAATTGGAAAATACAATTTTACTTTATACAACAGATGATGGCATGCAGGGTGCTGCAGGTAACTCCACACCTACTACTTGGTTTAAGGGGATGAGAGGGAAAAAGGGATCAAAAGAAGAGGGCGGCCATCGCGTATCATGTTTCATGAGCTGGCCTGCAGGAAATATTGGTAAAGCTGGAAGCTTAAATAATACATTGACCTCAGTCCTAGATCTTTACCCGAGTATGTTGGACCTCTGTGGCTTGGAGCTTCCGAAGGGAATAGATTTTAATGGTCGTTCATTCAAGACCTATTTAACTCAGCCTTTGGCTCCAGAAGATGATGAACGCGTTTTATTTTTCTATTACTTCAATCCTAAAAAATTAGATGATCGCGAAAAGACAAATTGCGTTATTTGGAAAAACTGGCGCTTACTTTCATCCAAAAATCTCTATGATATTTCAAAAGATTTGATGCAGGAAAATGATGTGGCCTCACAGCACCCTGAAGTAGTTGAAAAGCTTGTAGCGGCATTTGATGCTTATCACGCCAAGGGCAAAGCCTTAGTTCAGGCACCCGTTCGAATTCTAGTTGGAGCGCCAGCAGCTCCAGTAGTCGTCATGACAAGTCAAGATGCTTACGCAACTCCAGTGGGAAATCCACCAAAATGGAAGGGGCAATCATTTACTCAAAGAGCTCCCGAGAAACTGGAACAGTCTTATGGTCCTTATATGCTTGATATTGTTCGCGATGGAAACTACACCATCAAGCTTTCCCGTTACCCGCTCTACACAGGAATGACCTTCAGTGATGGCAAAATTAAAAAGGGGGAAACAGCTAAAGTGATTGAAAAAGTAAGAATGACCATTGCAGGGCAGACACTAGAGAAACAAGTAAGTGCCAAAGATACTCATGCAAGTTTCACTCTTGAACTCAAAAAGGGCGCGGCAGCACTTGATACAGCCCTCTTGGGAGATGGTCTCAATGGTATTGCCTATTTCGTCACAGTTGAATACAATGAAAAATTGGCCAGTAAGTAAAATGACGAGCCTCAAAAAAATATCTTTCCTAGCGAGTTTTGTCTGTAGCCTTGTCAGTGCTGCAGAGAAACCCAATATCATTTATCTCCTAGCCGACGACATGGGCGTGGGCGATGTAAAAGCTTATAATGCAGATAGTAAGATTCCTACGCCCGCCTTGGATAACTTGGCTGCTAATGGAATGATGTTTACGGATGCTCATACAAATTCATCTGTCTGTACGCCCACGCGTTACGGAATTTTAACGGGGCGCTATAGTTGGAGAACTACTAAAAAAAGTGGTGTAACTCAAGGACTTTCACCCCATTTAATCGATTCTAATCGCGAAACTGTAGCATCACTTCTAAAGAAAGAAGGTTATGCAACTGCCTGTATTGGTAAGTGGCACTTGGGAATGGATTGGTCTCTCAAGGATGGTTCTATAGCAGATTCTAAGTCTGATCAATCGCAGATTGACTTAAGCAAAGAAATTCAAAATGGCCCCAACAAAAATGGTTTTGATTATTACTTCGGTATGGCGGCATCGGCCAATCATTCACCTCATTGTTTTATTGAAGATGGTTATACCGTTGGGAAATTGCAAGTACTCGATGATAAACAGAGAAAGGCAGTTGGGATTGATGGTAAACCAGGCTTAGTGGCCAAGGGCTTTAAGCAATCGGAAATCCTGCCACGTTTTACTGAAAAAACCTGTGAATGGGTAAGGTCGCAAGTGAATCAAAAACCTGATCAGCCTTTCTTTGTCTACATGCCACTTAACTCTCCTCATTCTCCGATTGTTCCGAGTGCTAAGTTCTTAGGAAAAAGTGGCTTGAGCTCTCACGGTGACTTTTGCATGGAGACGGATTGGGCCCTAGGTGAAGTCGTAAAAATTTTGAAAGCCTTGGGCATTGAAGATAATACAATGATTATCTTCACCGCAGATAACGGAACTTCTCCCATGGCAAAGTTTGAGCCCATGCAGGAGCAGGGACATTTCCCAAGTTATATTTATCGTGGTCTCAAAGGTGAAACATACGAGGGTGGGCATCGCGTGCCTTTTATTGTGAAGTGGCCCAAAGGCCTTGCGCCAGCTAAAACTTCAGATCAGCTCATTTGTACTACCGATCTCATGGCGACGGTAGCTGAAATTAATGGCATCGCTTTAGCCAATAATGTTGGGGAAGATAGCATTAGTTTTTTACCTGCGCTTAGAGAACAAGCCATACCCGAATTAGCGAATCGCGCAATTGTGCATCATTCAGATGCGGGTGTATTTGCCATTCGACAAGGAAAATGGAAACTGCTTTTAGATAATATCGGCGGGTCAAGACGCAGTAACCCCAAGGATAAGCCAGTCATAGACGATGCCGAGATTCAACTATTTGATATGGTAAATGATCCGCAGGAGAGTACGAACCTCTCTCAAAAGAACCCCGAAATTGTCGAAGGTCTCAAAAAGCAATTAGCTGACTATATCAATAAAGGTCGTAGTAATGTGGGAACGCCGGTCTCAAATGATTCTATGGAAACTAAAAAAACTTGGGCTCAGCTCTGGCCGCTTAAAGACTACTTAAACGAGGCGACTCTAGCGCAAGTTGGCAATAAGCCACCCAAGAAAATTCAGCAGTTGGCAAAAAAGGATAAAAAGTCAGCTAGCGATAAAAAAGTTAAACGCATAAAATGAGTTCTACTTTTTTCATTTCTATACAGAGCGGTGCTTGAAATACATTTTCTTTACCCATTCAGAAACTGGATGTTTTTCATATTCCTGACAAAACATACGGGCCTCTTTGGCCGGATATTCTATGAAAGGAAAAGGGTGTTCTGGTGGAAGTACAAGAAAGGATAACATTGATGCTACTGTTAGGTCGGCTCTAGTAAACTCATCATCCATTAAATACTCGCTCTTACGAAGTCTATTTTCTATGTCATTAATTGCTTCATGAAATGTAATCTTGGCTTGTTCGACTTTTTCAGTAGAGACCACGTATTTCTGTTTCATTTTAATGCGCAGAAAAGGGTAAGTTAAAGAAAATAATAATTTTTTATATCTAGGCATTCCATGAGTGAAGCAAGCGCGAATAAACGCAGGATAGTTCAATAAGCTACTGTAGAGAATTTGACGAATACTTTCACCGATTCTTACATCCATGTCAGATTCAAGAGCCAAACATTCCTGACGTTTTTTTTCATCCAGTGGGGTCAATAAACGAGTCGGATATTGTTGTTCGAGATAATCAATAATTTCACTTGAACCCTGAATTGCCTGTTTGTCATTAATCAATAAAGGTACACATGTATCTGCCGCGTATTGACGAACGCTTATGAGATGAAATCCTGGCATGATAGCAACGGCTTGAAAAGGAATTTTCTTAAAGTCGAGAGCCCAACGAGCTTTCTCGCAATAGTGTGAATGTGGGAACTCAAGTAGTTTCATCATGGTCTCTCATTTTTTATCTCTTTCGTATAAGGTCGAGTTATCTTTTGTGTTTTCTATTCTTTTTTCATTTCTTTAGTATAACGGCCGGGTTTAGGCATTTCTGAGCGAAGCGAAAACATCAGGTACGACACATGGTTGAACGAAGCCGCCCTGCGGCAGGCTGTGCTTGTGTAAGTCATTTTCTCCTCTTGTCAAAACTTTCCTCGGTGCCTTTTAATTTGTAGTTTGGTCTTCTTTTACGGTAGTTTTTCTCTGTAGCTTATCAAGGACACAGTTTTGTGTTCTGGCTTAATTAAACGGAGAAAAATGATGAATGATTCATTCCAAAAATATTATAGAGCGATGCAATTGGAGCTTAAGCTCCAAGCTAAGGCAAAGAGTACAGTGGACAACTACTTGCGAGCTTTGCGTCGCGTCAATGATTTGATTGCTTCGCCTCTTGATCAACTTAAAGAAGAGGAGCTCAAGCTCTACTTTTCTGAATTGGTGGATACTTATTCCTGGAGCACGGTGAAGATGGATCGCTGTGCCCTAAGTTTTTTTTATCAATACGTGCTCAAGCGCGAGTGGAAATGGCTCGAAATTGTTCGTATCCCCCGAGTAAAATCCTTACCCGATATCCTCAGCCAAGATGAAACTTTACTGATTTTGTCTCATTTGGAAAAAGCTCGCTATCGAACTTGTCTCACAGCAATTTATTCCATGGGTCTACGCATCAGCGAGGGTGTGAGAATTCAAACGGGCGACATTTGCAAGGATCGCATGCGTTTACATGTGCGCAATTCCAAGGGCTACAAAGACCGTCTCGTTCCCTTGCCCCAAGTGACTTACCAGATGCTAAGGGATTACTGGGTGATGCACCGCAATCCGCTACTGCTATTTCCGCGTTATGCCGGGAAAAGTCGTAGCAATTCCAAAACGACTTTGCACATGGATAAGGGCGGGGTGCAGTCGGCCTTTAAAGCGGCTTTGGCTGATAGTGGCCTCGCCAAACAGGTGTCGGTGCATTCCCTGCGTCATTCCTATGCAACACATTTGGTGGAAGCGGGAGTGGAAGCGGGAGTGAACTTGCGAGTAATTCAAGAAATCCTCGGTCATAGTTCTCCGGCAACCACGGCGATTTACTCTCATTTATCAAAACCCGTGATACAGGACTCCGATGGCATGATCAACAAATTGATGCAGCGCCTAGGAGCTCTGCGATGATGGATTTAGTCGAGCTCAGCGAAAGATATTGGGACGAGCTGAGTTCGACACTTGATCAGGATCAGAGACGCGCTTTTAAGGCTATGATGAATTGCCGTCAGCAGAGTGCAGGTGGATCTTACTATGCCTGCACGAGTTGTGGACATGTTCATTATCACTGCCGATCTTGCGGAAACCGCTTCTGCAGCCGTTGCCAAAACCATCGGGCGAGCCAGTGGCTTCATCGACAAAAACAGCGTCTCTTGCCATGTCCTTACTTCATGGTGACCTTTACTCTGCCGAGCTCTTTGCGTGCCATTCCAAGATGGCGACGAAAAGAGATGTTTGATGCCTTGTTCATGGCCTCAAGTCAAGCTCTCAAAGAAATGTGTAAAGATCGTCTTGGTGGTGAATGTGGCATGATTGGCGTTCTGCATACCCATGGGCGAGACTTGTGCTATCATCCTCATATTCACTACATCGTTCCCGGGCTCGTACTCAATAGTCAGGAAAAGCTCTTACGAGTGATCAAGAAAAATTATCTCGTCAACAATAAAGCTTTAGGCGCATTGTATCGTGGTAAATTTCTCGCAGCCTTAACTGAGCACAAAATTGGCTTCCAATCCTCGCTTTATGCAAAAAGTGGAATGTGGATGCCGAAGTGTAGGCCAAGGGCTTCATGCCCTCGAATACTTAGTCGCTCCTCATGCGAGGTGTAGTTTCAGAGCAATCCTTGTCCGAAAAGAGGATAAAGTTCGACTGCGGTATAAGGATTCGCAGACCAAGCGGATGGACTCCAAAGATTTTGGACCCGTGGAGTTTTTACAGCGCCTCGCTCAGCACGTCTTGCCAAGGGGCTTCCATCGCGTGCGGGAATACGGTTTTCTCGCTCCTGCAGCCAAGAAAAAACTCTTTCTTATGCAGAACTTACTGGAAGTCAAAATTCCCAATGATCCTCCGCCAAAATTACCTGCGCTACGCTGCAGTCTTTGTCAGGGCATTATGCTGCCCATTGGCCGAGTCATTAGTGAAGGACGTCTCAAGCAAGAATCTTTAGTGTCAGTAGGGGCACGCTCGCCGCCTATAGTTTCAATCTCCTAAGTTTATTCATTAATTTTTTCAGTACAAAACTTTGGGTCATAGATCCCCTATGCCCAAATTTGAGGAATTTCAGTATAAATGCCCTTCAAAAAATCTTTCGATTGCGATTAATCCTAGGAAAAGACTCGACCTTCACAAAAGTAGTGAGTCCATCTAGTCAAACAGGCGTATCCATTGCCTTTTTTGGGGCAAAATTGACCCCTTCATCTCCCTCAGGCTAAAAAGCTAAATACATAGGGCGGGGTCCGAGCATGGGGCTCGTCCAACCATTGATTAAGATTCCGGCTACTTTGGGTTCCCTTTAATATCAGCGAAATCTAATCTTATTCGTTAGGGAAATAGGCCTACATAATCTTTAGAGAGAAGGTATTATTAATTCGTTAACAACTTTGCTCTTTTTATTGCGAAGTTGAAAGGTGACAGATTTTGTCTCCCAGTTGAACTCACACCAGCCAAAATGATGTTCTTTCATAGCTTTACCAACGCGGAATTTATTTGGGGAGGTTTTATACCAAGTCTCTGTGAGTCCGCTGGCGGTTATATCGTACAATCCTTCTTTGATTTTGGATATTTCTCCCCAGTGAACATCACCGGAAATGAAGGTGATGTTTTTTACTTTTGTTTTCTCAATAAGGTCAAGCATTTTCTGTTTTTCATGTGGAAAGTTCGTCCATGATTCATAGCCGTTAAATTGATGCCCAAATTGAATACTAGTACAAATAATACGTCGTGTGGCCGGTAGGTTTAACTGATTTTCTAGCCAAGACCACTGAGTCTTGCCAAGAATGCTTTTTTTTGGATCGGTATGGGGGGAAACCTTTCCATTTTTGGTATTCAGAAGATCACGAAAGGTGCGTGTATCCAGTAAGAGAATCTGTAGGCTATTATTTCCATTTTTATAGTAATAAGAAGTATGTATACCTTCACGCTGGCGACGTTTTGAGTCGCTAGGTTCTTCCCAGAAGTCTAAAAATATTTTTTTCGATTGTTCTTTATAGGGGTACTCTTTGCCGGAATCATTGGCACCATAATCATGGTCATCCCAAGTAGCAATCAACTTAGTCGTTTTTTTAAGGTGTATAAACTCCTTTTTTTTTGCCAGTTGTGCATATTTGGCTTTCATGTGTTGCAGATCCTTACCATCTACATAAGGCCTCTCTGGGGTTCCTCTATATTGCTTTTTATTTAGGTAATCAGCATAAATATTATCTCCCAAATAAATAAATAAATCCGGGTTCATATCTGCAATCGTTTTGAGGATTGGCTGAGGTTTAAACTCCTTGGCACAGGAACCGAAACCAATGCTTTGCGGTAGTTTCTCGACTTCGTAGTAATGATCTACATTAGTAGAGATACTCTGAGTACTAGCGAAGGTGCTTACACAGGGGATTCCAAGTATAAGTATAAAAGTTATTAAATGCTTCATTATTTTTTTCCTTTATTATTGTAATATATTTCGTTAAAATATAGCTTTTCTTCTTTTTCCAAGGAGCGGGCTTAGTTGTGATCAGTCAGGTACATAAAAACGCTATCAATATGAGGTACTTGAAATTGTTTACAGCCATGGATACTAAGGTCATTATAGCCTAGGTCATCGGCAAGAATGAAGAGAATATTTGGTTTTTTCTCAGAGGCTTGAATTGATGTTATACCAAATTTGAAAACTAAGGTGAGTAATGTTGTGAATAGCTTCATGGTGAGTCTCATGTTTGATGGGAATATTTGAAAGGATTTGTTTACAGACTCATTACTTCACCCTCTGACCTAGTATGACAAGTATTAGATAATTAGTACTAATCTATAGATCTAAAATATTACATGTGATTGAATTGTCCTCCTTCCATGATTGCAAAATAAGGTATGTTTAATTGATTAATACTTATCGTTTTCTCTATTTTTACGTCGTTTTATTTAGTTAGCTAACATGGTTTTATGAGGCGGTTGTTTTTTTCTGAAGGCTCGTGTTTTTCTGAAGTTTCATTGTTTTAAATGTAGAGGGGCTATGGTGCATATAAAGGTAAAACCTATTTTTTCATTTGTTGTGAACATTTGTTTTGGAGGCAATTATCTTGAAAATCCCCATGCTCGTGCATAAAGAACGATCTTAAAACCCTTTATCCTCTGCGCCTTAGCGACTCTGCGTGGCTTGCCAGCCATCGACAGGCATATTTAATTTTGAATTTTGAATTATAAATTTTGAATGGTTTTAAAACATCTCGGTATTCTCGGTGCACTCCGTGGTGAAATGTTTCTTAAAACATAAGTACTAATCAAAAACTTCGTGTCTTGGCGTCTTCGCGAGAGAAATCTAAGAATAACTCCCATGTGCTAGTCCAAATAAAACATAATTTCACGCCAAGACGCTAAGTCGCCAAGAAGGACAATTGTAAACTATTAGCGAAGGAAAAAGCTAAAAGCATGTTTTAACTCTGCGCCCCATCCTTGTGAGGCTTGCCAGCCATCGACGGGCGGAATATGAAGAAAGTCATTAATGCAGGTGAGCCGCCTGCGCTCCCAGCAAAAGCCATTAATTCGGAAGTTTAGGGACGCTGTCCCCATCCCAGCGAGGCTTGCCAGCCATCGACAGGCATATTTAATTTTGAATTTTGAATTATAAATTTTGAATGGTTTTAAAACATCTCGGTATTCTCGGTGCACTCCGTGGTGAAATGTTTCTTAAAACATAAGTACTAATCAAAAACTTCGTGTCTTGGCGTCTTCGCGAGAGAAATCTAAGAATAACTCCCATGTGCTAGTCCAAATAAAACATAATTTCACGCCAAGACGCTAAGTCGCCAAGAAGGACAATTGTAAACTATTAGCGAAGGAAAAAGCTAAAAGCATGTTTTAACTCTGCGCCCCATCCTTGTGAGGCTTGCCAGCCATCGACGGGCGGAATATGAAGAAAGTCATTAATGCAGGCAATATGCCTGCGCTCCCAGCAAAAAAACAAGCTCTTTACTGCAGTGCGCCTGCGAACGATCTGCAAACTGCTAACTTTTCTAAAAGAATTAATTACGCGACTTTTTGATGGCTTCGTAGGCTTCGTTAATTTTGACAATTTCATTGTTGGCCAATTCCATAAATTCTTCAGACAAACCACGACTCGCGAGGGTGTCGGGGTGAAACTCTCGACATTTCTTGCGATAGATCTTTTTGATTTCAGCATCACTCATTTCTGGGGTACAGTCCAGGACTTTGTAGTGATTCGCTAATTCACTTGCCGAACTTCTTTTGGATGAACCGCCTTTAAATCTTGCTTGCATTGCTTCAAAGATATTGCGCTGAACTTTGAGGTAGGGAGAGATTTTCCTTAGCAGTGCTTCTTCCTCTGGGTGGATATGACCATCCGCCATCGCCACAGTGAAGAGAACTTCGTAAAGCATGAAATGCATATCGGAATGAGGAAAGACCTGAGCAAACTGTTTTAGGTAGTCTTCGATGGGAGTATTATCATCCTTTGAAGCACGCACAATAGAGATGGCGTATTCTCTTTGTTTGAGGCCTAACTTAAGCTGATTCGCCATGAAGTGTTCGATGAAGTTGATTTCATCTTGAGTGATTTTTCCATCAGCTTTCGCCATCTTACCTACTAAAGTAAAAACACTCACAAAAAAGATCATTTCTTGTTCTTCTCTAGAAGTGATTCTGCGTGGCTGATCCTGTGAATCAGCATCAAATAAACTGTGGCCGAGGGCGGCACCCGCAATAGCACCTAAGGGCCCACCCATCATGAAACCGAGTGTTCCACCCGTGATTTTGCCAAACCAAGACATGTATTTCTCCGAAAATTATTTTTGAAGCATACTACATGCCTTCATAAGCAAGTCGAATTCTTCAAGTTTCTTTTCCTAGATTAATCACCTTCAAAAATTGGGTAAAAAGCTGTGACTTAGGGGTTTTAAAGCAGTAAATTCAATCTTTTGCTCTAGTTGAAGTTTTTGTGATATTAAGCTGACGGCTTCTGACTTTAACAATATAAGTTAAAGGCGTGCTCGAAATAGTGCCGGACTCACAGCCGTGAGTCCTCTGGACTTATAAAATCATTCATGCACCTCACTGTGGACACTACTTTCTATCGGTGCAAAGCACCTATGAAAAATCACTTAGAGAACAAAGCTTAGCGGTAGCTATCCCACATGGTGTTGGCGGGGTTAGTATTTTCCCAAGGATTTTTTAAACCTAAGAATGTTTGCATGAAACCCAATCCTCGTGCAGAGCCATCTACCATCATGTAATTCGCCATACCCCAGCCGTGCGTCCAAAATTCCTCATCATTACCATCAGGATTTTTGAGGTGACTAGGTTTGCGAATAGCGCGATTAGTATAACCAAGTTGATTGCTTCCAGAAGAGTAATCCATTAGCAGTAGTGTATCGCTCGTTTGATTTATCTCCGAAATACGTCGTGAATTAGTACCTACGATGCCCCTTGCAGATCCACTATTGGCACCACCTTTTTGATTCATGGAGTAAGAACGTGTATGACGCCCATTACTTCTGACTCTTGCATCTAAAGGACATTCATAAAGAGGATGGCTCTTGATATTATTATTTGTCATTTTTTGTAAAGTTAATGCCCTACCATCATAACCACCTCCAAGTCGATCATCCCATGTCACTCCAGTGGAGGAGGGGGCAGTAAAATCATTATCACTTGAAATAAGGTCATTTGTCCGTGAGGTGTATTTGTCCCCTTACGTACAGATATTTAGTTTTTCTGAGAGTTCAAGTCATTGACGATGGTTTCGTATTGTGAGTCCACCTTTGCGTCCGTATTGATGATTTGCTCTAAAACAAACCCTCGGTCTTTGTACTCCAAGATGATAGCTTCATATTCTTTGATTAACCGGGGTGTATTTCCAATAACTTTGGCGATCTCATTGATATTCATGCCCTTCTTATAACAGATAAGAACCTGTTTAAATTTGCTGATATAACGCTGGATAGCCTGGAATGAATGATAAGTCTCACGACTTACTTGTTGAACGCTGAGTTTCTTTATGAAAAGTTTTTCAATTATAATTTTTTTGTGCGTGAGAGTTGGCCCCATATCATGTATTGAACCTCTTCGAGGTAAGACCTCATTGTGTTCCAGTTCCCATTCTTTAATATACTTACCCACAGTTGGTGGAGAGATCTTTAAAAGAATGGCTAATTCAACCGAGGTCATACAGCCACCTTGCTTATAACTTTGTTTGAGCATCCTTGCAACAGCTTCCTTTTTTATGTCTCTGAGCTTCTTACCGTCTTTGCGCTCTTGAATATCTTCTGCTCGTACTAAATCTAGGATAACACTCACTAAAGGTGTTTGATTGATCTTTTTTCCGTATGATTTAGTCGCATTTTTGTCAGTGGTCACCCATGGCGTCTGACCCTGTTTTAAATGAGAAGTTTCGGGATAGAATTTATTGACCATAGAGATAATAGTTGAGCTCAAAACTTGCCGAGTCCTCATTCCTCCCAGTTGCGGACACTCCTCTGAGAAAAAAGCTGTTAAAGCTCCAGCAAAAGTTTTATATTGTTGTGGTCCGTAAGTTGCTTCATTCGCTGAAATATGCGTCTTCATGCTCTGCTCCATACGGGATTTGATAGATTCGACAGTAGTGAGTCTTTTTTTTCGCCAACTTCCTTATAGTATTCATCTCCTGTAAGCAGGATTTCATCCAGACGATGTTTGAACATATCTTTATTCTTAAACTCGTCGTAAATCTTAAGGAATGTCTTCACGCCGCGTTGTGAGATTCCTGCAACTACCGCGATTTCATGGTCAGTGAAGCTCTTCCCTACCCGTAAGTAAACCGCAACTTTAAACTTTTGAAGGTAACTCTCAACGGCGCCCATCGAATGTTTTGTAGCACTCGCAACTTCAACTTCTTCTTTGCCTTCCACCCAATGACGAATGACCAATTCACGGTGTGTAACTCCAGGACCAATATCTTTTTGTTGGCCACGCGTCGGAATGACAATACCTTCCTCTTGTAAGTGTTTGATATCACGTCGGATCGTTTTTGTATCGCACATCAACAGCTTGGCCAAATCCTCCTGGCTTAATAGACCTCCTTGATCGCGAGCCTCTTCGCTCAAACGTATTAACCTACGCTGACGGCGAACAACTTGCCGTTGTTTATTTTTTCTATTGGGCAACTCTTCTTCGTCAAAATCACTGAATACACTTAGAGTGACGCTTATCATTTCACAGTCTTTGAGTGCCTTACCTGCACCTTCCTTGGTCGAGACGCAGTTGTACTTGAGTTGACCTTCTTTAAGTTCCTTTTGGCTATAGGAAAAATAGACCTCATCTATCATGCGAACCAGTTCTTTGGCTTCCCAGGGACTTAGGCCCGCTCCATGAACCGCCAAGTGACTCATTTGCTGGTTCATTGTTTTTAAAGATAAGCGACGACTTTGATTTTCTTGAGAGTTCGCTATTTGTATACTCATGGTGTAGTGCTCCTTATTTTTTGCTTTTTGGTAGAACAATTTATAAGGGGACACTACACTTTTTTAGTATCTAGCGATACTTACCGGACAAATGACTGAATCGTAATACATGACGACTGCAGTCGCGAGTTGCTTTTGATTGTTTAAACAAACACTAATAAGGCTTTTCTTTCTGGCTTTACTTAATACAGGCATGAGGAAGCTCGCCAAAATGCCAATAATCGCCACAACGACGAGCACCTCGATTAATGTGAACTTCTGTTTCCGTTTTATAGACATAGTGAACCCTAGTTTTGATTGTCTTTAAAATCAATACATAGTTCATTTAATACTTTTAACAAAAAACCACAAAAAATTGTATTATTTATAAATATTTTTAATATTATTATATATGATTAATTGTGTATTTCAGGCTTCAGTCCTTACTGTCGTTTTTCTTCTTGTTTTTACCTTTAGCTTTTTTATCCTTGTTACCATCGCTACTTTTACCTTGTTTTGTGAGGTGCTTTAAACCTGGGATGGGCGGATATTTATCCATTGTAGTCGCACAATCTTTTGCGGCATCCGCAGCCCAAACTTCCCAGTCTTTGTAGAGTTGTTGAAAGACTTCAGGATTTTCTTTGGCAATATTATTTTCTTCGAGTGGGTCATTAATCATATCGTAAAGTTCCCATTCACCTTCGGTTCCCTGACCAGGTTTTCCGCCTTTGACAATTTTGTAGCGATGAGTCATCCATGCATCCCAGCCATTGGAGTGAAAACCTATGGGGGTCTGACGTTTACTAACTTCGCCTTTAAAGTACGGAAGTAGGTTTTCTCCATCTATAGGTTTATTGGGATTAGGAGAGATTCCTACTGCAGCCAGTGCAGTGGGAACAAAGTCAGTGGTCACTATCGGGTAGTCATGATCGATGCCTTGTTTAATCATTGCGGGCCATTCGACTAAACCACAGACGCGAACGCCACCTTCCCAGAGGTAACGCTTCCAGCCTTTGTAGGCACCAGTAGAACCAATGGGGGTGTAATTAAATTTTCCATCTTGGGCTTCGCCATATTTTATATTGTCTTTCTTTTTGAGGTTAGGGCCATTATCACTGGAGTACCACAGCATGGTATTGTCGGCAATATTGAGTTCGCGTAAAAGTTTGCGCAAACGTCCCATTTGACCATCAATGGCAGAGATATTACTAAAGTAATTTGCGGACTTTGCATCTAAATCGGAATAGAATTTTTTGTGATATTCAGGAATGGTGACCAAGGGAGTATGAACGGCATGGAAACAGAGGTAGATGTAAAAGGGCTTGTCATCTTTGGCCATGTCGCGGATGAAAGTTTCAGCACGATCCATGACAATACGGCTATCATCTCCCTTTAAACTGGGGTCATTCAGCGCTTTTTCCATAGGGATCATCACACCATTATCATAGTAGAGCATCTTATTGGCCTTCAGTAATTCATCACCACTTTTGCCTTTGCTCGCTTTTTGGTAGGGATCATAAGTTGCAATGACATTGCGCGTAGAAAAAGTAACATCAAAACCAGCTTCCCAGGGGGGCATATAATGATGTTTGGCAATCTCTTTATCGAACTCACCAATATGCCATTTACCGAAATGAGCCGAAGTATAACCAAGTGGTTTGAGGTATTGACCCAAAGTAATTTCTTCTTTTGGTAAAGAAGCCTCGCCGTAAGCAGTAGGGGAACTGATATTCACACGCCAGTTATTGCGGCCAGTAACTACCGTAGCTCGAGTCGGACTACAAACAGATGCCGCAGCGTAAAAGCGATCGCAGCGTAGGCCATCAGCTGCCATAGCATCGAGTTCGGGAGTTTTGAGGATCGGGTGACCATTATAGCCAACATCGCCCCAGCCTTGGTCATCAGTGATACAATAAATAAAATTGGGGAGCTTTTTTTTGTCAGCAATAGAGATGAATCCCAAGAGAGAAAATGTGATAAGAAGTAATGTGCGCATTTTGTACCTTATATAATTTTACTACATATACAGAATCATTTCTGGAGTTTGGATCTTTGCTTTAAGCGTTTTTTTAATTGAGCAGAATGAAGGTCCTCAGGAGAAACTGTATTATTCTTGATGTCTTCGTGTTTAAAGACCTGTGACTGGGCATCTTTTTTGAAGTTGAGACCAATAAAATTGAGGGAATTGGGGCCAAAATCATCTTTGGGGTAATCAATTTTCTTTTGCGTTTTGATATTCCAAAAAGTCCCCCGGGCCCCACAATGCTTGCCCAAACCTTTGCCACCTCCGCAACGCCATAAATCACTACCAATTCCTGCGTCGAGATTAGAGAAGAGGTTGTCGTAGGGAGCTTGGCGATGATGATCGAGACTAAGGTTGACTCCCTTGCCATTTTTAAAAACATTACTAGAGTTCCCGTAATTGAGTCCTAAGTCGTGAATAAAATGAGTTTGAAAGTCAAAGTCAGTGAAGAGGCAATCGCTACCCGCCGAGAGGCCGTGATGACCTGTGTAGCCCCTGTTATTATTTTTTATTTGAAGGCGATCCGATTTAAACACTAAGTGAGTCGCCGTACAAAATTGACCGTTCATAAAAAGCCCGCTATCACAATTTTGGAAGTGAACATTGCGAAGCCAGCAATGGGCGACGGCATTAAAAGCAATGCCATTTTTGCCACGTTCAGAAAAGTGGCCTTGATAAGCCGTATTGGCAAAGGAGATACTGAGGTTTTCGATGCCACTCTCTGTGACCGAAGGATTAAAAGTTTTGATAAAGGGCTTCCATTTCAATTTAATATCAAAAGGAAGAGGGCGTTCAATACTAATTTGATTTCCCTCAATGGCAGTGATTTTTGTGGTGAGTTTAGTTTTGACCGTTCTTTTAAGATTAGAGATGTCGCCGGTATCATTTGAATAGAGTTCTTGAATTAAGGATCGATCCTCATCTTCTGTTAATTCAATGGTGATGTATTGACCCAGTTGTAAATTTGCGGACTTCGCAACTTTAATCTGCTGGCTGCCGCGACTTTGTTCACCGGTGATTTTTGAGATGAATTTTTCCCTAAAAGAGCCCTTGAACCATATATAAAACCCCCTGACCAAGAATAGTTTGAAGTTGTCTTTCCTGAAGTAGTTTGACCCATATTGGGGCGAACATCTTCCAAGTCCTTTGTGAACTCTAGGATTGTTTTTTCTGGTCCTGCTCCACGTAAGACAATATTAGATTTTTTAATCCAAAGAATATCACTAAGTAGATAATGCCCCTCAGGAATAAAGATGGCACCACCTTGAGAAGCGGCAATAGCTTTTTTGAAGGCTGCTGTGACATCTTGACCTGAATTTGGTACGACGCCAAAATCTGTGATTTTTGAGGTTGTGGGAATGTCGGGGATAGGTGTTTCTCCCGAACGATAACCAGCAAAGGAGAAGTCGGGAAGCTGACTACTTGCTGACCAGAGTTCGCCTTCTTTACCCCAGAGCTTGGAGTACTGCACCTCGGAATGACCTTTGTGAAAATGAAACAAAAGAAGAAAGAGTATTATTTTATAAGGCATAGAGCTCATATCCTAAAAATTATTTTCCCAAAAGATACAGTTTAAATTCTCTTATTTAGACCTTTTAAAGGTGTTGTGTCTAAAATTAGCGAGATATTTTGTCTCTTATAATGAAATGTGAGTATAAGATGATCTCTTTGAACTGTATAGATTCATAAATTAATAGGATTTTTAATATGAATAAATTATTGTTTATGGCATGTGTTTTAAGCCAGTTTGTTTACGCCGAACTCAAGTTTGAAAGGAGCGAAATTTTTTCTGGTGAAGTTGTTCATTCAGCACAAGTGTGGGATTATGATGGCAATGGTCATGGAGATATAATTTTCACTGCGAATAGACAATTAAATCTTGCCATGGGTCCGGAATATAAAGTTAAAGCTGTTTTAGATATGCCAAGTGATTTTAAAAAACAGGCTATTCACTCGCGTCTGATGGATGTGGATGGTGATGGAGACATGGATTTTGTGGGTACGGGCTTGGGTATTTACTGGGTAGAATGCCCCGATACACCTACTGATCAATGGACTTTTCATCAAATAACTTTGGATTTTTCCGCATGTCATTGCGTTTTGATTGCGGATGCCGATGAGGATGGCAAGCTAGATATTATTGTCAATAATTTTCGTCCAGAACAGACAAAAGCTCCTAAAGGACCAACAAAGAATCTTTTTCATTCATCTATAGTTTGCTATCCGATTCCGGCTAAGCCAAGAGACCCCAAAGCTTGGAAAGCTTATCCGCTTGCGGATAAAGATGCTCCTGGGGGAAGCCATTATATGTCGATGGCGGATATTGATGGGGATGGCAAAAAAGAAATGTTTGTCGGTGCCAAAGGAGAACCCTTTGAAAACGGCAATTACTTTGCTATTTGGAAAGCAGGGAATAATCGCCTTAAACCTTGGGAAAAGGTCAAAGTATTTAATGAGCAAATAGGCGCCACCCACATGTATGGGGCAGACATCAATGGAGATGGAAAAAATGACTTAATTGCCTCTCGTGGTCATGGCAAAGGCTTAGTGTGGTTTAAGGCACCCGAATTTAAAGCCATAGAAATTGATCAGGAATTAGATAGACCTCATACAATGGATATTGCCGATGTAGATGCTGATGGTGATATTGACCTCGTCGCCTGTGGCAATGACTCACGAAGGCTCGAGTGGTACGAAAATGATGGTAAAGGAAATTATACTCGCCATATCATCAGCAAAGATCAAACAGCTTACGATGTGAGGATTCGCGATATTAATGGCGATGGCAAGCTCGACTTTCTTCTGGGAGGTTGGAAAGAGAAAAACGTGAGGATTTATTTTCAGAAATAGTGTTTGGATAAGGGTAGGGAAAGCTCCTTGCGGAGCCTCCCCTCCTTCCGAACCGTACGTGCGGATCTCCCGCATACGGCTCTCCGGTCAATGCTTACTCCGAAGAGACTGAGATTCCAATAGCCAAGCCTCTTCCAGTGAAAAGAACCCTAGCTCTGCAAAGTATTTCTTGGTATATTTCCTGTTATCTATAAAGCGATGTGAACCTTTCTTACGATTGTACTTAGCGATAATACTTCGTAACCTTCGACGAAAGAAAGCATCAACTTCGAGCATAGCCCAACGATTTGAGTGTTTGAAGTACTCATACCAACCTTTGAGACTAGGCCTGAGACCTTTAATGATTTCTTCTACCGATTGCCAGTTACAACGCCTCGTATGCTTTCGCACAGTGTCTTTCATTTTAGCCATACTCTGTTTTCTTGGCCACCTATTTATCCTGCCCGTTCTTTTCGAGCGCTCAAAGTGATAACCTAGAAATTCAAAGTACTCATCCTGCTGATTCATGTCGGCAATTCGGGTTTTATCGGGATGGAGGTTCAGACCATGAGCCTTCATCCAACGCTTGATTTTGCGCAAGCCCCTCTTAGCCGATTTCGCATTATTACACATCACCAGAAAGTCATCCGCATACCTTACGATTTCAAAGCCAGCCGCTGTCATCCTGTGGTCGAATTCATTGAGGTAAATATTGGCAAGTAGTGGGCTAATTACGCCTCCTTGCGGAGTCCCTTTCTCGGGATCCCACTCCTTGATCCCATCAAATATTCCTGCTTTGAGGAAAGCTTCTATAAGATCTAGGGTCTTGCCATCGCTTATTTTTTCTTTGACTCGTTCCATGAGTTTGTCGTGCGGTATCATATCAAAGTAACTTTGAATATCCGCATCAATGACGTAGAGCTGTCCCTGCGTAAGTAGATGATGAACACGCCGAAGCGCATCTTTACATCCACGTTGCGGACGAAAACCAAAACTTTGTGTAGAAAAATCCACATCATATATCGGTTCAATAACATTCTTGAGCGCAGTCTGAACAACTCTATCGCGCACGGTCGGTATTCCCAAAGCACGCGTTTTACCATCTGCTTTTGGGATCTCTACCCTGCGAACGCATTGTGGTAGGTAAGTCCCTGCCTGCAGTTGCTTCATCAATTGCTTTGTATTGTGCTCTAGCTCTGATTCGTAACGATCCAAGCTCACCATATCCACCCCGTGACTCCCGCCGTTTGCACGAACAGATTCCCAAGCTTCTATAAGGTTTACTTCTCGCGCTACTTTATCTATTAAGCTATACCATTTCTTACCTTCAACTCTTGTTTCAAGAGTTCCCAGCATCTGATCTGTCCAGACTGAAGTCGAGGCCCACGCACGAATTTCTTCGGTGCGCCCTAAGTGCTCCCATGTATGTTTAGTCATCTCTGACAATTGTTTCACTCCTTCATTCTTTTCTTCTCAGTTTCATCTTCCTACTCTCCTTCGCTCTAACAGCTTTCACCGCCTTCTTCGCTACTATGAGAGCTCTGACTTCTGCATGCCTTATTGCACTGCACATGCAGATCTCCCTAATTAACGTCACACAACCTTCACCGCATTCCGTCTCCAACCACTCTATAGACTTCCTCTACTGCTTTGCTACTCGCTGACATTCAGCATAGAGGATCTTCAGAATTACTCCTTATTATTATTATTTTCATTCCGTTCCAAGCTTCGCCACGCGATCGCAGGCTCGCCAGTACTATAAAGCCGAATCGAGTTCGTCATCCTACGGACTGCTGCTTCGCCTTGCCTTGCTCTCCACCCCGCCTCACGACAACGCAGTTAGGTTCGACTACAACATAATCAGCCTTTGTTGATGAGGACTTTCACCTCACTGATTGTGTGCGCTCTCAGGCGACCGATCGCCAAGCTCCAGCTTGGCATTTGCGGAAAAGAAAATTAACTCACTGCAAGACCGTTCGTAAGCTTATTTCTGGGTCCAAATTCTATGTATCAATTGGTATACTTGGGGGTCGTGTTGCTTGAGTTGCGCACGCGTGAAGGGGTAGAAATCGTTTTTGCCAAAGTAGGCTTCTGTTAGTTCTGAAAAGTATTCTTTTTCATTATTCATGGCATAGGCCTTTTTCTTGCCACCAAGGATGTATTCAACGGAATCGTAGCTTCCTTGTTTTTTTGCATTGTTATAGGCTTGGAGGATTTCTTTATGATTAAAGCCTAGGACTTGATGATGATAAGCATGGGCGAGCTCGTGCAAGATAAGCATGGGCTGAGTCTTTACCCAATCGACGTAGTTCTGGGCATTTTGTATTTCTATAGCCTTAGCCATTTTCGGATTGCGATTGTTATTTTTTAGCCATTGTTCGGAGGGGTGATAAGCGGCTCCAGGCTCTGAATTGTAAGTAATCCAAATGGCTACTTTTTTGAGCTTTCTGAGGTGCTTTTTACTAAGTAAAGTCTCAAGTTTAGTTAAGTCCTTCTCGAGCTGAATGAGGGCTTGCTTGATGACTTTGTTTTTTGAAGTGTCATTTATGTCTTGGTAATAAATTGGCCAGTCTTTAAGATCTTTTTTAAGGTAGTCCGCAGCTCCAGCCCCAGCACTAGAAATCATAATGATGCCTATCACTATGATTTTCATTGTTTTCATAAAAGTAATCAAGTTAAAGCTTTTTTGGATAAGCCGCGAAGGATTGGCCAGAGCTAGATTCTTTGAGTTCGATTAGCGAGAGCTGAAACATATTGGCCCCATTGACTTTGGTGAATCGAAAACGGAACTGCATGAATTCATCAGAACTTTGATTGAGTTGATATGATTGACTCATGCGTCTTTTTTCAAATTTTGCTTGATTAGATCGACGGTCAATTTCGGTCCAGTTTTTACCATCATTTGAAGCCTCGAGAATCCAGTCGCGCGGATCGCGGTCGGGAACGTCTCCTGCTGAGGCTAATAGGTAGGAACTTATGCTCACCGGCTGATTATATTTCGCTTGCCATACGACTTCTTTATCTTCGTGAAAAAAACACCATTTACTAGCTGTGTTGCCATCGACGCATTGCTCAATCATTTGACCTTTTTGTCCAATAGTTCCACTCACAGTAAATTCTGCGTTTTTCTTTTTGGTGCTGAGCTGGCTAATAGTTCCGTTGAATCCTGCAGTTATGATGTTCCCATTTTTAATGTCGACGGACATCAAATAATCATCTTGAAGTTGTGCGGTGAAGTTTTCTGCGGCTTGATCTGGATTAAATTTTCCATCTTGTGGAATGACAAAGGATTTGATGGAACCATCGTCTGCAACGGCCCAAAGTAGTTCACCTTCTTGATTGATTTTGAAGATATTTTTTTTCTTAAAATCATGTTTTAGGAAAATAGCCGAGCCTTCTTTCGCAAAACGTTCTTCCATATCACCTGCCGTCCCATCTTCATCGCGAATGAGAACCGGATTCCATCCATGAATATGTCGACCACCGCCAGCGGACCAAGCAAGTAGGCTATTTTCTTGAGCTACAACAGAGTAGACTTTGAAGTGACCATTAACTTTGCCGTAGACTTTTGAATGCCCTTTATAAGTGGTAAAAAGCAGTCCAGTTTTGAGATTAAAGACTTTGACCATTTTATCGAAAGAGGAAGTCAGTAAGAAGGGTTGCGCATCAACTTGAACTCCCCAAGTTTTATCCAGTTGTTTGAGGTAAGCAATTACTTTTTGATGCTGCTTTAGCTCCTTACCAGTAAAATGAGTTTCTTTAACTTCACGTGTCTTGCCTATGCCCGTTTCACGGATGTCAGTTAACTTGATGTTTTTATCGGCACTAAATTCGAGTTGCCAGTTAGCTTCACGAATGATCGTACGATCGGCAAACTTCCATATTTGACGATTATGTTCACCTCCTTTTTTCTCGAATTCCGTATAGACCAAGAAATCGGGTAGGCCTTGATTTTTGGCTTGTTCTTCGAAAAAGCTGTAATCAGTCACGGCGAGGCCTGTGACCCAGTGGGCATGTTGTTTATTGCGCCAAAGCAATTTTTGACTTTTTAAATCAAAGACGCGAATATTGCTATCAGCACCACCTGTAATGAGTTTACTTCCATCTGGTGAGACTTTAAGGTCGAGAACCACATCTTCGCACATGGCAATATTTTGCCTAGATTTGTTTTTGAGATTCACACGTGAGATCTCGCCATATTCTCCTGGAGCCCCACCAGCCACGTAAATCGACTGGCCATCATTGGAGAAAACAATGGCATTGATTGTTTGCGGAAGTCCATCAATACGATCAATAAGCTTACCCTTGAGGTCCCAAACAAGCACTTCGTTATAGGCTGCCGAATAAATCTTTTTGCCATCAGGGGAAAAGACTGAAGTAAATACGGGCAGGGCCGTGGGGTAGTTTTTTGGAGGCTTAGGATGGACTGGAGGAGGCAGTAGGGTAATGAGCTTATCTTCTGTGGACTCGCCATCAAATTTTGCGCCTTCCGCAATCCATTGCTTAAAGAGTTTGATCTGTTCTTTGCTAAGAGGGTCATCATCCTGTGGCATGCGATCATCCTCATCATCGCTAATCAAGAGTTCGTAGAGGTAACTATCTTCTGGATCTTTGGGCACGACTGCTTCAATACCGCTTTTACCTGCTTTCATGAACTTAGTAAAGGTGTCGACGCCATAGCCACCTTTCTTCTTTTGATCACCGTGACAGGATTCACATTTTTGTTTGAGTATGGGCGCAATATGTTTTTTGAAACTCACTTCAGCGTTGAGACTGAGAGCGAGTAGAGTGCTAAGAATAATCTTTTTCATTCGGGTCTCTCCTAGTGCTGGAAAATAAATTCGTTTGAGTTAACAATGACCCAGTAAAGGTCGCGTAAAGCCAAGTCTTTGTCTGCGGATTTCGCAATATGATCGGAAGCTACTTTGAGTTCGTCTGACTTAGCTTGTCGCGAATAGGCATTGATATAAAGTTGATTGATATTCTGAACGGCACTCAATTTTTTATCGAAACGAACATGATTGAGTTTCTCTTTGATGTATTCCCCGTTCATTAACTGCAGGCTTTGGTCAAGAGCAACGGAATCAGGTCTTTCACAAGCACATACTGTGGTGCGTTCAGGTTGGCCGAAAGCTGTCAGTAATTTAGACTTCTCTGGGTAAAGCTTTTGTGTTGCAAAAATTTTATCGAGTTTTGTTTGAGCTGCTTGCCACTCATCTTGGAGTTTCGTGTACTGTGGTGAAGCTTGGTAATACTTATAGCGAATAAGACTTTTTTCCCAATCAACCGCAGTGGAATATTTCTTAGCCATATTTAAAACGCTTTTCTCTAAAGCAATTTGATTCATGGCTGCGGAATCACTAGAGGACTGAATCTTGAACTTAGCAAATAGGCCTTCTTTTTTGTCTAAATGATTTTGTTCGAGAACCAGTACTTGATTCGCGCCGACTTTGATTGGCTTAAAGGCTAGGGCATAATGAGCTTGTTTATCGGTGCTATGAGCTTGCCATTGACCGCCTTTGCCAACGATTCTTGTTTTAATGCTATTACCATGTTGTTCCCAGTACTGGGCAGCGGTAATTTGAATTGCCTGAACACTTGGCAGAGCGATTGTTGTCGTGTCTAAACGTCGTCTAGAAGTGATTGAAGCTTGGTGAACCAGCTCTGATTTTTGATTGTAAAATTTGACTGTGGCATTGTGGTGTAAATGCAGACTTAGGAATTGCAGAGTCGTTTCTGAAGGGAATTCGATCTTGAATTTTTTACTCGTTTTTGCGGCATTAAACTTTCCGTCACTGAGTTGCTTGAAAGCCGCTCCTGTTTCGCTGTGACTGAACTTAGCACTAGGACTCAAGTTTTTGCCATCCATGATTAAATCAATTTCGCCAATAGCGTTATCGCGATTGGCATCAATCTCGATATACTTCACTTTTGTACCTACGCCCTTAGTAGTAATCCATGCACTTTGTTTAGAGAGGCCTAAGGCATTTTTCTGTCCATTGCCGTATTTGCCCTTTGCATTTTTCGCAAAAACAAAACGTATGGCACTTAAAGTACCCGCATTCAGTGGGTGGAAAGAACGCGATGTTCCCAGGTTTTCATTCTTTACGTTGGAAACAGAGCTTTCGATATATTCCGAGGGCTTTAATTTTTTGAAGCCCTCTTTTTGAATGAATTGTGTTGCTTGGCTCGCTGTTAGGTCTACCCATTTAAGTTCCTTCTGATTTAGCTTAAGCCATGCGGGGAAACTCTGATCAAGTTTTTTCTGCAAAGCCTTGGCTGCATTGAGCTTTTGTGTTGCCATGGCTTGATCTTTATTCATTTTTTGTGGATCAGGAGCATCGCAGAGCACGAGAATTGCATCTTTGACTTGTTCAGCACTGAGCAGTCGGGGGCGAGCATGAGAGAAGAGTTCTGAATCCTCTTGGTTGAACTCATTCGTTTCTGTACTGCGCTGATAAGTTTGAGAGTTGAGGATTTGCCTAAAAATATGTTTACGATCATAGCCTGAATCCGCAAAATCTTTGGCAAGTGCGTCGAGCAGTTCCTTATTTGTGGGTGGGTTGGAAGGGCGAAAATCATCCACTGGCATAACAATGCCACGACCGATGAGGTAGGACCAAATTCGATTCACTTCAGTTTTGGCAAAGTAGGGGTTATCCTTAGCCGTCAACCACTGCACAAAAGCTTTGCGAGGATCGTCTTTTGACTCTCGTTTAACATTGATTGGCCATGGTAGTTGTTGGATTTTTGTTCGAGGATTAGCCGTATTTCGAACTTTGTTTGCGTTGATAAGAATAGTTTTGCGATTCGGTGTATTGCCCTTCTTTTGATCGAGAGTGATACGATCAATATTGTTAAAGGCAGAAGTGATCTGATAGTAATTATCTTGGGTCCAACTCTCGTAAGGGTGATTGTGACATTGCGCACAAGTTAGGCGTGAGCCCATAAAGAGTTGAGAAACCGACTCTGTTACCATTTTACTATCTTTTGTGGTACGAAAGAAGTTAGCACGTGGTTCAAAATCTGTATGCCCCGAAGACATCAACAATTCTTCAGTGAATTTATCAAAGGGCATGTTAGCTTTGGTGCTTTGATATATCCAACGACTGTATTTGGCGGCATTTTCTGGAGTGAGTTCTTGCGTATTAATTTTGAGTAAGTCAGCAATCTTCATCGAGTAAAAACGTGCGAAAGCATCTGTATCGAGATATTGATCAATTAGTTGAGCACGTTTATTGGCCTTCTTGTTAGCTACAAAAGCTTGAACTTCATTCGCAGAGGGGAGTTGTCCTCGAGTGTCGAGAGAGACTCGACGAATGAAAGTCGAATCATCAATGCTATGGGAGGGAAGGTATTGCAATTGACGCAATTTATTATTCACAAGTGTATCGATGTAATTATTTTCTTTGGGCGCCTGCCATTTAAACTTATCAATATTTTTAACCATGGTGAAGTTAACTGTAACTACATCGTCTATGTAGCGTACCGAAATCGCCGATTGACCACGATCATGGCCACTCACGAGACCATTTTCATTAACGGTGGCAACGCGTTTGTGTGAAGTTGTGTACATGGCAATGCGGGTAACATCTTTAAAGCTACCATCTTCGAAAAAGGCCCAAACGGAAAGTTGTTGATCTTGATTGGGAAATTCTAAAGCGCGGTCATTTGGGAAGACTTTGAGGCTCTTAAGTTTTTTCTCGCCTTTGTCAGAACGTGCGCCTTCTTTAATCCATTGAAGAAGCAAATTGTATTGTAGGGAATCTTTGTCTAAGCGCTTACCGCCCACGTGTCCCACTTGCATGGTAGGTTTTTTAAGCAGTAAACTTTGCTCGGGAGAAATGGGTTGCAGAAAGCGGCCCATGGCACCGCGAATGAGGTTGGTTTCGTCAAAGTCTGGATCAAAAGCATTGAGCGAGAGTTCAAGAGCTCCACGACCATTTGGCTTACCGTGACAGCCACCGCCATTACAGCCTTGCTTCGTTAGGATCGCAAGTGTTTCCCAGTTAAATGAAACGGGGTCATTTTTATCTGTAGAACTGACTTGAAGCGGGATGCTTTTCGATAGCTTGCCATAGGTGACCTTGATAGAACTTTGGCCATTTGCTAGTGGGCTTACATAAGCGTCTTCAATTTTCACCATATGATTATGGGAGAATTTAGCTTTGCGGCTAAGGTCAATAGTTTGACCATCTTGTGTGTAGCCCGTGACGAGGATTTGCGCACAAGAACGTGCGCTTGTGAGTTTGATTGCTTTGGGAAGCACAGAGATTTTTACAATATCTTCTGCGAAGCCCGCAAAAGTAGTGAAAAATAAAAAGAATTTGATGATTAAATTTTTCATGCGAAAAGCTCCGGAATAGCGTGGCCACCTTTTGCGATAAACATGGGACGTCCACCAGGAGTGTGAATAGGAGCTTCGTTATCTATACCCATTTTTTCTAGTACAGTGGCTCCGAAGTCCTCGATGGTATAACCACGTGAACTCGTTATGTAATAACCATCTTTATCCGTTTCTCCGACAACATGTCCGCGGGGGACTCCTGCACCCGCAAAGGCATAAGAGAAGGCGTGAGTCCAGTGATCACGTCCTTGGCGTTCATTGATTTTTGGGGTACGACCGAGTTCAGTAACAAAGCAAACTAGGGTGTCTTCCAATAAACCGCGTTGATCCATATCTTCTATGAGCCCAGAAAAAGCCCAGTCAGTACTGCCCATCATCGGCCAAGTTCCGATTCCATAACGACCACCGCCGGCACCACCGCCAGGAATATTGGTATGTGTTTTAGAATAAATCGCGTCGTGATGATCCCAGTTCATGTTGCCGCCACCAGGGTATCTATTATCGATATTTCTAAATTTTGTATCAATGCAGACGTAACGCACACCTGATTCAATGAGCTTGCGGCCCAACATATAAAGATCGGCACGTTGACGGAGTTCTTTTTGTTCAGGTCCGTACATTTTTTTGATGTGATCGGGTTCACTAGATAAGTCAAAAGCAGCGACGGTATTGGGGTTGATGAGCATTTCTTCTGCTTGCTGAGAAAAAGTTTGCATGGCAAGGATTTGATCGGAAGTACTTTTTCCTAAGCCAGAATTGAGCTTGGAAAGAAGTTTGCGACGCTCGAGTAATTGTTCTATCGCTTCTTTGCTGAGTCCAAGGCCATTGACTTCGCCATATTTAATCGCAAAGGCTTTGTCTTTTGCCTCGAGGAAACCTAAACGGGAAGCAAATACGGATTGTTCCCCAGTTGATTCGTGAACATAAGCCGGCAAGTAGGGCGCTAGTCGACCTTTATGATGAGCAATCACTGAACCGATATCGGGGAGTTCCACAGGGCCCGTGGGATCACCAGCTGACATAATGTATTGAGAACCTAAGGGGTGAGAGTTACCAATCGAAGCTTTCTTTTGATACATGGAACGAACCACTGTGAGACGATCCGCAACTTTAGCCGTTCGATTCATAAGTTCCGTAAAATGAATACCTGGTACTTTTGTTTTAATTGTTTTAAAGGGGCTACGATGAATGATATTCGCCATAGGTTTGGGGTCAAAGGTATCGATCTGTGAAACGCCACCTTGCTCAAAGATAACCAAAACCTGTTTGGCTTGTGCCTTGATACGACGGCCTGAACTCGCCATAAGTGAAGGAGCTAAGGCACCCGCACTCAAGCTTTTTATAAAGTTTCGTCTATTAAAATCCATCTCAGTCCTTAATAATTTCATTCATTGTATTTATATATAATAAGTAACATAAGTATTAACACTGTGCCACTAGCTTTGTGTCAATTAATTAATCTTTTAGCGAAGACTCTAAACACTTTCTGTACAGTAAGTTTTATTAAACGATATACTTACATAAAACGGTCATTGAATATTGTAAGTTTCTAAGTGATTTAGCAATTTGAGATTAAAAAAGGGTATTTATCAAAAATTGATAAATACCCTAATAATAAATACTTAAATATATGGAAAACAAGTTTACTAAGTTAGCATTGATCAAGCACAGTCCACTTAAGACCATAGGTATTTAACATTTCCATGAAGGGGTCTGGATCGAGTTGTTCCATGTTGAATACGCCGTCACCTTGCCATATTTCTTGCGCCACAAGTGCTGTGCCGATGGCTGCTGGAACGCCTGTAGTATAGGAGATGGCTTGGGAACCAAGTTCTTCAAAACAGGCTTCGTGATCACAGATATTATAGATATAGATGGATTTTTCTTTGCCGTCTTTGTGTCCCTTAATGATATTTCCGATACAAGTTTTCCCCTTGGATGATTTCCCAAGATCACCTGGATTAGGTAAAACGGCCTTAAGAAATTGCAGAGGAACTATTTTTTGTCCTTCATAGTCAATTTCATCAATACGCGTCATCCCAACATTTTGAAGTACTTCTAAGTGTTTGAGGTAGTTGTCCGAGAAACTCATCCAAAACTGAGCTTTTTTAATGGTGGGAATGTGTTTGGTGAGTGATTCGAGTTCCTCATGGTACATGCGATAGATATTAAAAGTGCCGACACCTTCTGGACAAGTGTACTCTTGCTTCAAAGACATGGCGGGAGTTTCGACGAATTGCCCATCTTCCCAATGACGACATTCCGCAGTGACTTCGCGAATATTAATCTCGGGATTAAAATTCGTAGCAAAGGCTTGGCCATGGTCGCCACCATTGACATCGATAATGTCGAGTTCGGTAATCTCATCAAAGTGATGTTTGAGTGCCCAAGCAGTAAAGATATTAGTTACACCTGGATCGAAGCCTGAGCCGAGAAGGGCAAAGAGGCCCGCTTTCTGAAAACGCTCTTGATAATCCCACTGCCATTTATATTCAAACTTAGCCGTATCTAGGGGTTCGTAGTTGGCTGTATCTACATAATGCACACCGCACTCAAGACAAGCATCCATAATTGTGAGATCCTGATAAGGCAGGGCGACATTCAGCACAATGTTGGGTTTAAATTGCTGCATCAGTCCTACGAGCTCAGGGACATTATCGGCATCGACTTGTGCCGTATTGATTTTACCTTTTGCGAGTTCAGCAATCGCGTCGCACTTAGATTTTGTTCTTGAAGCGAGGAGGATTTCGGAGAAAACTCCAATTTCGAGACATTTGAGTGTGGCGACTTGGCTAACTCCACCAGCGCCAATTATAAGTAATCTAGACATGATAATTTCCTTAATGTTATGAGTCGAGATAAGTGTATTGTTTTAGACAGTTTTCATAAAAGTCGACATATTTGACGCCCATACGAGCTTGGATCTGTCCTGCTTTGATGTTTGTGTCAATTTCTTTTTTAATGACCTGAGCCATAAAGTCCGGGTTGTACTGCATGGTGCTGAGCACATCCCCAGCGGTTCCACCACTGATAGCTTCGTCAATGTAAAAGCCGCTCTCATCATTTTTGTCGGCATAAACGTGAACTTCATGTAGTCTACCAAAGAGGTTGTGCGTGATCCCCATAACGTCCTGATAAGCTCCTGTGAGAAAAATGCCAATGTGGTAGGCTTCATCATTATTGATCTTGTGGAGTTTAATCGTCTCGGAAAGACCTTCTGTATCTAAGAACTGTTTGATTTGTCCATCTGAATCACAGCTGATGTCACAAAGCTTACAATCTTCATCAGGGACTTCATTGAGTCGCTGTAGCGGAAGAATGGGCAAGACTTGGTCAATGGCCCATACGTCGGCGGCAGATTGAAAGACAGAGAAATTACAGAGGTACTGTTTGGCATGAGCTTTCTCTAAGGCTAGTAAATCTTCTGGAATAAACTCTTTCTGCTTGAGAAGTGCAGTTATCTGTTCCATGACTCGCCAGTAAATGTTTTCAATAGCGGCTTGTTCTTCTAGTTCAAGGATACCCAATTTGAATGCTTGCATTGACTCAGCTTTTATTTGCTTCGCAGTATTGAGCATTTCTTGACAGTTATTTATGCTAAGTTCTTCGAGTGTGGAGCGCATGTTTTGTAAGAGGTAATGATCACTGCTTTGAACTTGGATTTCAAAATCTTCGTGATGTTTCTTTTTAATGTCAATTACATTCGTTACAACACAGGAATGGTGAGCAGTAATTGCACGTCCACTTTCAGTCACGATTGTCGGATGAGCGACTTCCTCATCGTCACAAATTTGCTTGATACTAAGTACTAAGTCCATGGCGTATTCATCTAAACGGTAGTTACGAGAAGAGTCTTTGCTCGAGCGACTTCCATCGTAATCAATAGCTAGGCCGCCACCAGCGTCGAGGTATTCAATATTGAACCCCATTTTTGCGATCTTCGCATAAACACGTGAACCCTCGATGATCGCTTCTTTAATTGTTTTGATGTCGGCAATCTGACTTCCCATGTGAAAATGCAAGAGCTTGAGGCAATCAAGCATATTTTCTTCTTCTAGTACTTTGAGGGACTTAATAATCTCGAGTATAGAAAGGCCAAATTTGGCATTTTCACCTGAAGAAGAAGCCCATTTACCACGACTCTCTGAAGAAAGCTTAAGTCTTAAACCAATAAGTGGACGAATGTTTTCTTGCTTGGAAACCTTCAGAAGTAGATTGAGCTCACTAAAGTTTTCTATAACGACTATGCATTGACGCCCCATTTTAACGCCGAGCAAAGCAAGGCGCATGTATTCCTCATCTTTATAACCATTGAGGATAGTGAGACTTTCTTTATTGGTGTTGTAGGCAAGTGCGGCTAATATTTCTGGTTTTGATCCAGCCTCCAAGCCAAAGTCAAATTCTGAACCCGCATCGACAATCTCTTCAACCACTTCTCGCATTTGATTGACTTTTATGGGGTAAACCCCGCGATAGCACCCCTGATACTCCATTTCTTTAATGGCGTTATCAAAAGCTAAATTGAGGTTGCGAACTTGCGCACGCAAGACGTCGTGAAAACGAATGACTACGGGAAGTTTTAAGCCCTGGAGTTTAATTTCATCAACAACGCGGTTAATGGGGATGTGAAGATCGTCTTTTTCTTGATAAGGGAGCACGCAGACTTCGCCTGATTCATTAATATGGAAAAATGAATCAGACCAGCGTTCTATATTGTACTGTTGCTGTGGATCCCAGGTCATGATGAAAGCTTATTTTGCGCGTGAAATGAACTCGCCAGAACGCGTATCAACTTTGATGACTTCGCCTGACTCTAAATATTCGGGGACTTGAAGGTTATAACCCGTTTCTAAAACCGCATTCTTTGTACGTGCCGTGGCAGAAGCGGACTTAATGCTAGGGTCACATTCCGTTACTGTGAGTTGAACTGTGTCGGGAAGTGTCACTGTTTTGACGATGCCTTCAATGAGTAGGGCAGTGAGCTCCATGCCTTCAAGCAGGAAGTTTTTGTCATCACCAATAAAATCTAAGTTGAGCTGAAATTGATCGTATGTTTCAAGATCCATAAAAGTATAGTTATCACCTTCGATATAAGAAAACTCTACAGGACGCTTTTCGTACTCACCTTCTTTGAGCATTTCATCACTCTTGAAACTGTGGTCGGTTTTCTGACCTGTTATGAGATCACGAGTTCTGATTTTATAGAGCGTGCTGCCACCACGAGCCGATGGGCTTTGGCAAGTAATTGTATCGACGATGTGAAGTTTACCCGCTATGTCGAGTACAGAGTTTTTCTTAATCTTTGAAGCTTGAACCATGACTATCTCATTTCGTTTAAGTTTTTATTGATGATTATATATGATCTAAAAAAAAAGCCAGGGTAGGAACCCTGGCTTCAGATATATCTATGAAGTTTTATGCGAGTTCCGCGGCAGCTTTTCTGAGTGATTCTGCCGTTCGTTCCCAGTCGAGACATTTATCAGTGAGGGAAACACCGTACTTAAGATCAGCAAGATCTTCAGTAATCGGTTGGTTACCTTCATTAATATTACTCTCGAGCATCACACCTTTAATTTTGCCTGGTGTTTCATTAATTTGAGCAACGATATCATCAAGTACAGGGATTTGCTTATTGTGATCTTTTGATGAGTTGGCATGTGAGCAGTCAACGACAATTGAAGCTTCAATGCCACGACCTTCAATTACTTCGATACACTTGGCAATCGATTCAGTGTCGTAGTTTGGACCGTCGTGACCACCACGTAATACGAGGTGACCATGGGGATTACCTGTAGTAGAAACTACTGATGAGCGACCGTTGGCATCGATACCGAGGAAGTGTTGGGGTAAACGACTTGATTGAATTGCGTTAAGCGCAACTTCGAAGCTACCATCAGTACTATTTTTGAATCCTACTGGCATGGATAGACCACTGGCCATTTCACGGTGAGTTTGTGACTCAGTTGTACGTGCACCAATAGCTGCCCAAGATACGAGATCAGAAAGGTATTGGGGAACGATGGGGTCAAGGAATTCAGTTGCTGTAGCTAAACCGAGTGAAGCCACTTCGTTGAGGATTTCACGACCGAGCACTAAACCTTCTTCAATAGCGTAAGAATTATTGATATGTGGATCGTTGATTAAACCTTTCCATCCGCCGATTGTTCTTGGCTTTTCAAAATAAACACGCATGACAATAAAAATTTTGTCATTGAGTTCCGTTTGAAGATCTTTGAGACGCTTAGCATAATCCAAAGCAATTTCTTTACTGTGGATTGAACAAGGACCCGTAATGACCATGAGGCGCTTATCTTCACCGCTAAGGATTTTAACGATGGTGTCTCTGCCATTTTGAACTGCTTTTGCAGCTTCTTCAGTAACGGGCACACTCTCACGAATGACTGCCGGAGCAGAAAGAGGAGTGATTTTAGCTATGTGTATGTTATTTAAGTCGCTCATTTTATCTCTATATAATGTTAAAAAAAAATTAATGCCCTTATAAAAAACCTTTAATGAGATTCGTCAAGCTCTTTAAAGACAGTCTTGACAAAAGCCTTGTTATTTCTATATTCACTAACTTTTTATTAACATCATCTTAATTAGGTCCAAAACTATTTTATGAAGCCCAAAGACGAATGCGGTATTGCCGCAGTATATGCCCTCAAAGGGGGATTGCCCGATACTGAAACAGATCTAGGTTCTTACATCCCTCTCATGCTGCAAGATATGCAGAACCGTGGTGAGCTCTCCGCTGGCATAACAAGTTACGATCCGCACCGTAACTATTTACTTAAGACTCATAAAGCTTTGGGCCAAGTTAAAGAAGCTTTTAAAATCAACCCGAGTAATGAAAAAACAATTGAAGAAGCAACCTCCGGTTGTGCTGCTATTGGCCACGTTAGGTATGCTACTTGTGGTAAAGATGATGTGAACTACGCACAACCATTTGAACGTGAACACGGCCGTTTACACAAATGGTTTTCTTTTTGCTTCAATGGTAATATTGCCAACCACGTTGAACTCAAGAACTATCTTGTAGAAAACAAGCTTTATCATATCAACCTTGAATCTGACACAGAAATCTTGATGCATTACCTCGCTCGTGAAATTGCCCAGTTCGAAGATGGCGATGTGGATTATGTTCAAATCTTTAAACGTCTAGCTCACAGCTTTGATGGTGCTTGGTGTTTGTCAATGATTGATGCCCAAGGCGATTTAGTTGTAGCTCGTGACCCACTTGGTTTTAAACCTTTAAGTTATGCTATTACGGATGATAAAGTTCTCGTTGCGTCTGAATCAGTGGCTATCTGGAACCGTGGTGTTGGTAATATTCAAACTCTCGAACCGGGACACTTGCTACGCGTTACTAAAGATGGTGTAAAAGTCGAAAAATTTGCAGAATCAACACGTAAAGCGCATTGTTTCTTTGAGTGGATCTATTTCTCCAATGTTGCTTCTGATATCGATGGTGTTAATGTTTATGAATCGCGTGTTCGTGCTGGTGAAATGCTTGCAAAAAAAGAAACTCTCACAATTGATGATGATACAATTGTTGTTTCTGTACCTGATACCGCGAAAGCCTCTGGAGACGCCATGGGTTTTGAACTTGGCGCTAAAGTTGTCGAGGGCCTTTTCCGTAACCGTTATGTAGGCCGTTCATTTATCAAATCGGGCAATAGCCGTAACAAAGTAGTCCAGCAAAAATTTACTCCTTTACCTTCAGTACTCAAAGGAAAAAAAGTAATCTTAGTTGAAGACTCACTTGTTCGTGGTACAACACTCAAACACATTATTAAAGATATGAAGGAGCGTGGACAAGTCGCTGAAGTTCATTTGCGCATTGCATGTCCGCCAATTCTCTCTCCTTGCTTCTATGGTATCGATATGTCGACTCTTAAAGAACTCTTTGCACGTCAATACACCGATGTTGATGCAACTGAATCAGACCTCCCTGAAGAAGTTCGTACAAAAATGGCCAATGACTTAGGTGCTGATTCATTAACTTACCTGTCTCATACAGATATGGCAGAAGTCATTGACCTTCCTTATGAAGATTTATGTATCGCTTGTGTTAACAGTGATTACCCAACGGCTCAAGGTAAAAAACTTATTGTTAAAGCTCGCGAAAATGCCTTAAAAGGCGTCGAAGGAAGATCTTACTAACAGATTTACTGATTAGCACATTCATTAAGAGCCTTCGAAAGCAGGCTCTTTTTTATGGTTAAACTTATTATTATGTTATATTTGAATCCATTTCTGTTAAATATTTATATTTCAAAATATTGTTATTCCTTGAATTCAACTCATAAGTGCAACACTTACTTTTTTGTTAAATCAATTCCAGTTAATTCCTGAAATACTTCATAAGGTGTTTGAAATTCAAGAATTTCCGAGGTCTATTATTAAGCTTATCAACAGCAATTTTAACTTATGAGACTTTAACTGGAGTAAAATATTAACCCTGCTAAAAGCTTAAAGACGGCGTACTTATATAATTAAGTATGCTATTGATTTTCGTGATTCATTCTTTGAAAATTAATACTTATCCTTAAACATAAATAATTTCAGTTAAATCTACTCATTTAAATTAAAATTATGGTTTTAAAATTTAAGGATGTAAATGAAATAATTATTAAGACACTTGAATAAATTATCCTGGTAAAGTTAGTTTCAGAAAATAAATGAACGGTTATATGGAGTGAAAATATGAATATATCAGCTCAAAAACTTTGGCGATTAGTCAATACTTCAATTTGTTTAGCTTTATTATTTCTTACTCAAGATATACATAGTAATGGTTTAACAAGTCTTGATAGACTTTTGGATATTACTTCACCGAAAGGTAAAGAGCTATTAGATAATAGTAAATAAATCAAGATTAACTCAAATCAAATCTTTTATAGATCATGGACTAAGAACCACCTCAACTACTTATTCTGTTGAGAGTATCTCCAAAGCCCAAGATCAAAACTATTATATTAAGAATACTGAAGTTGATGTTAATAGTTATAAAAATTTAACATTAACTGATATTAAAGAATCCACTGAATTACTACTAGAATGTATTCCCTATGAGAATATCAGTAATAAAGAAAAATTATTATTTCACTTTAATCACCATATTTCAATATCTCTGAAAGAGCGTAACTTTTTAATTTTAAATGTAGACAGATCTTCACTACGTGGTGGTGAAATGGATATTAATACATTTTGTATTTTAATTGCCCAAGATAAAGATACTCATAAAATACTACTTTCAGAAATAAGTAATGATAGACAAAAAATGTTTTGGGTATCTCAAAAACAGTTATTTAATAATCTTCTTAGTGAAGAATATATAATTAATAAAGATCAAGTATCTTGGATTATTTTTAGACCTGTAAATTCTAATAATTCTTTACATTCTAAAAATATTGAGCACAATAAGCTCACCTTATAATTAGTGCCTGACCGAAATGAACCTAAGTCTTTTAAGTATAATAATTTATAAGGAAAATAAGTTGTGAGTTTTTCTAGAAAACAGTATTAAAGTACCCTATAAAACTTTTGTTTAAATGTATAGTACTTCATCATAAACTACTATTTATCCAATAGGATACAGATAAAATAAAAGAATCCAAGGTGTCATATAGCATGCGTAATTTTACAAGTACACAAGCAGAATTAGGAGAAAACCCACTTCTCGGAGTCACGCCAATTGAACAAGTGAGACTCGACACATACTGCCGTGATGAAATAACCAAAACTCTTCGTGGTTTACAAGAAATTTATCGAAACAAAGTTTTACTCAAAGAAATCCAAGATGTTTTGTCTGAATTAGTTCCTAAAGGAACATCCTGGAATGATGGACGTAAAGGAATGGATCTCTGGGTTATTTTTGTTTTAGGCACTTTGCGTTTGAGCTGTAATTGGGATTATGACAAGCTCAAAAGTTGCTATGATTATCATCACAAAATTCGGGAGATCTGTGGAGTTGATCTTTTTTGTGATGTCGACATAGTTACAGGACGCCAAACAATACACGATAACGTTAGCCTTTTTACAAAAGAAATTGCCAATAAAATTAGTAAACTCGTAGTTGCTTTCAGCCATGAATTACTTTTCCCAGAAGAACGAGAATTACATAGTCGTTGCGATTCTTTTGTTTTTGAAACGAATGTTCATTTCCCCACTGATTTGAATCTATTAAAAGATTCTGTACGCAAAGTATTGAGCATCGGAGGCAAATTGGCTTCATCTTTGAAAATCACTGGCTGGCGTGAAGTAAAAGCCAGCAAAGAAATTCCATAGCCTTTATATAAACTGAGCAGATGCGTCACTCTACTCGAAGAAAGAAGAGCGAAAGGAAAAACGTCGCTTAGAAATAGAGGAGATAATTAAGGATTACCTTAGTGTGGCTCGAGCTCATTTACTCAAAGCAAGAACTCTCCAGAATTCTTTAGATGAAGAGTGTCCCAAGCTTCAGTTAAACATGGATTACACGGACTTATTCATTAAGCAAATAAGTCGTAGAGTTCTTAATGGAGAGACTATTTCACCCGATGAAAAGGTGTATTCGATTTTTGAACCTCACACAGAATGGATATGCAAAGGAAAAGCTGGGATTCGTCAGGAACTTGGCGTGAAGGTATGTGTAGTTGAAGATCAGTTTGGCTTTATTCTCGACCATAGGATCATGAAGGGCGAGCAGGATAAAGACGTGGCGGTTGAAATGGTTCGTAAAAGTAAGGAGCTGTACCCTGGGCTGACATCGATGAGTTTTGATAAGGGTTTTTATTCAAAGGTAGATAAGGATGGTCAAAATAATCACTCCCGCATTGAAGCATTAGAGGTAAGAGCTCACCTCCCTGTAAAAGGTCGCCGAAATAAAGCTGCTCAAGAGCGTGAAAGTAAGGAGGCCTTTGTCGTCGCTCGCAAACAACACCCCGCAGTTGAATCAGCTATTAACGCTCTTGAAAGTCATGGTTTTGACCGATGCCCTGATAAGGGTACTCCTAATTTCGAACGTTATGCCGCTATGGCGATAAGTGCCAGTAATATCCATCATCTTGGTGCTATCATCATGGCCAGAGAAATCAAAGTCCTACGTAGAAAAAGAAAAAGCGCTTAAAGCTCTTCATAATAATAAAAACGCCATTCACGACGTACTTTCTCCTGCCTTGACTTAGTGAATAAATAGAAAAAAAGCCTTTGTTCTGACGCCTAGGCCTTAAAAAAATGATAATACTATGACTGCACGACACGTATAACCATATTTTGAATTTTTATATTAACTTAAAATCATCAACAAACTCATAAACACTGGGTTTTCGGTCACGCACTAATTAATGAGAAAGCCATTAGATTTAGTTTTAAAAAGTACATACAAAATCAATTTAGTTTTAAACTTTATAAGTTGGTAATAAATCTTAGCAATTAAGTCATTTTTTTTTTCTTTATCATAATTATCATGCATTATATTTGAATTTCTAGGATTTCACGTATATTTTAATTAATAATCAGTTAATTTAGTGGAATTTTAAACATTTATTTAAGCGTATTTCATATGAAAAAAACATTGTTTTTATTAATGATTTTCTTTACCTTACCACTATTTTCTAAAGATTATTCTTTTTTAATGAAAAGAAATTCTGTTCAAATATTACCTAATGGTTCAAAAAGCATAACAATTTATAGTCTTAATAAAGATGGCAACCCTATAAAAACAGTAACTAATGTTACAATAAAAAAGTTCTTAGATGGTTCCAAGCTATTTACCAAGACAGTTAAAATATTTAACTTAATTGTAGAAGAAAATGAAGAAGTTTCGGAATCATTATTTGATACTTACGTTCAGACCTCCTTAACTCGCCCTAATCCTAAAACACTTACGGGAGATGATTTGAGGCGAGTGCCTACTCAAGTAAATGTGAGCCCTGACGGCCGTTGATCACTTTATTTAATAAAGCTGATCCACACATACCAGGCACTAAAAATAAATAGGCAACTAATACTTAAAAGGCTCCAAGTCTTCATGAGAGGAGTGGGTTTATGTTCTTGGTCAATTGTCTTACCATTCATCACTAAGTAATTTATCAGGGCTAAAACAGGTGCCGATACAAAAGCCACAACTGTAGCAATAGTAATGAGCTGTCCCATACTCTTCATAAAGAAGAGGAAAATCATGATGGTACCAATGATAGTAAGCATCAAAAATCCTCGGTAGATATTTTTTGAATCTGATTTCCGTTCATTCCCTTCTTTTTCATCTTTAAGGATTAAAACTGATTCGTCAAGCGTTCTGGGGTAGGCATCTAAACAAGTGAGCGTGGTACTAATCATTGTCGCTAGAGCCGCAACACCAATGACGGGGTAAGCCCATTTACCAAGTGAATCTGTATAAAGTTCAATCAGTTGACCAGCAAAGACTGTTCCCTTAGGCGAAGGAGCTTCACCGCTACCATACATAACTAAGGCACCCAGTGCTAAAAAGCACATGGCTAAACAAGCGGTACCAATATAACCAATTTTAAAATCAAACATCGCTTGCTTGACATTGGCTTGCTTACCAGAGCTGCGATTGGCTTCTTCAGACCACACAGAGTGCCATACGGTGATATCCATTGGGGCGGGCATCCACCCGAGAAAGGCGGCTAAAAAGAGGGCGTCTTTAACATTGCCAAAACTAAAAATGGGGGCTTCGGCTTCATGGAAACCACCTGGAGCTTTAAATAAAACTGAAAGTAGAGCAAAAATTGTGGTCACAGTCAAAGTCAAAATCACCACTTTCATCACTTTATCCAAAAGACTGTATTTACCAAAGAACAAGACTCCTGCGGCAAGTAAAAGTACAATGATAGCCGCATAATTAGCGGGAAGACTTGAACCAAATATTTTCAAGGCAATAGAGGCTGTAACAATCGTTACGGCTGATTGAATCAGACACATGGTGACGAGGGTCATACCCATATAAGTAAAGAGGGCCCATTTCCCTAATGCGTGATAACCATGAAGGATATTCTTTCCAGTGATGGCAGTGTACTGAGGACCAAACTTATAAAAGGGATATTTAATCACGTGAATAAGAGGGATGAATAATAATAGAAGGAAGCCATAAACAGCTCCAGCTTTAGTTGAGGATACGAGGTGAGACACACCAACGGCTGCGCCAGCGTACATGAGACCAGGGCCGAGATTTTTGATAATTTGATTGAATTTAGTGAGCATTAGTATTTATCTTTATGATTTAAAAATTTGTTTACCCTACAGGATTGTTGTGAAAGAGGTAAATCTTACTCGTTACACAAAGAAATCATTAATTATTAGTAATGTGGCTAAGTAAGATCTAGATATATTGTTGAATTGTCATCTATATAAAATTTGACACATGTCTTTTACAAAGCTTTCATGGCTTCCACTTGTTTGCGGATGTATTGAGCGGCATTACGACAAGTCGACATGCTTCCAGGGCCCGTTCCAATTCGTGGGGCAACTTCCATGAGGTCGGAAGCAATCAAACTAATGCCTCGCTTGGGAAGTTCTTCAATGAGCGTGTTGATATGGTGGGGATAAAGCCCGTTGGGTATCGTGTGACCACAAGCAGGAGCCAAAGAGCTGTCACTCGCAGAAATATCATTTGAGAAATAAACTTTTGTAATCCCTAGTGAAAGTAAATATTCACAGCAATCTTGTGCATACGCCTTAGGTGAAGTTTGTAAGGTCTCTCGACCACTCAAGACTTTTTGGCCATAAGTAAGTTCCTTATCATCACGAATACCTAATTGGATGACATGTTCAGGAGCAATAAAGTCTCTCATTAAATTATATAACCATGAGCTATTGGTTATTTCTATGCCACAAAAGTGGGGGTCTAAATCACTATGAGCATCGAAGTGAATGAGGCCAATTTTCTCATCATTTTTTATTTGGACCAAAGTTTTTGCCAAAGCCCAAGAAGCACTCTGATCTCCACCAATCATCACAAACTTCATTTCTGGTTTGATAATCAAAACTTGCTTGATGAGTTCCGAGCACATCTCAATGGGAGATACGGGCATTTGAGCACGTAGTTCTTCATCAAGTTCCGAATAAAGAGCGCTTTGTGAAAGTTTTATCTGTTCATCTTTAAGTAATTTATCAGAAAGAAACTGTGGAATAATATTGAGGTTACCTAGATCAAAAGCAGGTGCCGAGAAAAGAGATTTTCTAATCGCATCGGGTCCCTCTGAAGCACCTCGTGCCGTTGAAGATCCCGCATCAGAAGGATAACCAAACATGCAGATATCGTGCGCAGATAATTGCTCAAGGTGTTCATCCCAAGTCACCTTTAATTTAGGCATCCATGACTTTAGCATGAGGGGATCTTGATCCCCAGGGGCACGAACTAAATGCTTAAAGATTTGTAAGGCTTTTTCCATGATGACACAACTCAAAATTTAAAAATTCAATATAGGTTAAGTTTATGCTGCTTCTAGGTCTTAAAGTTCTTGAGCTCGAAAGAAATGCAAGATCAGTATCATGAACTTAGGAAAAGTATCAAAAAAAGTAATCATATCTTTTTTAGTTTGTCAGTATTGGTTTATCTTTGTGATTATTTTTTAAGATTAAACGAGGACATAAAATGTCAGAAGCAATAAAAACCGCTCTTTACGACAATCACAAAAAACATGGTGGTCGCATTGTTGACTTTGCGGGCTGGGCACTTCCTGTGCAATACGATTCAATTATTAAAGAACACCAAGCCGTTAGAGAGAATTCTGGCGTTTTTGATTGCTCTCACATGGGGCAGTTTTTTGTCTCTGGTCCTGATGCGAGTCGATTTGTCAATTATATGATTTCTAATAACCTCGATAAAATTGAAGGAGGGCGTGGACTTTATACGGGTCTGCTCTACGAAAATGGCACCTTTGTAGATGATATCATCGTCTATAAAAAAGCTGAAGACAATATCTTTATGGTGGTGAATGCTGCAAATGTCGACAAAGACTTTGCGTGGCTCAGTGAAAAACTCAAAGAAAGCAATTTTGATGCACAAATCGTCAATCGCTCTGATGAGTACTCGCTACTCGCTGTCCAAGGACCACAAGCCCCCGAAAAACTCAATCAATTATTCCCAGGTCTATACGACCAACTCAAGACTTTTGGTCATTGTGACATAGGATTTGCGGGCGAAAGCGGCTTGATGTGCCGTACGGGTTACACTGGTGAAGTTGGCGTTGAGCTGATTGTGAAAAATGCTGTTGCAGGTGAATTATTTGATTCTTTAATTGAGATCGGTGTCAAAGCCTGTGGCTTAGGTTCACGTGATTCACTCCGTTTGGAAAAGGGCTTTTCACTTTATGGTCATGAAATTAATGATCAAACCAACGCTCTCGAAGCCGGCTTAGGCTGGGTCTGCGACCTCAATAAAGTAAACTTCATTGGCAAGGAAGCTTTAGAGAAAATTAAAGCCGAGGGAACAAGTCGCAAGTTGATTGGTTTCAAAGCTAATGTGCGCCCTATTCCGAGAGATGGTGATACACTGCTTGATTCAGAAGGTAATGAGATCGGTTTTGTCACATCAGGCACCATGAGTAAAGCATTGGATTGCGGTATCGGTTTGGCCTATATTTCGAAAGCTTACTCAGGCGATACTGTGCAAGTTCAAACTCGTCGTAAATTAATGGAAGTAGAAATCTGCGGACGTACTTTCGTTTAAAAAGTTTTAAGAAAAAAGTATTAAGGAAATTATGAGTATTGATATAAAAAAACTTAATGAAGAAATGCGTCATGCACACCCTTCAGAAATCATAAAAAAAGCTATTGAAATCGGCGGTGATCGTCCCATGGTTTCAACGAACTTTCGCCCCTTAGAAGCGGTTGTTTTAGATATGGCTACAAAAGTCAAAAATGATGTGACAGTCGTTTGGGTTGATAGTGGTTACATGATGCCACACACCTATGCTTTTGCAGAAAAAACAATTGAGCAATTAAAACTCAATATCGATGTTTATGTTCCAAAAATGACGGCAGCACGCTTTGGTGGTGATGCGGCGATTCCTCAGCCCGAGCAAGAAGAAGAACTTGCGACTTTCGCAGAAATCTTTAAACTCGAGCCTTTCCGTCGTGCCTTAGCCGAAGTTAATCCAAGTGTGTGGTTCACAAGTTTGCGTCAAGAGCAAAACCAGAATCGTTCAACCATGGATATATTTGATATGGATGCAAATGGTATGCTTAAATGCAATCCCGTTTTTTATTGGACTGAAGCAGATATGGAAGCTTATGTTCAAGAGAATCAACTTCCCGATGAAAAGCGTTACTTTGATCCCACTAAGCCCTCACTCAGTCATGAATGTGGATTACATAAGAGTGGCTTTTTGAAGTAATCGAGACAATAAAAAAGCTCCGCGAATGACGGAGCTTTTAGATCAGCTCTCCTTATAAATAGGGGAGCTTTTTTTATGTCGTGATTTAATCTTCAGGATTGATAATCAATTCTAAACTCTGGATTCGACTTAAAGTCTGACTGATTTTAATTTCAATTTCCTGACGCTGAGCCGCAACGCCTTCAAAACTCTGGCGAACTTCTAAGCCCTTGCCCGTACGTTCGAGCAATTCTTCTTCGAGTTCTGCAATATAAACTTTCGTGTCGTCCACAACACCTTGAATGTATTCGCCAATTTGTTTATTGACTTTAATTGTACCTGCGTCAACACCACGTTTTTCTTGGTCGGCAATATTAATATCAAGTTTTTCTTTCTGATTAGAGAAACGAATATAACGTTTTTTCTCACGAACCAAACGACGAATGAGGAAGCCTTCGCGCTGCATGATATCGCTTAAGTCATCTTTTACATCGTAGTATTGATCTTCAATGGAGTCTGATTGCTTTTCTAATGAGCTCAAAAAAGCTTGTTGTTCTTTCAATTGAACCTTTGCGTCTTTTTGCTCAGGGCTTAAAGACTGACAAGAAAAGAGGAATGCACATACTAAAATTGGCAGTACTGATTTGAGAAACATTCTAGTTTTAACCTTAGATAAAAATTTAATTTCGCCTACAATAGTGGACGCCTAGCTTACGTCAACTGCAGATATCATAGACCTTACATACTTGAGCCATCTCTTTTACATCGTGAACGCGCATGATGTGGGCTCCTTGCTGAATACCCACACAAAGACTCGCCGCTGTACCCCAAACCCTTTCTTTAGCATCACTTTCATCCAATATGTGACCAATAAAGGATTTTCTTGATGTCCCAAGGAGGATAGGGTAGTCCATAGAAGAGAATTGATAGAGGTTTTTCATGAGGCTAATGTTCTGCTCAGCCGTTTTGCTAAATCCGATACCGGGATCAATCACTAATTGATTTTGCTTAAGCCCCATTGATAACAATGAATCGACGCTTGCCTGTAACTCAGCCTTAACTTCTTCAACTAAATCGCTGTAATCGCATTTTTTTTGCATGTTATCGGGAGTTCCACGCATGTGCATGATGGCACAGCCAGCTTCAAGTTCTTGAGCCATTTGCGCCATGTTGGGGTCCAATTGAAAACCACTCACATCATTAATGATATTTGCACCAGCTAAAAGAGCTTCACGTGCAACACTTGCCTTCGTAGTATCAATACTTATTGCCACATCACTTCTTTTGCGCAGTTCCTTAATAAGGGGAATCGTTCGATTGAGTTCATCTTCTAAGCTCACTTTTATAGCGCCTGGACGGGTTGATTCGCCTCCAATATCGATAATGTCAGCGCCATCATCGATCATCTCTAATGAGTGTTCAAGGGCTTTATCTAAGGAATAATATTGTCCACCATCAGAGAAAGAATCAGGTGTGGCGTTGAGGATTCCCATGATTAAAGTACGCTCGCCAAGTAGGAGCGTTTTGTCGCGGCATTGCCAAGTATAAGTTTTTCTATTCATAAAATTTCATATTTGCTCAATCTAATGAGCATAAGCTGTGTCACTAGGGTTGTAAAAAAAAACTGATTTATTAATTTCAATCTAGTTTATAAATACAAAAAACAAGGATAAACAATGAAAAACAGCAAATCTTACGCATTGTTGCAAGAATTATCAGCAAACTCCTATGATTTGACACAGGACAAAGCACTCAAAGGTCGTTTCGAATCGATGAAATCAAGTGCCCTTGGTATTGATTATGTTTACGCATGTCAAAGACTGAATGAAGAAGTCGTCGATGCGCTTCAAGGTTTAGCAGATGAAACTGATGCTGTAACACAATTCTCACGCATGATGGGTGGCGAGAATATGAATAAGATTGATGGTTTTGAATGTGAAGATCGCCAAGTACTTCACACAGCAATGCGCGATGTTTTCGATGATCTCCCAGAAGGTTTCCTCTCTGACCAAGAAGCTGTGAATGGTGCTAAAGCTGAGATAGCTAAGCTCAAAACTTTTTGCGATGAAATTGAAAACGGAACAATCCTCAATGCCAAAGGCGAAAAATTTAACGAGATGATTCTCGTGGGTATTGGCGGATCTGATTTAGGTCCTCGCGCAGTTTATCTCGCTTTAAAAGCCTACGCAGTTGAGGGTCGCAAAGTTCACTTCATTTCTAACGTTGACCCCGATGATGCTGCGGCAGTGCTCATTGATGCCGATCTCGAGCGTAGCCTTGTTTGCGTTATTTCTAAATCTGGATCTACTCTCGAGACTTTAACCAACGAGACACTCGTAGCGTCGAACTTCGAAGCGGCTGGCCTCAATCCAAAAGATCACTTTGTTTGCGTAACTGGCAAAGGTAGCCCCATGGATAATCCCGACAAATACCTTCGTTCATTCTATATGTTCGATTATGTTGGTGGTCGCTACAGCGTTACTTCAATGGTGGGTGCAGTTATGCTCTCATTCGGTCTCGGTTATGATAACTTCATAAACTTCCTCCGCGGAGCTCGCAAAATCGATCTCAACTCACAAAATCGCGACGTTCGCAAAAATCTTCCACTGCTCATGGCACTAATTGGGATTTGGAACAGAAACTTCCTTGACCACGAAACACTTGCGGTCCTTCCTTACTCACAAGCACTCAGTCGTTTTGCGGCTCACCTTCAGCAGTGTGACATGGAAAGTAATGGTAAGCGCGTCAATCGTCAGGGCGAAACAGTTGATTTTGCAACAGGCCCAATCGTTTGGGGTGAGCCAGGTACTAATGGTCAGCACGCTTTCTATCAGCTCATTCACCAGAGCGAAACAGTGGTTCCTTGCGACTTCATTGGTTTTGCTAAGTCTCAGTACCAAAAAGATCTCGATGTGAAAGGGACTTCCTCACAGCAAAAACTTCTAGCAAACCTTATTGCTCAGTCAATTGGTTTAGCTACGGGCAAGACTTCTGATAACCCCAACAAAGTTTTCCCTGGTAATCGTCCGAACTCGATGCTTTTCGCTGAGCAATTAACGCCAGAAATCATGGGGGCTTTACTTGCTCTCTATGAAAACAAGATTGCCTTCCAAGGTTTCGTTTGGAATATCAACTCTTTTGACCAAGAAGGTGTTCAACTCGGTAAAGTTCTTGCGAATGAAATTATCGACATCTTCACTGGCCAAGACGTCGAAGCTGAAAACGCTAAGGAGTACTTAAAGACTTTAGGTCTCTAATTCTTTAAGTTCAGCTCTTTACAAAGCATCACCTCATGGGGTGATGCTTTTTTGTTTAAACTAAATCGAAGTATTTTTTCCATTGTCTGTCAATTTTGATCGGGTCTTAGTTATTAATTGAACTAAGAAACCACACTTTTATTTAGGATATTACTTCATGAGCTTATCAAAAAAACTCAATTCATTTTTACTCGGTTTAACCTGCACGACTTCTTATGCATTTGCGGAAAACGCAAAACTCAGTGAGAAAATTCGCGTCAATCAAGTGGGCTACTTCAGTGGCGAAGAAAAAACAGCTGCAGTACAAGCTCCACTTAGCGTATTTAAAACTTCCGAACGTTGGGGGCCAGGTGCCAGTTTTGAACTCATCAAACTCGAACAAGGTAAAGAAAAGTCAGTTTTCAGTGGAAAACTGATGCAGGCTAATTATTACCCCTTTTCAAAAGAAGCGGTTCGCCTCGCTGACTTTAGTGAAGTAAAAGAGCAGGGCACTTATTTCCTCAAAATTGGCAATGAAAAATCCTACCCCTTTGAAATTTCTCAGGCACCTTATAAAAATTTGAGCAAGTCCGCATTAAAAATGCTTTATTACTTCCGTTGTTCTGGTGAGATTTCCAAAGAAAATGGTGGCAAATGGCACCGCCCAGCTGGCAAGCCCGACACAGAGGTTTTCGTTCATGAAGGCGCGGCTTGGAGTGGTCAAAAGGCAGGGACAAAAATGTCAGCACCTGGTGGCTGGTTTGATGCAGGTGATTACAATAAGTATTCCGTAAACTCGGGCATCACCACTTTTGGTTTACTCTCACTCTACGAAGCTCTTCCTAAAGTTTTTCCTGATGGCTCAATGAATCTGCCAGAGAGTGGCAATGGCGTTCCAGACATCCTCGATGAGGCTTGGTGGAATGTGAAATGGTTTGAACAAATGCAAGACCCCATTGACGGTGGTGTTTACCACAAACTCAGCACCATGCAATTTGCACCGATTGACAAACTTCCTCACCAGCATAATGACAAGCGTTGGATGATGGGTAAAACGACTTCGGCCACACTAAATTATTCAGCCACTATGGCTGTCGCATCACGCATCTTTGCCAAATACCCTAAGCAATTCCCCGGTTTTGCGGAACGCGCAATCGAAAAATCTAAAAAAGCTTATGCTTGGGCACAGAAAAACCCTTGGGCACGCTTCGAACAAGCTAAAGACTGTCAAACGGGTAAGTACGAAGACGAAAACTATTCCATGACCGATGAGTTTACTTGGGCAGCTACAGAGATTTTTATCACCACGGGAGATAAAAGCTATCTAAAAAAAGCGGGAGTGCCCCAACTCGATCTCCATTCACCCGTTTGGACTCACGTTCACGCATTGCCTTATGTTTCCCTCATAAATAATAGTAGCAAAGTTAAAGCACATATTGATATGAAAGTCGTGGAACAACGCATGACTGAATTTGTTGACTACCTCATCTTTGACGCCATGCAGGCAACGGGCATCGCTTATCGTATGGGCAATAAACGCTATGAATGGGGCAGTAATGGCTTCGTCGCCAACCAAGCGATGCTCTCGCTAATGTGTCACAAACTCACGGGTAAAAAGAAATACCTGAACTTGGCGATCTCTCACATGGATTATTTGTTAGGAAAAAATCCTCTCAACCATTGCTTTGTAACTTCCTATGGTTCAAAATCAAGTATGAATGTTCATAACCGCCTTTGTATGTCTGATGGAGTTAAGGAGCCAATCCCAGGTATTCTCGTTGGAGGACCTAATCCTTGGGAAATTATTTGGGATCTCGGACCCGAGGCTTACTCATCAGTTTTACCCGCACTTTCTCATATCGATGATAAACAATCTTTTTCAACTAATGAATCCGCCATCAACTGGAATGCACCACTCGTTTTTGTCAGTGGGTATTTGGATTTCGTTTTAAGTCAAGACTCTAAGTAAGGAATAAACATGAAATTATTTACAAAACTAGCTCTAACAGCTCTGGCACTTCCTTCCGCATTGTTTGCTGTAGGCAATAAAGACCAACAAGTCCCAGGCGATCAAGACCGTCCTAATATCATCTTTTTTATTGCCGATGATATGCTGCCTATGCACTTTAACTGCTTGCCAGAAGGCAAGGGTAAAAACTACACGCCTAACCTCGACCGCATGGCAAATGAAGGTGTGGTACTCATGGAACAACACGTGGTCTCACCAGTTTGTACTCCAAGCCGTTATAACTGCTTAACGGGCAAGTACGCCAGTAGGGCAAGCAATCCCTTCTTCAAACAAGTGACAGCCTCAAACGATAATCAAACAGTGGTTGAGTTTAATACGCATATCACCAAAAAAGATCCAAGTTTGCCTAAGTACCTCCAGAAATTAGGTTACACGACTTCAATGAGTGGTAAAAACCACGTTGTTCACGCCCATGGACTCAAACGTCCTAAAGATTTTGATGGGAGTGCCAAGGATCTAAAAAATGTAGCTATTCTCAAAGCTAATCACGATCACGTGCAACAAGCCATGCGCGAAGCGGGTTTCGATCATGTGGGCAATGTATATCACAACAATCCTGACTTCTTAGGTCTCCATGAAGTTGCAGTACAAAACATGGACTGGATTACTCAGAGTTCAGTTGATTTTCTCAAGCAAAAGCGCGACAATCCCTTTTTCCTCTACCTTGCCACAACGATTCCCCACGCTCCAGAAGAAGCTAAACGTTCGTGGAATGCCAACCCACTGATTACTCCCCTTGGTTACTTAGACAAAGAATTAACTGTACAACCAGCTCGAAACACCATTCCTAAACGTTTAAAAGCTAATGGCTACCCCGTCAATAAAGACACCTGCAATATGTTGTGGTTAGATGATTCATTGGGAGCATTATTCAAAACTCTTGAGGAACAAGGCAAATTAGATAACACAATCATTTTCTTTTTTAATGATCACGGCCAAAATTCTAAAGGAACACTTTATCAAGGTGGAGTTCACAACCCGAGTATCGTTTGGAAAAAAGGTGGCTTCAAAGTCGGCCAAAAACTCGACGCCCTCGTTTCTAACGTTGACTTTGCCCCCACCATCGTTGATATGGCTGGCGGCGACGCTGAAAACAAAAACTTTGATGGACTCAGCTTTCTTCCTTACCTCAACAAAGAAAAAGAAGCTCCACAGCAACGTGTGCTTTACCATGAACTCGGTTACGCACGTGCGGTTCGCGTCGGAAACTGGAAGTACTTAGCAGTGCGTTACCCAGCTAAATACGATGAGATGACTCTTGAAGAAAGAACTAAAGCTCTTGAAGAATGGAATGCAGAGCGCCGTCGCAAGCACATCGAAATTGTCACTGAAGACCCCAAAGCACCCTTCAGTCACCTCACTGCGCTACCTGGTGGTGGTCACGCTGAATCAAGATCTACAGGTTCGTATCCTAGCTACTACGACCAAGACCAGCTCTATAATCTAGAACTCGATCCTAAAGAACAGAAAAACTTGGCTAAAAGCCCCGAATATCAGGCTAAGCTCAAAGAGATGCAAAAAGTCTTGAAAGAGATTACCACTGAATTGCCCGGCGATTATAATCTATAAATGAGAATCAGAATGAAAAAATTATTATTACTTAGCAGCTTACTCAGCATATTATTGTTAACGAGCTCATGTCAAAGCACTTCAAGTGAAGAGCAAGCCCAGAAAGTACAAAAAGTTCGCGTTGAAGGCAATTTATTAGTTAAGCCCGATGGATCAAAGATGATCTATAAAGGCTTAGCCCTCAATGACCCTGCGGTTTTGACCGATGAAAATGAATGGAACGAAGCTCACTTTGACCACATTCAAAAATGGGGCGCCAATGTCGTTCGCATTCCCGTTGCTCCTAAGAACTGGCAAAAGCATGGGAAGGAATTTTACTTTGAAGCTTTTGATAATGCCGTTAAATGGTCAAAAGCTCGCAACATTTCCATCATCATTGATTGGCATTCAATTGGCAATCTCAAGGAAAGGAAATTCCAGCGTGACGGATACATCACGACTCTCGAAGAAACTCTCGACTTTTGGGATCTCATGTCTAAGCGTTATAAAAATGAACCCACAGTGGCGTTTTATGAAATTTTCAATGAACCCACAACTTTCTTCGGTAAACTCGGAGAAATGACTTGGGACGAATGGCGTGCACTCGTTCAAATGATCGGCGCCACAATCCGCTACAATGATGATGATACAGTGATTATTGCTGGTGGACTCAATTGGGCCTATGACTTAAGAGATGCAAAAGACAAACCTTTTTTACTCGATAACCTCGCTTACGCAGTTCATCCTTATCCACAAAAATCAAAAGATGATAAGAATAGTAGCATGGAAGAAAAATGGGATAAGATGTGGGGCTTCATGTCGCAGAAATACCCACTCATTGCCACTGAGTTTGGCTTCATGTCCGAAGATGATAAAGGCGCCCACATTCCTTGTATTGGTGATGAAGCCTGGGGCAAGCGCCTCGTAAATTACTTTGATAAACACAATGTGAGCTGGACTGTATGGTGCTTTCATTGGTCCTGGACACCCTCACTCATTGAACGCGATTATTCGCCTCGAGAAGGCCAGGGCATGTTCTTTAAAGACGTGATGACTAAGAACATTACTTTTTTCGAAGATGCGAAACCTCAGGTTCAAGCAAAAAGTAAATAATCTTTTAGTTTTCATAAACAGGGCGAAGCCCTCAGTCGCCAGTTGAGGGTGGCAACCCTCACGGGGTTCGGGCTGGCCCCGAGTCTATCCCTTAATCAGGGCGCATCCCTCAATATTTTACCATCAGGGCGAAGCCCTCAGCCGCCAGTTGAGGGTGGCAACCCTCACGGGGTTCGGGGCTGGCCCCGAGTATTAGCATCTATAAAATCGCAACGCGATGATAATTTAATTAGTCCCACATGTGAATGTGGGGTTTAGGATGATAACGGAAAATTTGTGTGCCTTTAGGTACACGACATGAGTAGCCTAAATTGTAGCCCCGAGTCATACCCCCAAGATGCTCCTCAGTTGCCAGTTGAGGGTGGCAACCCTCACGGGGTTCGGGGCTGGGCCCGATATACCCTTTTTTCCTTCATGACAATGAATCTAAAATTTAATCACTTTTTTGACTAGCTTTTCAATTCCTGACCAAGCTTCGGCAGGACCACTCGCCAACATATAGGCAGGTGTTGTCACGACGCGATTGGCTTCGTCCACAACAATGGAATCCACAGCACAATTTTCATGAATTGCACCACAGGCTTCTATTGCATCCGCAGTTCCCTCATCATTACCAATCGTCACTAAGACGTCTTCCTTGCCGAGGACTTTTGCGATGAGCGCAGGGGCAATGCACATAGCACCGATTGCTTTACGATCTTGATAGAATTCGAGAATAAAGTCTTCTAAGTTCTTATTTACACTGCATTCAGGGCCTTTAAGGGCAAAATCACAGAGATTGAGAGCGGCACCAAAACCACCAGGAATGAGTAGGGCGTCGTAGTCAGAGGATTTAGCTTCGGCAAGATCCAAGACATTGCCTCGCGCAATACGTGCGGATTCCTCTAAAACATTTCTTGCACTGGAAAGCGCCTCATTATTGAGGTGATTAACATTGGCACTCTGTTCAATATTGGGTGCAATGCACTGATACTCAACTCCCGCTTGATCTAAAGCGAGTAGGCTGAGAGTTGCTTCATGAATTTCCGAGCCATCAAAGACTCCTGAACCGGCTAAAATAACGGCAATTTTCATTTAAAACCTCACTGATTTAATTGTTTGGCTTAAACTAAAACCACTCAATTAAATCTGCCAGTGCCGCATGTGAATTCTTCTTTAAATCTTTTTTAAGATCCAACTTACTTAATAAAATTTAAAACAAAAAAGGCTTCCCATTTTTGAGAAGCCTTTTTGAAGTGATGAAAAAGTGAATTACTTAACTAGCTGACCATAGAGGTCGTAATCCGTTGCCTCTTCAATGTGTACCGTGAGGAACTGCTGATCGAGGATCGCTTCATCTGCAGAGAAATGCACGAGGTTATCAACGTCAGGAGCATCGCCTTCAGTACGTGAGAGCACGTAGTAATCACCAGCTTCTTCCATGATTGCTTCGTCAAATCGCTCGTCATTGGGATCGATATCTGTTTTGAGGAAAGCTTCGTCAACAATGACGCGTAAATCTTGACCGGCAAAACGCTGATTTTTCTCGTAGGAAATCTCTTGCTGAACCGCCATGATCTGATCGCGACGCGCTGCTGATGTTTCGGGATCGGTGAAATCTTCCAAAGATCTAGCGTGAGTATTTTCCTCATGTGAATAAGTGAAAACACCCAAGCGGTCGAATTGCTGTTCTTTTACAAAGTCCAGGCACTCTTGGAATTCTTCTTCGCCTTCACCTGGGTGACCAACGAGTAGGGTGGTACGCATGACAACGCCTGGCATTGCTTTGCGGAATTTATCAAGAAGAATCTCAGTACGTTTGCGAGTGATACCACGACGCATAGTTTTTAAGACCTTATCTGCACCATGCTGAAGTGGCATATCAATGTATTTAGCAATGTGCTTAGACTGGGCAAAAGTTTCGATCAACTCATCAGTGACCGTTGTTGGATAAAGATAAAGCAAGCGGACCCAGTACTCATCGCAATCGAGTTTGTCGAGAGCTTTGAGAAGTTCTGCAGTACTAGAACCATCTTTTAAATCCGAGCCATAACCCGTGGAATCTTGAGAAACGAGAATGATTTCGCGAACACCGCGATTGAGTAGGGCTTGAGCCTCTTTGACAATAGATTCGATTGTACGGCTACGGAGTTTGCCACGGAAAGTAGGAATTGCACAGAAACTACATTTGTGATTACAGCCTTCTGAGATTTTGATGTAGGCATAATGCGAAGGAGTCACTAAAAGACGCGGCGTATTTTCATCGTAAAGATAAACAGGTAGATCATCTTTTTGAATCGTATTCATCGTCGGCATTTTGCGCAACAAGTTATTTACCATGGTACCAATACTTGCTACATCGTCGAGACCGAGGAATAAGTCCACATCAGGGTGATTCTTTTTAGTTTCTTCTGGACTACGTTGGGGCAAGCAACCAGCAACCACGACTTTGCGACTCTTACGTTTTTTCTTCCAAGTAATGGCATCCATAATGGCTGCGTTTGATTCCTGACGTGCACCTTCAATGAAGCTACAAGTATTGACGACGAAGATATCCGCATCGTTTAAATCACCAGTGATCACAACACCACTTTTGGCCATGCTACCAAGCATAACTTCAGTGTCCACAAGGTTTTTTGCACAACCTAGACTACTGACGCAGATTTTTGCTGTTTTAGGCATAAGTTATTTCCTTTAAATTATTTTGCTGACAGAGTATTGATTTTATCCAAAAATACAAGCTCTCCAACACGAATAGAAATCAATGAGATGATTATATGAAAAATCTACAAGATCCACTGGCGCTTAGAATTGCGTCAATTATGGGGGTGCTCTGTATTGCACTCGGTGCCTTCGGCGCTCACGCTTTAAAACTCGAAGAACCCCAAGTCGATTGGTTCGACAAGGCCAGTCGCTACCACATGTTTTGTACGGGTCTGATGCTATATCTCGCCATCAATCGTCAACGCAAAGTCATGTATACGAACCTCTTTGGCTGTTTGGTTTTCTCGGGCTGCCTCTACGCCATGGCCATGGGAGCACCCAAATTTCTAGGCGCTATCGTACCAATAGGGGGGCTAGCTATGATACTCTCGTGGATTATTCTACTTATCTCCAGCTTTCAGGATAATTCTGAAAATCAGTAAAAGAATACTGGTCACATACACTTAAGAGATTAAAGTTGAACAAATAAAATTTCAGGAAATACCATGTCTACTGCAGTATTAAAAATCAGCTGTCCCGACCGCAAGGGAATCGTTGCCGAAGTTTGTCAGATATTAGCCGATTGTTCCGCTAATATTATTGATGCTCAACAACACCGTGAAGAACTCGATGAGCAATTTTTCATGTACGTTAAGTTTGATTGTTCAGAACTCAATTGTGATCGCTCCATACTCGAAACGCGCTTAAAAGCCAAGTCAGAACTCATTGGTTTTAATTGGTCAGTGAGCTTTAAAGACGAAAAGAAACGCTTAGCCATCATGGTTTCCAAATACGATCATTGCCTCTACGATTTACTGCTTAAACACAAGTATGGCGAATTGGACGTGGACATAGCTCTAATCCTTAGTAATCATCCCGATTTAAAAGCAACTGCAGAGCATTTCAATGTTCCTTATCACCATATTCCACGTAACAAAGACAATCGCGAAGAAGCTGATCAAGCAGCCGTAGATCTCTTTCAAAAGGAAAAGGTCGACTTCGTGGCCATGGCACGTTATATGCAGATTCTTACGCCAACACTCATCAACGCATATCCCAATAAAATTATCAATGTTCACCACGGCTTCTTGCCAGCCTTTAAAGGTGCTAAGCCTTACCACCAAGCGTATACTAAAGGTGTTAAGCTTATTGGATCGACGAGTCATTACGCCAACGAAGAACTCGATATGGGACCCATCATTGACCAAGTCACTGTACCAGTCACTCACGCACACTCAGCCGAAGACATGGTTCGTGCAGGGCGAGACATGGAAAACAGCGTTCTTTCAAATGCGGTAAAAGCCCACGCATCCGATCGTATCATCGTTTACAAAGGCCGTACCATCATTTTCGACTAAATCTCTCAATTCACACGAACTCATAATTACCCATATCAACAATGTCGCATAATATATGTTATGTATAATTATTTGGATCGCTTCCTAAGAAGCTCCGCTTCGCCCCCCCCTGGGACCGCCAAGCTCCAGCTTGGCAATTGCGGACAATACTTCATCCACAGAATTATTAACGCGTCTAAGACGAGCTTATCTAATGTGTAAAACTATGGCGGGTTTTCTTCAGTCGTGTTCACTTTTGAGTTGATTAAGGAGGGGACTAATCTTTCGGAAAAACCCGCTGCAAAAGACCAAAAAAGTAATTTCCCAAAATCTTCTCCAGTCATTGGATATGTTTTCCATAAAAGACTCTCTAAAAATTCATTATCAGGAATACCTTCAGGTTTTTGAATGTAAAAATTGGGGAATAAATCACCGTCAACAATTCCTGAAAGAACCATGATATAGAGAACCATAGCAAAAACCCCCCCAAAGAGAGGTATGACTAAAATTTGAGGCCATGATTGACTGAGTAGCTTTAGTTCATTGTCCTCCATTCTCTTTAATCTTTGCTGGATACTGACAAAGCCGCCAATTATACCACATGAAATTACTAACCAAGAAATCATAATTCGGTCTTGAAATATTCCACCCAGTGAAACTCCGCCTGCGACAAGCATCATGATCGCGGTAGTGTAAACAAGTCTTTTACTAATTATTTGAAGTGCTTCAATTTTATCATCTTTCGTCATGTCATCATATCCCTTAATTATATTAAACAAATGGACTCATGCATAAAAATAAATCAAGAGCTTATATTTCCTTGTTCTTTGATTTTTTTAGGTGTTGGTTCCACAAACTTTGGATTGCCTTTGGTGGCACTCTTTGACGATTTTTTATTTTCCCCCATTAAACTGGATAAAAAGGAATCAATATGTTTTTAAAATCTCCGTAGACACCTCCGAATTTTTAACGCGTCTCAGGCGAGTCTAGCCCTTGCCCTTCCATTAAAAATTTAAAATTAAAGTGCCTACAATTGCTCTAAACCATCTGTGTTAATCCGTGAAATCTGTGGTTAAATTTCCCTTGAACTTCAATTAAAAATTCAAAATTGAGAATTAAAAATTTAAGCGCAGCGCAAGTGTCTAACTTATGGAAGCAATGTTGACCACTTACTATAGAAGGTTTTGATCATCACTGGAACCATGGCCACAGGAACATCATCGATGGTATTTTCTTTAGCATTTTTTGAGATTCTGACACCATAAGTATCATTCTCTTGCGACTCACGCCAGATATGTATCTGAATGCCATCTTCGTTATAGAACGAGATTCCCCAAGGACAGAAATCATCGCCCTGCTCTTCGAGATTAGTCATTAAGGCATCTGCCTCTGCTATATCAATGGCTTGCCATTTGGCCAAGGCATCAGCCTCACCACTTACTTGAAAATCATCTCCTTCAAAATCTGACTTCTGAAACCATGCGTCCATCATAAATCCTCCTTAATTTATTTGCTCCTCATAATCTAATCTCTTAATTCCTATTGACTACTAAAACTCGAAACACACGCACATTCTTTTTGTTTAACTGAGCATTCGTCATAGATGCTTATTTAAAGGGCGATCAGCATGCTATTGACTGGGCGAACTATTGGCCACAGGATAAGTTAGTTCAATGGGGAAGTTAAAAACAGAAAGTAAGGAATTTAATAAGAGTTCATGAAAGTTTATAAGAACAAAATTGTACGGATGCAACGTTTTCTCAATTTGTTGCGCCAAGAGACCTATCCCAATAAAGAAAGCTTTCGTCGTATGCTGATGGAATCTGACCAGGCTAAGGAAGAGAGCTATGCAGTATCTACAAAGACCATAGGTCGTGAAATAGATTTCATGCGGGATGAGTACAAGGCCCCCATATACTACGATGATAGCGAATTAGGCTACTACCTCACTGATCCAACTTGGCAACTTCCCTTTCAGACTCCCGATCAAGAAGAGTTCTTCACTGATCTATTTGCTTTGCGCATTGCTAATAAGACCATCCCAGCACCTTTGCGTGAGACCTTAGAATGTTTAGAAGAAGTCCAGCAAGCTGCATTAGCAGGAAGCCCCGATGATCTTCAGGCCATGGAGTCATTGATTAGCAAAGACCCACGTATACCCGAGATTGCTCCCGAAATCTACAAAGCTGTTCTCACAGCCTGGCAAGAGAGTCGGCCCATGACGATTCACTACCGTGGAGCCGGAGGACATAAAAGTGAAAGACAAGTTGATGCTCATGCACTCTACTTAGGTAATGATAGTTGGTACATCCACGCCTATTGCCACAAGGCAGAGGGTTTCCGCAGCTTTGCCCTGCATCGCATAAGCAAGGCTGAAATCAGCGATGGCTTCTTCAAGAAGGATCTGAAAGTCATTAACAAAATCAAAATGGGCTCCCCCTTTAGCTACAAGACAATCGACAATGCCGAAGTTATTGCCTCACCACAAGTGGCTCAGTTAATTGCTGAACGTGATTGGTTCCCGGGACAAGTTAATGAATGGCGTGAGGATGGCAGCCTCTGTGTGCGCTACACCAAAGTCGCCGAAGACATTCTCATCAGCTGGGTCCTCGGCTACGGTGGCGAACTGCAACTCATTACCCCACCCTCGGCCGTCGACAAACTAAAAGAGAAGTTAAAAAAACTACAGAAAATCCATTAATTCTTTGATTCTTTCTAAGTAAAATATTCTTTTATCAGAAAAAAGGATTACCTGATGAGTACTAAGAAAACCACAAGGCTAGAACTCTATCAAGAAGTCTAGTCCAAATCCCTATTGCAATTATCCAAAAAATATCGCATGTCGGATCGAGGCTTAGCCAAGCTCTGTAAAAGACATAAAATCCCGACCCCACCTCGTGCTTATTGGGCAAAAAATAGAATGTGGTGTGAAAGCTCATAAAACGAAATTACCAAAGCCATCTGATAATCCCGAGATCACTCTTCGAAACACATTAAAGATTATTTAAAGAAATATCAATGAAAAAACTAAACCATGATATGTCAATAATTTTAAACTCAAATCCCTTCACTCACTCACGTGGACAAGATCAATCATGTTTTAGACTAATAAAACGTGATTGATATTAGGAGGTAGGTATCATTGGGGATAGGGATCTACTTCCTATACTGACTGGGAGTGATCCCCTGAAACTTTTTAAATTGTTTGGAGAATTCAAAGGCATTGCAGTATTTAAGCTGATCAGAAATCTCTTCAATACTATGACTTGTTTGGGTGAGTAAGGCGACGGCTTTTTCCATTCTAAATAAGTTCTGATACTGACGAGGGGTGCAATTCATTTCCTCTTTAAATTTCTTTCGCAAGCTCTCATACCCCACCGCTCGCAGCTGACAAAAATCCTGTATTTTATCACTCACATGAAAATTGTTTCTCAGGTAATCACAAGCTTCTTGAACCACCGAAGGGCTCTCTTGAATACTTTGGGCAAAAAAATCCTGCAGAAGAGCAATGATTTCAGGTAGTAGCCTAGGAACTTGATGGCTTTCACATTCTTTTAGCTTGTCTATCATTTGCCGATGCGTTTCCAAAAGACTTTTGCTGATCTCGCAAAAGCCCACAAGCTTATTCTCCTTAATCATCTGACACGCCAACATCATCTCGTAAGTTTTGACGCCAAAGTCGAAAAAGACTTCCTGCCATTCTTCGCTCGTATCAATAAAAGTACTATGCTTCAATTGTGGCAGTCTTTGAAAATACATCCCCTGTCGTAATGGGTGTTCATGACCATTATGATCCACATAAGTACCCTTGCCTTTGACTATAAAAACGACCGCATACCAAGGCCACCTTAAATTCTGAAAGTCAAGTCTAACAGATTTAGACAACTGCCCCAGGCCAACTCTTTCAGACTGATCACTAAAGTAGCGATGCGTCAGCATATTATTTTTACCAAAAAACATATTTTATTTACCAAACAACTCATTCATAAATATTAATTATTATATATCTTTAATACCAAATAACAATTTATAGAGATCGATCATGAAGATTAACACTTGGGAAAATCCACAATTTGTTTCCTTAAACACCCTTGCCCCACGCCCCCCACTCTACAGTTTTGACTCACTTGAAAAAGCTTTAGAACAAGATCAATCAGCTTATATCCATAGTCTAAACGGCAGCTGGAATTTCAAACTATTTAATACGCCTAAGGAAGCTCATCTTGATCTTTCAGACTGGGATCAAATCAAAGTCCCCTCCTGTTGGACGCGGGAAGGTTTTGAAGATCTCCCAAAATACAGCAACGTGCAGATGCCCTTCGATGAATCTTACCCAAAGGTTCCAAAGCATAATCCCACGGGGATCTATCATCGTAAAATAGATAATATTTGGCCTGATCGACGTACGATCATTCATTTTGCTGGTGTAGAATCGATGTTTTACCTCTACCTCAATGGTCAAGAAATTGGCATGAGCAAGGCTTCGCGAACACCTGTCGAATTTGATCTGAGTGCATACCTGCAAGTCGGCGAAAACGACCTCCAGGTAAAAGTTATTCGTTGGTCAGATGGTTCCTATATTGAAGATCAGGATCACTGGCGCATGGCTGGTATTTTTCGCGATGTTTACCTTTACTCAAGTAAGGATAAATACTTCGAAGACCTCTTTGCTAAAGCTGAACTCAACGAAGACCTCAAGGGAGGCAAGCTGACTTGCGAAGTTCGACTCGCTAGTCGCCAAAGAGATTTAGAACCACACAGAGTTGAGTTTTCTCTCTACGACAATCTTAAAAATAGACTTTGGACTGGTGGGAAGAAATGTTTCGTGAGTCCACAGCAGGCAAAGTTTTTTGATAATCAAGACGAAAATACGGTTTATCATCATATCCTAAAACTAGAAACAGCACTGGATTCCGTGATTCCATGGAATGCTGAAAAACCCTATCAATACACATTGATTGCGACTCTATACGATAAAAATGACCAAATCTTTGATTGTGTCAAAACTCGTATTGGTTTTAAAAGAATCGAGATAAAAAACCAAGAGCTCTTAATCAATGGCCAAGCTGTTTTAATCAAAGGAGTTAATCGTCACGAACACGACGAATACACAGGCAAAGTTGTCAGTCGCGAAACCATGATCAAAGACATCAAGCTTTTAAAGCAATTCAATTTTAACGCCGTTCGCAATGCGCATTATCCTCAGCCTGAGCTTTGGTATGAACTCTGTAATGAATATGGTCTTTACGTCATTGATGAAGCCAATTTGGAAAGCCATAATGATTACGACACCATCTGTCGCGATCCGCAATACGCCCCCGCTTTTCTCAATCGCGTCATGCGCATGTTCCATAGTCATAAAAACCACGCCTGTATTTTCCAGTGGTCAACGGGTAACGAAAGTGGCTATGGCCCGAATCACGATATGGCCATAGGCTATTTAAGGTCAGTGGACTCGAGTCGGATCATTCAATGTGAGGGTGCCATACATCAGGAATGGAATCAAACTGGCCCCGTAAACACAGCCTATCACGGCATGGCTACCGACACCTTCTGCCCCATGTATCCAGAAATTGAAGGCATGCTTGATTGGGCTAAAGATCGTCAAAACGACCCCCGCCCCTACATGCCCTGTGAATACAATCACGCCATGGGCAATTCCAATGGTTCCCTCAAAGATTATTGGAAAGCTTTTCGAGAGGTCCATGGCTTACAAGGTGGTTTCATTTGGGATTGGGTCGATCAAGGACTAGCCGAATATGATCAAGATGGTGAGAAGTACTGGGCTTATGGTGGAGATTACGATGAAGAAATTCACGATTTTGATTTCTGCATCAATGGTATGGTCTTGCCTGATCGCACGCCAAAACCCGGCATGTATGAATTCAAAAAATGTGCCGAGCCCATTCTAGTTGAGCAAATTGATCGTCTGACTTACAAGATTATTAATGATCAATACTTTAGCGACTTCAGCAATATTGCGATGCGTTGGACAGTTGAAGTCAATGGTCTAGTCGTCCAAGAAGGAAGTGAAGCGAATTTGACAATTAACGCTCAAGATAGCTTGGATTACAGCCTCAATTTAAATGCGCTTTCTGCTCCCGAAAATGCAAAAATCTCGGTGAATTTCTTTTTCACTTATCGCGAAGCGAGTAGCTGGCACGATGCAGGACAGGAAATCACTTTCAGCCAATTTTTTATTAAAGCAGATGTCCATGAAGGCTCTGTAAAAGATACGCCTAAGGTCCTTTTAAGGCTCCAGGACAATAAAATTTTCTGTGGCGAACAAGAAATTTTAGTCCCGGAAATCAATCTTTTTAGAGCCTGTACTGATAACGATACTATTCGCGCTTGGACTGGCCAGGAACATAAAATTGGCACGCAATGGTTAGCAGCTGGACTGAATAAGCTCAAGCTTCAGTCAGAAACCTTTGCTGATGAAGACGGAACGATCATTATAGATCGAAGCTACTTAGCTAAAGATAAGCAAATCAATCACAAAATGACTCTCAGTCCAAGTTTAGAATTCTATCATGAGTTTAATATTCCCGAAGACCTTCCTAGTCTGGCTCGAATCGGCGTAAAATACAAAATACCCAAAAGCTATGAATATGTTCAATGGCTTGGCCTCGGCCCCCATGAAAACTATTGCGACCGTGATTATGGCGCCCGTTATTCGCTCTACTCCAATACAGTTGCCGATCATTACGTGCCCTACATCCTGCCTCAGGCTCACGGCAATCGCTCTGGTGTCAATAAATTGAACTTAAGTAATGGACAAGCCAGCTTTGATTTCCAGGGTGAATTCGAGTTTAGTTTAAGCCCTTGGTCAGAGGATGAACTCATTAATTCATTTCATACCCATGAATTAAAAAGCAAAGGTCAAGAAGACTTCTATTGGCTCAATCTAGATCTCAAACACCGTGGCGTCGGCTCCGGCAGTTGTGGCCCAACAACTCGCCCAGAGTACTGTATCCCTGCAAAGAACTATACTTTTAAGTACTCTATTGAATCTTAGCTCAAAGCTATAGTCAGAATATTCAATAAATCATAGGATACAGTCTAGATTCAGAGGACCGAGTCCAGTTTACTTAAGTGCAGCTTCATTCATATCCGGTCACGTCTTTCATAAACATTCTAATTAAAACTGATTTAATCAGAGTAAAGAAAAAGCACTTACATCGCTGTAAGTGCTTTTTTGTTTTCGAGTGGGCCCTGAGGGACTTGAAGCCACGACCGTCCGATTATGAGGCAGTTTTTTGGCCTATTTTCAGTACTTTTTTTGCTGTTTTTCTTCAGGTTTGAGGAGAAACTGGTACTCGGTTCATAATGGTTCAATTCGCTGCATGAAAAAGCAAAGTGCTACAAAAGTAGCTACAGTCTAATTCCTTGAATTATACATTAGAACAAAGGTAAAGATTTTATCTTTAGGTAGCTATTAGGTTGATTCTATAACTTATTGAATATAAATCTTATCCTAACTTGCGGTTAAGGTCGTCATAGCTTGAGGATAAAGTCCGACACTTCACTAATACCTCTCTTTCAAAAGTCCAAGCATGTGATGGTTTACGTCCCAGAGGTTTGTTATTGGTTCGTTGCTTAGGGGAAGTGTGGGCATATAACCCGCAGGTCCAAATTCTGGACAAATGTAAAAACTATCGACGCGACGCTTTTTATTAAGATCGACAATATGATCCCACCAAGAAAAATGAGCTTCCATTGCATTTTTGTTGTGAGGGCAGCGAGGGTCATTAATTTGTGGCCCCTGTTCATGCCCTACTCTCGCGTGAATATAATCACAGCGCTCCATGGCCTTCTCCACACGCTCCTGCTGATTTTGCAAGAGTGATTCATGAACACAGCACCAATGAGAAAAGTCGGCATTGAGACGTAATTCTGGAATCTCTTCCATCATTTCGAGAGTTGTGTTAATAGAGAAGCTAAAGCGACCGCGATGAACTTCATGAACGACTTTTAAGTCAATTGCGTCTGCATAAGCATTAATCTCACGAATGATTTTTGCGTTTTCCGCAAGAGTGAAGTAATCTTTCCCTGTATGCGAATTCACAAAAATTGCATTGAGTTCTTTGTGATTATCTAGTTGTTCTTTGGAGTAATCAATATGATCTTGAACTGTCGCTCTAGCTCTAAATAAATCCGAATGCTGCTGCCCTATAAACTCAAGTTCATATTTATTGAGAAGTTCTTTCATTTCGGCACGTTCATCCGCCTCAAAAGAAGCGCGAACTTCTATGGCGTCAAAACCGCCCTCTTTTATCTTCTTTAAGTTGGCTTCAAGGGAATGTTCGGCCATTCCCCATAAACCACGTACAAATTTAAATTTCATTATTCACTTCTTGTATTCGTCATTAGCTATGTCTTCTAAAATGAATTTTTTCTTCTTTTGTTACACCTTTCCACTCATACGGGTCCACACCTGACACCAATTCTACGGCTCTATTGTCCTGTAAAGAAGCGGGCAATGCAGACTCCCCCCAAGGCAACAGGGAATATGAATTCATATAGTGACTCACCAAAACTCTTCTATACTGATCTGAACGATTTTTTTGCGACCTATGCAAAAGGTAACCATTAAAAAAAACAACTGAGCCTTTTTTTACCTCAACGGGAATCTGTTGACTATCATCAAAACCATAAGCCATATTCGAAGCATCATATTCTTCATTATTGTGATGCGCTTTCTGCGGAAAGATCTGTCCATCGCGATGAGAACCCGGAAGAATCCACAAACAGCCATTATCGACAAAAGCATCATCAAGAGCAATCCATGCACCAATTAAAGAGCGATCACGCGTGGGAATATAAAACTCATCCTGGTGCCATGCCTGCCCCTGATACCCTGGTGGCTTAACAAAAAACATCGACTGCATACACTTTACAGAACCATCCCAGAAGGGTAAATGGGCACCAGTAAGCTGACTCAAAATTGAACAAACTTTTGGATGCTTGACATACTTGTCTACAATAGGTGAATGAAAATGAGGCTGATGGATACACAGGACTTTCTTAATCACATCTTCGTCTGAATCTGTCGGCAATATTTCAATGGGGTTCTTAGCTGGTGAGTATTCTTCTCTGATAATTTTTGGGGCATCATTCTTGAGCTCATCGACTTCATCATGGCTGAGTAATTCATTGGCAATATAAAAACCTTGATCCACAAAGTGTTGTACATCATTTTCACTTAAACTCTTAGGCCAATCAATTTTTTGAGTTTCCTGAAGCATTTTTTTCTCCTATTAATTTTAGAATTGTCTAAGCTTAAGAAGATTTATCACGATTAGCAATTATCTTAAAAATAAAAAAATTATCTATAATGAATATTTTATCAGAAAAAAGCACTTTTTATTCATCAAAAATTACCTATAATCAAAAAAGTTCACTTGGACCTAGAGTGCAGAACAACTTGCAGTTCGTCTGGGTTAAGAAAGGTAAAATTCATTTATCCATTAATAAAAAACAGATCATTATAGATAAAGGTGAGTTCATTTTTCTCTTTCCCAATCGACAGGAGTTCTTTGTTTTTGATGAAGGTACAGAGCACAGTTGGATCGACATTTCATCACCTAATAAACTCGATCATACAGAGATAGAATTTAAGGTAATGAAGGCGAGTTCTTTCATGCATAAATGTGAAAGTTTACTGGGACATAAGCAAAGTATTTCCTGTAAAGAACAATCCACTCAGGCTTTTGTTCATCGAGCCTTCATTTGTGAAGCCATTGATCTTTTATTGGAAAGAAAAAAAAATCCTGCTTATACTCTACATGTCCAGAAAGCCATTGATTACTGCAAAGAAAATTTAAGTGCAAAATTAGACAGTAAAATCCTTGCTCAACATGCAGGTTTGAGCCCCATTTACCTAAGCAAGTTATTTAACAATGAATTAGGTTTAAGTTGTGCCAAATACATTTTGCAACTGCGTTGTGACGAAGCTGAAAAACTACTCCTTAATACAGGGATTTCATCAGCAGAAATTGCCTTCCAATGCGGATTTGCAACTCCCAATCACTTTTCTAGAATTTTCTCACAACAAAAAGGCCAGAGCCCAGGAAAATACCGAAAAAGTCATTGGGGGCAATAATCTTAAACGAAGTAATCTAATTCCTGTAGTCAATGGGAGTTAAAATAATCAATAGAACATAATATGCAGTCGAAGTTCATAGACCCGATTGATTAATAACATATAACTTTAAGATATTAGGCTCTTATTACATAAAAGGTATGCTGTACCCTTAAAAAATCATTTCTAAAGCTCCGTCACAGTGCATATGCACTAAATATTTATTTTGAATTTGCATTTAACATATTATATTAGTATACTATATATAATACATTGAAATAAACCTTAAGGCTTAAGTATGAAAAAGATTAAAATTGCCCTAATTGGACTCAATTTTGGCAAAAATATAGTCGATCAACTAATGACAGGTGAGAATACGGCTATTTTTGACCTCGTTAAAGTTTGTGATTTAGATAAAGAAAATCTAAAGCAAGTAAAAGAACAATATAACATTGATGGTACAAATGACTTTAATGAAATCCTAGAGGACCCCGAAATTGAGGCAGTAGGCTTATTTACAGGCCCTAGTGGTCGGGCAAGTTTTCTTGACAAGATTATCACTGCAGGTAAGGATGTGATGACTACGAAACCCTTTGAACTTGACTGTGAAGCTGCACTACAAGTCTTAGATAAAGCAGAGAGTTTAGGGAGAGTGATTCATTTAAATTCACCAGCACCTTGCCTGCCACCTGACATGCAACTGGCCAAGCAATGGCAGCAAAAGCATAACTTAGGTCGAGCCGTGGGCTGTAACTTAACTGTGTGGTGTAAATACCGTGAAAAAGCTGATGGTAGTTGGTACGACGACCCCATTAAGTGCCCGGTTCCCCCTATTTTCCGATTGGGAATCTATTTAATCAATGACTTGGTACAAATATTTGGTGAGGCGGAGCAAGTGAGTGTGACTTCCAGTCGTATCTTCACCGAGCGTCCCACTGCCGACAATGCCAATTTAACTATTTTATTTAAGAATGGTGCTATTGCCAATATTTTTGCTTCTTTCTGCATCAATGATGGTGACGCCTACAAAAATAGCATGACTCTTAACTTTGAGAATGGCACCGTATACCGCAATGTGGGAGTCAAACAAAGTCCGGGTATGGAGAACGCAGAACTAGGCTTAATTATGGGCAACTTCGAAAAAGGGAGAACCATAGTTGAAGAAGAATTCATTCCCGTTTGCAGCGGACAGTACCAATGGGATAATTTTGCCAAAGCTATTCGTGGAGAAAATATATCTTCTGAACTTAAAGCGGAAGATATTGTCGCTAGCCTTAGGATTATTGAAGCGATGTCACTCGCCGATCAAAATAATGGTCATGCCAAAGTCAAAGCGGTGCTTGCTTAAATGATTACAATTGATGACAAAAACATCCCGCTTAAGGACTTAATAGCAGTTAAAGCAGGCCAATGTCTAAGTATTGATAACTCGCAGGCTTCTTGGTATGGTCACGGATTTAATCATGACCAAGCCTGGCCTTTAGAAGAAATTACTAATGATAAGTTTGCGGTAAATAATATTCAGTCTCCCCTATGGATGAATTGTAATGGCCAAGCTTTTTTGGCGGATACTGAGGCAGCACTCCAAGTAAATTTTAAGGATCAGGAACAGCTTGAGATCCTTTGTGAAAAAGATTTTAATTTACGCTACTTTGAAGCAGATAACTTAGCTCAACTTTGGCAAAAACTAAAAAATGAACTGGGCTGGCAAAGACCTCAAATTAAAGATTCTCTCATGGGTGACGCCTTCTTTTGTACCTGGACACAATACCCACGCGCCATTAATCAAGAGCGAATCTTAGAAATGGCTCAGGAAATTCGTCAGTACGATTACCCCTGCTCCACAATTGTCATTGATGACCGTTGGGAATCTTGTTTTGGAGAGCTCGAGTTTGGCAAGGATTTTCCCGAACCTCAAAAAATGCTCCAGCAATTGCATGACATGGGCTTTCAAGTTTTACTCTGGGTCACTCCCTTCGTCAACTGTGAATCTAAGTATTTTAAAGAACTCGAAAATCAGCAAGTCCTTGTGCCCCACATAGAGGGTGAGCAAGCAGCTACGTTTCGCTGGTGGGGCGGCACTGCGGGCTTAGTTGACCTCAGCCGCACCTCTGGTAAAGACTGGTATAAAAACAAACTTCTTACGCTCAAAGAAATGGGTGTCGATGGTTTCAAAATCGATGGTGGGGATGCCAAGTATATGCCCGCTCAAGAAATCGCTAACTGGGACTTAGATCCCTCTGCTTACTCTGATTTATTACTAGAAATTTTCGAAGAAATTGCACCTGGAAACTGTGAATCAAGAGCTGCTTGGATGAGCCAAAATCGCAATATCATTTGGCGTCTTGGTGGCAAAGATTCCCACTGGGGAGAAGACAATGGACTCAAAGCCTTGCTTAACTTAAGTCTCCACCTTTCCCTCTGTGGCTACGACGCACTCATACCCGACATGATTCCAGGCCGAGTTCAAACCATGAACTCAGATGATCCACTCGTCACAGATGAACTCATGGTTCGTTGGACAGAAATATCCTGTTTTATGCCTTTTGTGCAATTTAGTTATTTTCCATGGAACTATTGCGAAAGTACTGAACGCGTGATTCATGGTTTGGCGAAAGTCCATAAAGCATTAGAAGCCTATCTTGCGGAGTCCGCAAAAGATCATTCCGCCCCCCTCATTCGTCCCCTAGAATTAGCTTTCCCAAATTCGGGTTATGAAAAAATTGGCGATCAATACCTCCTTGGTCCAGACTTGATGATTTGTCCAGTTTTAGACCCAGGGCACAAGCAACGCAAAGCCATTTTTCCAAATTCGGACTTTGTCGATGCATGGACGGGCAATGCGATGGATGCAGGTGAAATCATTATTGACACACCCTGCCCAGGTATTGGTCTATTTATAAATAAACAAAACAAGGCACTCTATAACACCTTAAAGCCTGTATTGAAAAATATAGCGCGAGCTTCCGTGAAATCAGGTACATGTACAAGCCAGCACAAGTGTGGCTTAAATCGCGACCTAAATGTCACAGGATAAAGCTATGAATAGAATTAATCTCATTTCATTTAGTAAAAAGCTTATTTCAAGTAGATAAACTGACTATAGAATATAAATTATCATACAAAATGTATTTTAATTAAACAGGAAAATCTTATGCCAGGCTATAAAGAAATTGCACAAACAATGGAACAAGAAATCAAAGACGGGAAGTACGAGGAACGCCTCCCCACGATTGATGGCTTGTGTGATATTTACAAAGTCTCTCGAGTTACCATGCAGCGTGCCATTGGCGTCCTCAAAAAACGTGAAGTCGTCAATACTTCACCAAAGCGTGGCATTAGTGTAACTCGCCTCAAACGCCCACGCTCACATGTTTTAGGCGCTGTCTTGCATACAAAATATGGCTCACCACTTCACGAACAATTAATTGAAGGCATGTATCACGAAGCGGAAAAATTCAACGAAGTTGTCGCCGTCTCAGCAGGTACTCTTGGAAATGTAAAAAAAGAAGTCACGCAAATCAAACAACTCTTGGAGAAGCAAAAAGTCGACGGATTCGTGATTTGGCCAAGTTGGAACGATGGCAAAGTATCTCCGGGCGTTAAATATCTGATTGATGAAGAGATCCCCTTTGTTGTTGTTCCAGATGACTTTCAACACCAATATAGAAACTGTAATTTAGTGACAAACCGCAATGATACGGGTAGTTCTGAAGTCATGACTCACCTCTTAGGATCTTCATATAAAAACATCCTCTTTGTCACAAAAAGCAATGGTATTGCTCCTAGTTTTACAGAAAAGCGTTATGAACAGTACAAAAAATCTTTGGGCTTAGCCAATCTAAAAAGCTACCCAATGATGACCTGCAAGGCATTAGCCAAAAAAAGAAAAGTTTTCGATGGTATTGACGCCATCTTTTGCGATACCGATGAGTGCGCAATTGAACTTGTAAAAATATGCTTGCAAAAGGGCGTGAGTATCCCTGGTGATATTGCCTTAGTGGGCTACGACAATACAAAAATTGCTCATAAGCTAGACATCACTAGCATCGAGCAACACTTTGGGAATCTCGGTCGTTTAGCCATCGATGTCTTAATACGTGATATTAACGGAGAACTCATAGAGAAAGAACATCATACAGTTCAGTCTGAACTCATTATAAGAAACAGTAGTAAACGATAAAATATGAAACTTTTTTCGCTTCTAATTATGTTTGGAACCATCGTACAAGCTAATGATTTACGCTATTTTGCGGAACATGATAAACGCGAGATCAAAAGTGAAATCATTGATTCAGAACATCAATTGCGCTTAATTTCCAGCTTACCTGAGAATTGGCAAGAATCTGATAAACGGCCCGCATTTGTCTTCATTCACGGCGGTGGTTGGGTCGCTGGAGAACCCGAAAATTTCATCCCCCAAATGCGTTACTTTGCATCTCGTGGTGCCGTATGCTTTAGTGTAAATTACCGTTTACTCAAGCCAAAAAATTACCGTTGGAATAAAAAACTAAGTGATGAAGAGAATAAAATTAATGAGCAGAAAAAGCTCCAAGAGTTTATTGCTGGCCCCTCATTAACTGAGCTAATTTCCGATTGTGAAAAGGCCATGCTTCACATTCGTAAAAACGCCAGTTCTTATGGAATTGACCCCAAACGTCTCATTGTCATTGGCGACTCGGCCGGAGGTCACCTAGCTTCATGTATGGCTACAATTGTCAAAGCAGAAGCTCGAGCCAATACTCTTGTTGATTGCAATGGCATTACTGACGTCACTTATGACCCTTGGATCAACAATATAAAACCCTGTAATGATCAGCTTGCCAAGGCTAAACAAGTTTCTCCCGTCTTCAACATTCCCACGCAGCCCATCCCAGCTCTCATCCTCCATGGTGACCAAGACTTTATTGTTGTTGAAAAAATGGCAAGGGAATTCCATAATGCCTTGTATAGCAAAGGATATTCGTCAGAATTCAAACTCTATAAAGGAGCTCGCCACGCCTTTATCGTGTACAACTACAGTGCAACTTTAGAAGAAATGACTCAATGCCTTTTAGATATTGATGCATTTGCGGTTAAACATAACTTTTTAAGTGGTCAAGCAACACTCGCCATGCCCGATTATTCAGTCGCCGATCAAAAAATAATTTTACAAGCTGCAGAACTTAAAACGGGTCAAGAGTTTAAATACGCAAAAGACTTTCCAGGGCAATTTACCTTGAGTCTAAAAATTAAACCCGAAAAGAAATTTAATGGCAGCCTCTTGCAACTATCAGGGAACTTTGGGCTTAATCACAAAGTACATAATAATGGGCACGACTTATCCAGCCGCCGCTTTCGTCAAAGAAACAAGGGTTTTAAGCTCATTGCAGAGCAATGGAACGACTACCAATTAGCCGTTTCTAATGATAAAGTTGTCATTACTTTGAATGGCCAAACAACAGAATATGAAAAAAATCTTCCCCTAGGATTTATTTCAAACACACTGATTATTGGCAAAGGCTTAAAAGCCGAAGTCAAAGATCTAAAGCTCTATAATTACCCCTTCTAATTAGGGTAGATTAAATTGTCAGCAACTTTGAAATTATAAGTAAGAAATGGCCATGATCACACTGTGCTTTAGCTTTCTGGCAGACGATTTTGTTTTATCAAAGCAAAAGAACTGTCCAGTATCTTCAATCATCATCCCGAAGCCTATAAGTCAATGGCTTAAAACAGGCATCAGATGTCCCCAAGTCATGCCATCTTCAAAAAATTTAAAGTGTGGGAATTAAAATGAAATTGCACAAGCTCATCATCCTTCTTAGCTTATCATTCAATTCTATGGCTCTTCAAAATCCTAATATCCTGTGGATTGTCAGCGAAGATAATAGTGCCAACTGGTTAGGAGTTTACGGCAACAAAAATGCCACAACACCCCATTTAGATAAACTCGCCGGCGAGGGCTTCACCTATACTCAGTGCTATTCAAATGCGGCCGTATGTGCGCCTTCCCGCTCTACCTGGATTACAGGCATTCATGCGGTTTCTATGGGAACTCAGCCCATGCGTAGCCACTACCCTATCCCCCACGATCAAATCAGCTATTTCCCCGATCACTTGAAAAAAAATGGCTATTACGTCTCCAATCACTTCAAAACAGATTACAATATTGGCGGACGCGACGATTTTGATTGCTGGGATAATGACAAAAATGATTCCCAAAAGATCTATGGGTGGAGGAAGGCGCCAAAAGATCAAGCTTTCTTTTGCCAAATAAATATTCACGATTCCCACGAGAGCCAAGCCTTTGGCTTAATTGATCAAACCCGTCATGACCCAAAACAAATCACCCCCTTCAAATATCACCCAAATACTAAAGTCATGCGCCAGAACTATGCTCGTTATTTGGATAAAATTGAGGACATGGATCGCCAGGTTGGAAACATCCTTAAAGAGCTTAAAAAGGATGGCCTGGAGAATAATACCATTGTAATCTATAGTTCTGATCACGGCGGTGTGATGTTCCGCAGCAAACGTTTTATCTATAATTCGGGAACTCACTGCCCGCTCATTTTGCGCATTCCGCCAAAGTATAAAGAACTTTGGCCGACTCAAAAGCCCGGGAGCGTTATTCACCGCCTGGTAAGTTTTGTGGATATGCCAAAAACCTGGCTCAGCATTAGTCAATCTGCGATTCCCGCAAATTTTCAAGGGCGTATATTTTTAGGCTCAGAAATTGAACCAGAAGCCTCATTTCACTTCTCCTTTCGCGAACGTGCTGATGAACGCATAGATAATGCTAGGATGATTAGAGATAAAGATTTTATCTACATCAAAAACTACCTGCCTTTTGTTCCCACCGGGCAGAACCTGATGTATCCCAATATTATGAAAGCGACTCAGGAATGGCGTGAACAACATCAACAAGGACTTACAGATAGCATTACAGGCCGTATCTTTGGCGCCAAAGATAGTGACGAGCTCTATGACTCCAACAAGGATTACGACAATATTAATAACCTTGCCAAGGACGAACCTTATAGTCAAAAACTTAAAGAGCTCAAGCAAGCCATGCGTGAGTATCAGCTAGAAATCTTTGATTCAGGCTTACTTCCCGAAAGTGAACGTTTGCGTTTAGCGCAAAAACATAAAATGACAATTTATGAACTCATCCGTAAACCGGAGCTTTATAATTTGCCCGCACTGCTAGATGCTGCCGATTTTGCGATCAGCGCAAAAAAATCAGATCAAGTACAGCTCTGTAATATGTTAAACTCCCAAGATCTAGGGATTCGCTATTGGGCGACTACGGCTTTCTGCCGTTTAAACAACTTAAGTAAGCCATCCATAAGCAAACTTAAACACTGCCTTTCCGACGAGTCTCACGAGGTGCGCATTTATGCGGCTTACGCGCTCATAAAAAATGGCCATAGCGAAGAAGCCTATCAATGCTTGCGAACCCTCTTTGATCAGAAAAGTTATGCTCGTCTTACTCTACTCAACGCCATAGACTGGCTCAAAATTGGCAAGCAATTTATTGATGAACTCAAAGCAATGAATACAGACTGTAATTATGAACAAGACATGCGCTCACTCATTTTCAAAAACAACGGACTTCCCTATGATTCCAACTGGGCACAAAATAAATACCAACGTCTCGAAGAAGAAGCAATATCTAAAAGAGATTCAAGACCCTAAGCTACCATGGCGCGCCTATTAATCCGGCGAGGAGTCACTATTAATCCGGCGACAATATAGAGTGAAAAAGTATTAGCTAATAATGCTGTAAGCATGAATATATTATGAATGCTGTAAGCATGGATTAGGGCTTTGATCCGTTTCTTCAGAACTCCGTTATTCAAGTAAATCTCATTCATTGCCAAAGTAATAGCTAATGACGGAGACAAATAAGTCATTTGACTTTTGTTATTTATAGAATACTATATAGAATACATAAATATTTCGGGCTACTACTGGAGTCTTTTTGCTGTAGATAAAAAATAATAATTAGACTGGAGACTCATGAAACTCATCACCACCCTATCTATACTAAGCCTGATGCTGTCCTCACTTACTTCCTGTTCGGCGGCGCAGGACATTCCACTCGTACAAGGCTTCCCCGATGGGGAATCAGTATTGAATAAAACGTCTGTCCCACACCAACAGCCCGAACCACAGTTGGTTTATAAGAATAAGGGTTATCAAATAGATGTCTTGAGTAAGGTACCAAAGGTAGGCATACACCCACGCGTACTAATGAGCCCTGCAGATGTACCTCGCATTCGTCAAAATATCGAAAAGAATGCTTTCAGTAAAATATTTTGGGAGCAATACATTCTGCCAATGGTTATGGACACCAAGAAGGGTGAGATGAAACCTATCTCCAAGGCACGCATTGATGCCGCCGCTCTCTACGCCTTGGTTAAAGATGATGCCGAATACGGCAAAAAAGTGGCTACCGAGTTGGTTAAACAAGCCCAGAAGGTCAGCGAACTTTTTAAAGAAAACGATGCCACCAAACCCTACTGGGATAACTGGTGGATAAGCGGAACACGAGACAAGGTGAGCAAGGTGGCCCAAGCTTATGACTTTGTTTACAATTTTATGACTGATAAACAACGGAATGCCGTGCGCGCCGTGATCGCCCAGGCCACCGCTGGTCGTTATAATCATGGTATGGAACTACCTCGTTCGTGGCGCACCTGGAACTGGCCACAGTTTTCGCAAAACATGGTCAACGATGTTTTGGCTATCGAAGGTGAAGAAGGTTACGACCCTCGTATTTTAGAGGTCTGCCGCGAAGCGGTGACCGATTTCCAGACTTATAAGATTGGCCCCAATGGCTGGGACTTTGAGTCCACTGGCTACAACGGCCTGGCCTATGGCGGCGGCGGTGTACAATCATTACACGCCATCGCACGCCGAACCTCGCCAAGTATTCTTACCCACCCGCATCTTCAGGCCAAAATCGCGGCACTTGTCGCCCAGCAAGCCACACCCACCGGCACTTGGTATGGTCGCGGTGATGCCGCAGGTGGCCCACCACAACAGGAGTTCACACATTTGATGCGCGCGGCTTATCCCAATGATCAGCGCTGGCAGATTCAATGGGTCAATTCATTTGGTGTGAAATTATTATCAGAAGGCAAAATTAATAAGAAATCCTACCATCTTCTACGCAACAGCCTTGGTTTACCAATGTTGCTTTTTGCTGTTGATCAAAATATTGATCCCGATGCACTCTGGAATAAAAACAATGGCCCCCTTACATTCGAATCCCCCACTCGTGGTTACATGGCCACCCGCTCGGGTTGGGATGCCAAAAACGATATTCACCTCACCTATGCATCTTATACCAAAATGCGTGATACGGGTCATGACGGTCCCGACGCTGGAACCTTCTCTCTTGCAGGACAAGGTGAAAACTGGACCCGCATAGGTGATAAATATCACAAAGAATCAGCCTGGCGAAATTATATTGCGATTAATGGCGGCGGCATGAAGTACGGAACCGCCCCCGGCCTATGGCTACCCACGGTTGATAAAAAAATGGCCACCAGCGCCCGCAGCGATCAGAGTTACGCCTTTTCTTGGAGGATACAGAATGGCCGTTACAACGTTCTCTATTCACCGATGTTCGAAGAAGATCCCTATAACTATCTCAACACCTGGGCCCGCAACAACGCGCGCAGATTACGCGGCTCTGAGCCCGATGCTACGCCCTTTTCGCGTGAGTTCTGGAGCATGGCCAGTACAAACTACGGCCTGTGGAACGGTGAAGATCGCCACCCCACCCGTCGTATTGAAAACCTACCCGTTGAGCGAGCTTTTCGCAGCGTGACCATGGTGCGAGGTGATCATCCCTATGTTCTCACCGTCGATGACATTCAAGTTGATGATCAGAAGCAACTCTACACCTGGTTGATGACTTTGACCGGACAAAACGAGGTTGTCTCTAAGACCAAAGACTTGCATAAGGACTTCCCGCAGATCATTCTGCGTCGCGCATCCAAGGATGGAGCCAAATTACAGAAGGGTGAGCCTCTTATGTTAGTACGGGTCCTGCAGCGTAATTTTGACGGCTTCCCCACTATTCGCCTCGATATCGATCAAGGTGAGAGTGGTAACAATCAACGCATCATTGTCCCAAGTATGAGTGTAGCTCCAGATTTTAAGGTCCTGCTCTATCCGCATCGCCATGGTGATCCCTTGCCTATCACCAAATGGAACGCTACTAAGACCAGTCTAAGTGTCGATATAGCTGGTCAGTCTGATCGTATTGATTTTGCATCTGCGTATGTTGACCGCCGACCTATGGGTGGCCATGGTGAAGAAACCTATTATACGATTACTCGCGATGACTCTACCATAATAACCGTTGGCGGTCCCCCGTCTCTGCCCCGCCCCATAAGCCCGGCGAAAGATTTTATCGACAGCATGGAGGTCGCCTTCGAATCTCCTAACCCTGGCCAGCTTATTCATTACACCACTGATGGTAGTGAGCCAACGTCAAAATCACCTGTTTACAGCGGCCCCATCACCATCGATCGTAGCACCGAGTTTCGCGCAATTACCGTTGCCCCCGAGTGGGCCTTCGGCGATGCTAAGAGCGCTAATTACCGTAAACTGGTCAATACCGGTTTTATTAAAAACATCGCGCCCACCTATAAACAGAAGGTGAGTATCATCGACCCTAAGGCTTCTACTCCAGTGAGCATCCGCTATACCAAGGTGCCAGCCGCAGCTCCCGTCACTACAGCAGATACCGTTTCTTCTGGTATTGAACTGGCCCTCTATGAATTGCCAATCACCATGTGGCGCGGTTCAAAAATAGATCTCAAATCACCCCTGATGCCGGAGGATCTTGATAAGTTGGTACCCATTTACCGTAGCTACCAACAAAACTTGAAATTGCCGCGTATCCCCCAAACCGTAGAACAATCTAAGATGTATCAGGGCCTCTACGTGATCAGTGCTTATGTGAATGCACCGGTGGCAGGTACCTATGATTTTAGCATGCTATCCTGCGGTCCGACTAAACTCACCGTTGCAGGCAAGGTTCTAGTCGATATCCCTGGCCCATACCACACCCGCCTCACCGAGCGTCAAGGCAGGGTTATTCTTAAAGCTGGTTTGCACCGCTTAGAGGCTATTGCTGCAGATCCGATCTTCTTCACCAGCGCTACCGTGCCAGTGGTAAATTTCGATCTCAAGATGAAGGCGCCGGGCACAGTTGATTTTGTCAGCCTAGATGAGACTCACCTTTTCCGGGACAAGGACCTGGCCTTCAACATAAGCAGTAATTATGTCGAATTGGGTCAGCCACTTGTTATCGAAAACCAAGGGCATGGAGATATCCAGATTAGCCTCGATGGCGGCAAAAGCTATCAGCCCTACTTAAAGCCCCTAGTCTTCGATGACACCATCAATGTCGACCTAAAAATACGTCGTGGTGCCAATGGCCCCGTTATCGACAAGCCCCTGCATGTGATTGCCAAACTCAAGGCCCTAGAATCCCTTCCAGTACTCAAGGCCGGCATGATTCGGCGTAGCTATCTTCACAATGTTCCGATGGCACTTGGTTTCAGTTCGTCCAACCAAGGCAAACAGATCATTAGCTACCCCACCGATTCGACTGTCGATAATTTCGCAATGCTCAAACAAACCAAGCCTCAAGAGGTGCTGGCGGTTAGCGAGATGATCAACGACAAGGTTGGCGGCATCATACGTACCTACACCGGTATGTGGCGTGCGCCTGAAAACGGTGTCTATGAATTCTCCATGAACTATGAGGGTTGTAGTAAACTCGAAATCGGCGGCCTGCATGTGGCCAGTAACAATAACAAAAATGGCCGCACCGAGGGTAAGGTCATGCTCGAGCAAGGTTGGCATGAACTCACGGTAATGTTTGTTGCCGCCAGGCCTCAATTGTTCGTTAAAGGCCCGCGGGCCACAAAACCCACTCAGCTTCAGGTAAATGATTTTTTCTATGATGCTCAACTTGAACAAAAGTCGTTTACCCCCGATGTCACCGGCAAGCCAGCATCATTTGTTATGGGTGCTTGGTTTGGATCTGACGATCAGACTCAAGTCGACACCCGTTTGACCAGTGAAATATTCGGAGCCAAAGCATTAGTTGGTGAACGTCCAGGAGCCCATCAGTTCTCAGGCGATAAGAGTATGATATTAGTGCGCGATGCAAAACCAACGAGCAAGAGTTGCACCATAAGTATGTGGATCAAACCCAACGAGCTCAAAGGCATGCAGTGGTTATGGAACCGCCAGAACGTCGGTTGGGTCTATACCCAACGCGGTGGTATAGCCTTGAATCTCAAAAACGATCAGATCGGTGTAAACTATCATGGTCAGAATCGTCAGCCGATCACCGTAGGCACGGTGAAGACAGGGATTTGGCAACACCTGGCTATGACTATTGACGCCAAACCCGGTGATAAGACTCAGGTCGAGGTCTGGCTTAATGGCCAGCGCATTTACAGCGATCTATACGGCAAGGGCATCGATATTCCTGTCACCTACATGGAATTCTTTGGCCAGGTCAACCGCCAGAATACCGAGACCCTCACAACGGGTGGGCTTGACTATGATGGGCTTAAAGATCTGTTGGGCAATTGCTACAGCGGCGCTGCCGCCGATGTGCGTTACTTCGACGCTGCCCTGCCCGATGCAGCAATCAAGGTTCTAGCTGGTAAATAGAATACAGATCAACTATAAAGAAAAATAAAAATGAAAAAAATTTTTACCAACAAGAAAGGAGAAACATGAAATTTATTACCACTAGCCTATCCATACTTACTTTTATGGCTTTTAACTGTTCAACATTTGCCCAGGCAGAAACAGCCCCGGCAAAACCTATTCTTCATTGGGCTTTTGATTCACCCTTTGAGTTTGGTTCAAAAGAATACGATTCATCGGGCAATAATCATGACGGTGAAGTCGTTTGGGATAGAATTGGTAGTACGGGTGGTATGCAATGGGCACCCGGTAGAGGTGTGTTTGGCGGTGCGGCCAACATGAAAGAAGGTGTACGTGGTTACATACGAACCCAAGGAAAACTATCACTTCCAACTCAATGGTCTCTCTCCTTATGGATTAAACCCAATGTCAGCAAGGGTCGTATTGATAGCCTTGTGTGTTTTAACTCAGATGGTAAGCGGGTATTAAATGTGAGTGGCCACAATAAAGGAGGGTTTACTCTCTCCCACCTAGTTGGGGATACAAGCCACCTATATCCCTTTGTCTTTCCCACAATGAAAAAAGACCAATGGAATAACGTAGTGGTGGTATGGGGGGCTAAGGAAATAAGCTGTTATTACCAGGGTGAACCCAAAACTCTACCCTTAAAATCAAGCTGGAATCCAGCGGTACAATTATCCATGGAATTTTCTGGGGGGAGTCATCAACATCGATCTTTCGGCTTATTTGATGAGTTACGAATATACGGCAGCGCGCTTTCTGCTGAGAAGGTCAAAGAATTAAGCCAACTAAGCTACTATGCTACTGAGAAGCGAAGTCCCATCGCCGATGGGGGAATGGGGTATACAGCATGGCTAAAAAAAGGCAAGGCCGGTTTTACCATGGCCGGTGGGGAAATGTACACAGATCAAGAAAAAGGCTCAACTGCAGGAAAGACAGTTTACCTCTGGGAAGTAGTAAAAAAACCGGCGGGAGCAAAACCTAGCTTTAAGGATGCGAGTGATCCTCTAACAAGCTTTTCCACCAATAAGGCGGGGGCTTACAAATTACGCTTAAAGACATCCAATAATTCAGGGAGCGACACCGCCCTGGTTAATGCAGCTATTTTTACTCCGGATAAGGGTCCGAAAACTACAACATTCTACGAGATGCCCGCCGATCGTTTTGACGGGCTTGTGATTGGCTCCCACTCTGAACGAATCGCAAAAATAGCGGGGAAGTCCATTGCCCCCATAGCCTACTGGAATTTTGATGCCATGCCTGAGGCAAGCTCTGTCACCATGTCCCAAGCCGCATCCATTGTTCCCGAAGGCAAGCTAGGCAATGGGTTGGCCATCAGGCCAGAGAAACGCAAAAGCGGGGTTATTGACTTTGGTTCCTTCAAAGCCCTCGCTGATGAATTTACCATCTCTTTTTGGGCGACCTCCGAAAGAGATACTCGTAGGGCGTCCTTCTTCCAAGCGAAGGGTGAGAATGGCAAGCCTTATTGGGCCATGGACAATAGCCATAATACTTCTAAGATCGCCAATCGCAGTACCTTGATGTTTGGGAGCCTTCGCTATCCCATACAGCTGGAAGGTAACTGGAATCATATTGTGATTAGTTATGGTCCAACCGGTAAGATGCGAAAGCTCTGGGTTAATGGTTGGCTGGCGGGCACCAAAGCCTATGAGCCTCTATCGAATGAAGCGACTGGGGTGCCCCAACTTATTTTTAATATCCCGGGAGATAACTACGCCTTCGAGGGCATTATCGATGAGGTGGCTCTTTATGACAAGATGCTCAATAATGAAGAGGTGCTCCAGATTTATAAGAACGGCGTTCCTTCCTTAAGCATGCGCGTGCCGGAGGATCCTTACAGTACCCGTGCCTACCCCAACTCATTTGTAAAAAAATGGTTCCCAGAGCCAACCCCTCAATATCAATTAAATGGCTTTGCAGAAGAGCGCTTTAACGGCGGAGACCTACCCGCCTATACCCATCCGCGACTTAATATGACCCTCGAGGACCTCCCTCGAATTCGAGAGGCCCTTAGTAAAACCCGGCATGGCAACAACAATCGTTCATTTATGTATACCTATGCCCGCACTATGTTTGGTTTTGACCTTGAGAATTATGGTCCAAATTCCACGGTAAGTGATAAGCCGCCAGCGGGTCAAAATCCCTTCCAGTTAAAAAATGGAGGCTATCCACAACACGATGTTGATTGGGCTGCAACGGCTCGTATTGCCTTGGCCTTAGAGGCCCTATTAACGGCCGATACAGACATGGCCCGTATTCTAATTGACGGAATGTTGGAGTCGGCTACGTTGCAACAACAGCATTTCGATTGGTATATTTCGCGCAAGATTAGTAGTTGGCAAGAAACACAGGGTATTCTCGGGCGGCGCATGACCCCGATTCTCTATGACTACCTCTACAATTTCATGACAACTGAAGAACGGGCGATTATTCGCAAGGTGTTGGCAACCGCTACCGCTGGCTCCTATTCCATAGGCATGTTTACCATGCCTGCCGGGCAATGTAATAGCTCAAATTGGCAACCATGGATTACCGGGGACATGGTGATTACACTTCAATCTATCTACGGGGAGAATGGTTTTGATCCCTCCACCTATAAAGAGGCGGTGCGGGCGGTTGAACTCTGCGCAGAGGTGATGAATGACCCCGAGTCGGGTGTTCATCGTGAAGGTATGGGTAAGAGTAACATAGCCTCTACCCAAATGTCGGTCATATCTATGATGCAGCCCAAGGGAAAGAAAATAATCTCCAGTAAGGCGATGTACAATAATATAGCCAAGTTCCGTTTCCACAATACCCTGCCCTGGGATCCAGGTACGGTGATGTATGACCAGAAAAATGGCGGTAATCATCCCTTGCCTATCGCAGCGATAAATGTACTACATTATGCATATCCGGATGATCCTATTCTCAATTTTATGAAGCACGTCATTGATTCGGGTCCTAAGAAATATATTTCATTGCGGCCGAGAACTTTTTCTCAAGAATCATGGATGATATCTGCGATCTATACCCAAGATTGGAAAGGACCTGCAGATCTGCAGGATCATCTGAAACAAGTAGTGAAAGAAACCGGCGAGCCCCTAGGATATTTTAGTGATGCCCGAGGTCATATGGTCAGTCGTTCGAGTTGGGAAGCCAATGCGCTACAGCTCTACTACGTAGCACGGGTGGTCACCGCGGGACACCAGGCGCCCATTCGGGGTTATTTTCAGGTGAACGGCCTGGGACGGCAATGGCTTACCTTTCGAAGCCGAGCAAATCACCACAGTCGGGCCAACTCTTTAGTAACCGTAGATGGTGAAGGACAGGATAACTCTGCTGTACGTACACTTCACTATAGTGGGGTAGCTAAAGACAAGAATGCTACCTTTGATAGTATGGGTAGTGACCTCACCGCGGCGTATCGTCAGGCAAATAACCCCTGGCCCAACCTTAACTACACGCGATTGAAACCAGATGCACGTCCCTGGTTTAATATGCCCTTTAAGTATCTCGTTAATTGGTATTTTGGCGATCGCCCCCAGCACCAAATTCTCGAACCCAATGAAGTTCCCTTTGACCCAAAGAACTACAGTGGGAAAAAAGAATTTGATTATGCTTACCGCACTGCCAAATTTGCGCGAGGGAAACATCCCTACATCCTTATTCTTGATGATGTCAAAAAGGATGATAAGCAGCGGGAATATGTCTGGAATGGTGCGCTCCCTGATGACTTCAAACAGAATTTGGGAGATCACACGATCACGGCTAATACCGCCATTCTCGTGGACCCCAAAGATCCAAAGCAACGTCTCTTCATAAAGGTGTTTGGTTATGAGGGAGAGGGTTCCTTTGTTCTAGAGCATTCGCTACCGACACAAGATGTTGATCGTGCGAAAATGGATCTTAATATTAAGAAGATGCCCTATAATCTTAAGTTTAAGAATGCCGCCAAAACCGCGAAATTCAGAACCCTCATCTACGCCCACAAGGAAGGGGATGAACTACCGAAGATAACTGGTGGCAATGGTCGTTACACCATTACTATTGGAGACCAGGTTGATGAATTGCGTCTGGGGAATTCACCAGGAGATAGAAGTGAGCTTAGTCGAAAATAAAATAACATCATAAGTTGTTCACCCTCCCCGCCTATATGAGGGGGGGGGATGAAAGCAATTCCTACAGGGAATGTAAAATGGCTATAGCTTTTTACTGATTCAAAAAAAGTATCATAGTTATGGCGTAGTGCCAAGTGTGGACTTTGAAGAGACGTGGATTGCATTTGACTTATTAGAATAATAGAATACTATTTATCATATGCAGAGGAGCTTTGTCAAAATGAACTATTTTTTGCTTTAACTTATTCCATTCAGCCTATTTGCCAGCTTTCCAGAGGAAATGCGTTTTCCAGTGAATCAGCTTTTCCAATATAAAGTTGAACTCTCGGTCGTTTGGCCATAGAATTATTACTTCGTGACATTAACGGAGAACTCAAAGAGAAAGAACACCATACAGTTCAGTCTGAACTCATTATAAGAAACAGTAGTAAACGGTAAAATATGAAACTTTTTTCACTTTTAATTATGTTAGGAACAGTATTACAAGCTAATGATTTACGCTATTTTGCGGAACATGATAAACGCGAGATCAAAAGTGAAATCATTGACTCAAAACATCAATTGCGCTTAATTTCCAGCTTACCTGACAATTGGCAAGAATCTGATAAACGGCCCGCATTTGTCTTCATTCACGGCGGTGGTTGGGTCGCAGGAGAACCCGAGAATTTCATCCCCCAAATGCGTTACTTTGCATCTCGCGGTGCCGTATGCTTTAGTGTAAATTACCGTTTACTCAAGCCAAAAAATTACCGTTGGAATAAAAAACTAAGTGATGAAGAGAATAAAATTAATGAGCAGAAAAAGCTCCAAGAGTTTATTGCTGGCCCCTCATTAACTGAGCTAATTTCCGATTGTGAAAAGGCCATGCTTCACATTCGTAAAAACGCCAGTTCTTATGGAATTGACCCCAAACGTCTCATTGTCATTGGCGACTCGGCCGGAGGTCACCTAGCTTCATGTATGGCTACAATTGTCAAAGCAGAAGCTCGAGCCAATGCTCTTGTTGATTGCAATGGCATTACTGACGTCACTTATGACCCTTGGATCAACAATATAAAACCCTGTAATGATCCGATTACCAAGGCTAAACAAGTTTCTCCCGTCTTCAACATTCCCACGCAGCCCATCCCAGCTCTCATCCTCCATGGTGACCAAGACTTTATTGTTGTTGAAAAAATGGCAAGGGAATTCCATAATGCCTTGTATAGCAAAGGATATTCGTCAGAATTCAAACTCTATAAAGGAGCTCGCCACGCCTTTATCGTGTACAACTACAGTGCAACTTTAGAAGAAATGACTCAATGCCTTTTAGATATTGATGCATTTGCGGTTAAACATAACTTTTTAAATGGTCAAGCAACACTCGCCATGCCCGATTATTCAGTCGCCGATCAAAAAATAATTTTACAAGCTGCAGAACTTAAAACGGGTCAAGAGTTTAAATACGCAAAAGACTTTCCTGGACAATTCACCTTAAGCCTAAAAATTAAACCCGAAAAGAAATTTCATGGTAGTCTCTTGCAACTCGCAGGTAGTTTTGGGCTTAATCACAAAGTACATAATAATGGGCACGACTTATCCAGCTGCCGCTTTCGTCAAAGAAATAAGGATTTCAAGCTCATTGCAGAGCAATGGAATGACTACCAATTAGCCGTTTTTAAAGATAAAGTTGTCATTACTTTGAATGGCCAAACAACAGAATATGAAAAAACGCTTCCCCTAGGATTCATTTCAAACACACTGATTATTGGCAAAGACTTAAAAGCCGAGATCAAAGATCTGAAATTCTATAATTACCCCTTCTAATCAATCTGAGATTTAAAATAATACGAAGAACCTAGGTATCACCATGAAAATACTCTTTTTACTGTGCTTTAGTCTTTGCCTCATGGCAGAAGATTTTGTTTTATCAAAGCAAAACAACTTTCCGGAATTTCCAATCAATATCCCTAAGCCCGCAAGTCAATGGCCCCAATCATCAAGTCAAAGAAGCTTTGATGTTTATGGCAATTATTGGACTTTAATAGATGGCGAAGTATGGCTCCTCAAAGCCAGCTCAAAACAATGGCAAAAGCTGGACAATGTGCCAAAAGGGCAATGGCAACACCTAATTAACGATGAAACTGGCAAGCTGGTCATTGCAGATGATACACAAATTTTCCGATTGAACCCTTCCAAAGTCAAACAGGGATGGAAAGATTATTCTAGCTTGACCCAAGGAGCCAAAATTACCGACCTCACCATTGCCCCTACTGGCGGTATGCTCATCGCTTGTGATAACAATAAAATCATCGAGCTCATCACCCTAAAAAAGAAAGATCACATCACTGAATATCAAACTAAGTTTAAAGTCGATAAAATTTTTGTTGATGACTTGGGCAGTATTTGGTTTAGATCCGGAAACGATCACTACATAAAAGAGTCTTCCAAAGATGCCTGGCAGCGCGACTGGAAGCTCGTCGCTAGAATGCCGAGTGGGACTCACGACCTCGGTGGTGATGTGTTGCAGGGAAAATTCTACCTAGAGTGGGCCTTAACAGGTATGTATGACTTCCCCAACCAGGGGAAATGCCATGAAGAACTCCTTAGTTTTGATGGGGAAAAATGGAAAATCGAAGCTCATTTTGGCATGGCACGTGCATATTGTGGCGTATCCCACCTCGGCAACAAAATTATTACAGCCGGTGGTGAATCCCGCGATGCAGAAGGCAAAAAAAAATATCCCCCGATTGCCCAATCCTTTGATATCGAAAGTGAAAAAATGAGTAACCTGCCCGACCTGCCTCTAGCGCTTCCTAGTGCCCTCTCATTCAACCACCAAAACCGTTATTACGTCATGGGATATGGACTAGAAAAAGAGGAACATAACATCCACTTATTCAGCATTGCTGACGGTGAATCACAATGGCAAGTCGAAAACAAGGGAGCTCTGGGCAAGGGGTCTTCCTATGGAGTTAAGCTCGAGGATAAGTTTTACCATATTGTCGACCATAAATACCTAGCTATTTTAGATCTTGGAACTATGAGCTGGACAACTATTGCTGTCCCCAATTCGCCTCGCTCTGCCGCTGTAGCTCACTATAAAGGAGAAATCTGGATCATGAGTGGCCGCAACAAAACATCTGATCGCGATGTGTATATATTTTCACCAGGGAAAAACACTTTTCGTAAGGGGCCTCAACTACCACACGGAATCATTTGGGGTACAGGCTTTAACTTAAATAAAAAGCTCTATATCACGGGAGGCGTAGACGCCAGCACATTCACTTTCAACAACGCTACTTACCAGTACCGACACTAGAGAGGCTTTAGCGTCTATACATTTATTTGCTCTAGCACTAATCAAAAGTAGCGCTTCGTCAAATGTCTCGCTACTTTATCCACATTCAGCACTGAGAACGAGGACGATTCTTCCCTTACTCGGATTTTAATATACGAAAAGTCTTGTGCACATTTTTAGCTCGGCGAACGCCCTCTCCCTTGCTTGTGCCCCACTGCCAGGCCACGACTTCTACCTCAATTGGAAATTTAGCTTTGGGAGGGATCTCGGTAAAAATGAGTTTATCCCCCTGAATAATCGCAGGACCTGAATCCACATAAAAACGCACGGGTAAACCACGATTACTTTCTGCCTTCAACGGCAACTCTTTGCTTCCCTCTTTCACGTCTTCGATATGATCAAATTTAATGGACTGAGCCACATTTGTTTTTGGTTCACCCCAGCGACTCATCTGTATTGGCTGACAAACCCCGCGTATGTTATCTGTACCTGGGTGACGAACAGCAAAGTACAATGGTGACGGCCAAGTTCGATCAATAGCCATGCAAAAGCGATTATTGCCCAAAGGCTCAAAGGCACCGCAAACCCATTCTATAGTTGGTGTACCTGGTGCTTTTGGTAATGGAAGGCCCGCCTGCTTAAATTCCGCAGGAAGTTGATCCATTACGATAGATTTTAATTCAAAAGTGATGCCGTCATCCAGCATTTTTACCACTGGAGCATTAGGATGCTTTTCTGTAGGATAATTTACATCGATGTAGGAAATCCCCCCAAAGCTGAATTTAAAAACTTCTCCATCCGTATTTGCTACGCCAATTAATTGGGATTCGGCGTCCCAATTATAATCACTTATTGCTTGAGCTTTCTTTGCTAGTTCTTTTGTGGGATACCAAAAACCTGTGCCAGTCTGATCCGCCGCAAAAGGCGTCGGGACCTGTTCTTTTCTGTAAGCAAGATCCGCACGATAAGTAGACGAAAAATCTATTGGCTTTAATTCACCTCCAGGATTTAAACGTAGCGGTACAATGGCATCGATAAATTCCGCCACATACTCAACCAAACGCTCGGAAATTTCGAAGTGTCCACTCTCGGGATCGAGCACCAGGCTGGCCGGCCAATTTCTTCTAGCTTTGGCGGTTTCTGAATAATCTTTATAAGACCTCAAGCCCTCTTTACGATCCTTCCCATTCCATATATTCGGATAATCCTTTTTGGTCTGATTCCATTCGTGTGAAGTCCCGTGAATAGAGAGTAGTGGAACTTCCCAGGCTCTGTTGGCCATCACGGGGTCCTTGAGTGCAATACCTGCAATTGAGCGTTCAGGCCGATGGTTTAGTAGAGCCTGAACCATCAAAAGGTGCCCCGATTCACCAAGGGGAATCCAGGGGACCGTAGCAAGTTCCTGATAACCCGAAACCTCCGCTAAGCGAACAAGAATCTTTTCTGCTAAGGCAACAATTTTTTCATTTTCTTTCGAGGCAAAATTATAAAAGGAGCGCACACCCCAAAAGATGGCTAAGTCATGTTTGCGGCAAACATCGCGTAATTTTTCATGTCCTACGAGTGTATGTTCAGGGGCATTGCTGCAGAGAATTAAAACGCCTTTGACTTTTTTTGTTTTTTCAGGAATCCAGAGATAAGTGACCGTATTTGAATCCTGTCCTTGTTTCCAGCCCGTCTCTTTCACCTCTACTTTAAACTGAAAAACCTGACTCACCGGTGAGCGCATAGCTTCTGGCGATAAATCTGCAGCACTTAGATTAAATATTATTACATTTAAAATACTCAGATAAAATAGAGTTAAGATCTTGTCGTTTATCATTTTATTTCAACTATATCATTACCTTGTCGCTGAACTTTAATTCGAGTCCTGCCATCTTCTGCCTCACGGAAAGTAATCAAATCCACTTGATCTGACCAAGTAAGTGTGAGCTGAGTTCTGTCTTCATTCCAGTTAACTTGCGCTTGCTCACCCCGTGGAGGATAGATAAGCGCTTTGAAGCTTGGGGCTTTAGCATGAGAATTGAACACTAACTTGGGGATAACTTTATCCGGCTGAGGAGGATTCTTACTGCGTACTTCTTTTATTTTTGGGGCATCTTCAAGACCATCTGCACTGAGCATTTGAACCACTAATTGACGGTTTTTATCGTCACTTAAAATCGCCAAATCTTTTGCCGCCTTATTTAAATTTATATCACTCGCCAAAGTCATACCCCACTCGTAATGCCTTTTTTGATCATCTTTTTGAATGTCATCTACAATGAGAATATACGGGTGCTTACCACGTACCATACCTGCCGTACGAAAAGCTTTTTTCATGGGGATATCATGCTTTCTCCATCCCGCAGAATTACTTCCACCCATACGTTGGTCATAGGGCTTTTTGAGGCTTTCATACCAATGCGGTCTCATGTCCTGAGTTAAATTATAATAAGGGTATTCCGACGGCTCTAAGCGAAATTCATTATATGAATGTGGCAACATAACTTTTTTCTTTCTATCTTCTCCCTTCAAAGGAAAGAGGTAGTTGTGGGAATAATCATAAGTTATCTTCAAGTCACTAACTGTGAAACTCGTTAAGTCATTACTCACATGATCCACACATTTACCTGGAGCAATAGACACGCCCCGCCCATCAATCATGACTGTGCTGCGATTCTTGGGCAAATACGCTTCCCTCACCTGACGCATTTTCTCGTAAATCCCCCAGTAGCGACCATCGGCATATACATTGAAATGCCCGCGGTCCGAGTACTTGTGACCACCCGGCATGGAACGATTATTATAGTGAAAGTAAAGGGCGTCAGAACTCCAGTCTGATCGCGTAATCATATTCCCCGTATCTATGCTAAAGTACGTTAAATCCTTATCTTTTGTTAAATCAGCATGCGCTTCATCCCAAGTCTTAGTATGGTCAAAAGTCATCGCAAAAATGGCTTTGCAGAAGCCATCATAAGTTGAGAAATGATGACGTAAATTAATGCGTTCAGAAAAACTGCCGTAGCCTTCTCCCATCGCACTACGATAAATAAAATCTATGGCCGGATCTTTGGGGTAAAGTTTTTTATAAACCAATATATCTGGCAAGGAAGGGATACGAGTCTTTGTTCCTCCCTGGGAATCATAGAATGTAAATGGCCCTGAAACTCCACCAAACTCTTCATCTTTACGTCCCCATGGGTTTAAAGCATGAAGCCAATATTTATTAAAAGTATTGCGAACATTTTGATTCGCAAAAAAATACTCTCCTCTTCTCGCCATAATGTAAGCTAATTCAGCCATGAGAAATTGTTTTCCCCAGCCTTCATGACTTTCTCCATCAGGAAAAATACTCAAAGAAAAGAACCACTTCATGGCCTGTACTGAATGCTGATAAGCCACTGGGTCGTATCCCTCTTCTCCTTCTATTGCTGCGAGCAAGCACACGAGTCGTGATGTCCATGAAATCCAATTACTGGAATTCGTTCGAATTGTACGCAGGTTTTGCGCACCCTGCAAAGTCATGTTGTTAGACGCCGTAACAATCGCTTTACGAACAATATCTCTTTGTTGCTGATTCATAAAATTGTACGCCCAGTCATACATCAGACCTAAGGTACCATTTTGCGATGGGTGCTTAGCAGTAACTCGGAAATCAATCCTCTTGGCTTCTGGATGTTTTTGCTTATAGGAGTCAATAGATTTCTGAATGACTTTTTGATCAATTTGTGCGATTGTCACAATAGCTTTAGCTACTTGCTTGCCACCTTCTTCATCCTGTTCAACAAGGCATCGAAAAGCCTCGTATAAAGCACCGTAAGCAATGGAAATATTCTTTTGGATCTCCACGCTCTCATCACCTTTGATTAGTGCCTGATACCCTGCTGTAGTAGGACTGCCTTCTATCCGAATATTATTGTTCAACTCTTTTTTGATTGCGACCATAATCTTCTGGCCAGGGACAGTGTTTTTCAATCGTTCTCTCAATTCAGGTAATTCATCTGGTCCAAAGAAAACCCGTGGGTGCACCCCCGGTTCAGGTACTTTGCGCACGCTATTAGGATCAAAACCGGTAAAATCATATTTTAGTGTGTATGGCTTAGAAAAATACTGCTGAATTTCTTCAGCTGTATAAGCGAAATTATTTTGCTCTTGTAGCATGTTACCATCGAGGGTTTCCTCTACTTCCAACACCTCACCCTGCACCATTGGGACATCGATCTCAAACAGGGAGGTGTCTGGTTTTAATTCAAAATTCTTCACTTCCTCTTTTTGCGATTGTTTTGTTGAGTTTTCGCATGCACAACAAAATAAAACAATAAAACCAATGCTGAATATTCTACTTATCATAATTAATCTACCTCGCTGATTATCTTTCCATTACGTTCAATTACTATTCGTGTACGGCCATCATCTGCTTGACTAAATGACAGCTTATCTTTTTGATTTTTCCATTGAATTTTGACTTCAGTCTTGTCATTATTCCACTCGATTTTTGGTAGTTCGTCACCTTCATAATGAGGAAAAAGCAAAACTTTGAACTTAGGTTCTTTACTAAAACTGGGGATGACTAATCGTTTGGTCAGACCATAACTTCGTCCCTCGGGCCACTTTCTCGCTTCTTTAAACTCCGCTGCTTCGAGTCGTATTTCTGGGTTGTGAAAAACATCTTTTGGGATACTTCTTTCAAGTACTTTAATGTAGAGCTGTGAAGCTTTCTTTGGCCCCTTGCGCTTAAAAGTATAAGTAAATCCCCCTTTAATTAACTCTGTATTTGAGCCCAATAAAATTTCATCTGTATCAATAGAAATGAGCTCTGTATCAGGGTCAAACATCATATTCCAATCATAAGTATGCGCTTGATCATCCTTTTTGATATCATCCATAATAAGCACATAGGGATTGGCTCCCCGAATAAGGCCAGCCGTTCTAAACGCTTTCTGCACTGGATTAAAGGGCACGCGCACCGGGCGTGAATATTCATCCCACATTCTCGGATCACCCTTTTCGAAACCACTCCAATACTTTTCAATTTGTGGACTGCGATCAATATTAGCTTTCCAATCAAAATCGGGATTATCTTTTAACCACAAATCTGTATCCTCTACAAACCTTGACCATCTCGCGTATTTTCTACGCGACTTATTCTTGTCCGTAAAACCTGATAAAGTTGGATGAAAATACCAATCATAGGCGTACTTACTATCGCATACACCAAAGGTCGCGTGCTCATTATCAACTAAACTTATCCACTTGCCCGGAGGCGCAAAGTAACCCTGGCCTTTATAATCGATCGTCACCACACTATGGTGACGACTTTCTATTCCTCTAAAATGTTCTGTCCCCCAGGTCTTTCCTGCTCCAGTGATAGAAAATATGCCTCGGTCAGCATGCTGGTGATTGGGCGCAAAGGAATCTGCACGGCATTCAAAGTTGAGCTTCAACATCTTTGGCCCCCAAGAAGAGCGAGTAATTAATTGATTGCGTTCAGGATCAAAATGAGTGAGTTCTAAGCCAAGATTGGCTCCTTTCTTATAATATTTAAGATCATTCTTGGGATCCACCGCAAAAATTGTCCGAAAGAGCATTAGACCCTTATCAGTTTCAGGATCTTCAGAACCCGCTAGTGTTTCAGCTAAAACATAATCCGCTAGTTCGCTGTCTGGATAAGCATTTTTAAACATCAAGGCCGTTAAATCGAGCACGCCATCATTGCCACCGTCACCATGACTTAGGAAGCGACCATTCTCACTCTGTACTGATTGCGCGTACCACTCTAGAGATTTGTACCAATTGTCTGTATTCCAAAGATTATCGCCATTGCGGGCAAGCGTCACCATGGCGGGCATCAACCAGCGTAAACCAAATTGTGTGTAGGCAATCGCCTCACGAGATGCGCCTTTTTCCGACCAACCATAAGTCAGGTAGTCATTGATGAGTTCGCGCGCATGCTGATAAACTCGTGCATCATTGCCCTCTTCTCCAAGTGTGGCCGCTGCAGAACTAAGTAAACCACCGGAACCAATGGCTACCCAATTCCAATTACGAAAATGATGCGGCATGTGGGAGCCCATGGTCGTCTTGCCATTGATAAATGAGTTGATGGTCTGACGACAAGTACTGCGTTCAGTCACATTCATCCATTTAAAATTAAAGTCGTAAGCATAAACGTAAAAGGGGTCTCCATCAAAGGCCTTTCTTCTACCGCTTCGCCAAACATCAGAGTTCAGCTCCCCATTGGGGTGCATCTGATTGCCATCATCATTGATTATAGGGCTTGCACTTTGTTTTGTGCCATCAGCCTCGGCATCCATGGCATCAAAACGAGCCTGATAAATCTTTGCGAGGGTCGCAGTAGCCTTGGCCAGTTTTTCACCACGTTCTTTGTCGTTTTCAATTAAGCAAATGAAGCTATCAAATAACAAGGGGTAGACAAATGAATGACGGTGATGATAAGAAGTGATCGGTCCCTTCCCTGCATTTTTGTAATCAGCCAGCAATGCAGCCGCTTTTTCCACATCTCCTGCTGCTAGGGCATTTAAAGTATTTGAGTAAGCCGTTCCTTCGGCACTCTGAAGCGCAATACGCCTTTTCATATTGGCGTAGGACTTCGTGCCCATTCGAGTGTTTTTTATACGCTCTTGGATTTTTGGAATATCTTCCTCAGAAAATAACAGGCGGGGATGAATTCCAACTGCGGGTGCTTTGCCAAAGGCATCGGGCATAAAACCTTTTTCTTGGCCAACTCTCTGAATATCCACCTCAGGTGATTCAGGCCACAAGTACTTGCCATCGAGTATTTCTTCTGCAGTTAATTCATCAGGCAGGACTCCCCGTGAATTTTGTGCATTTACTTGCCAAACGCTAATTAAATTTATACTAACTAAAAATATGAAAGGAATTTTTTTCTGAGGTCTCATAAATCATCCAATTATTAAAAAATTTTCAAAAATCACATTGCAAATCAAAAATCACATTGCAAATCAAAAATACATATACAGTATTATATTATGTATTACAATTTAAAAATTTGATTATTTATGAAATTACTTTTATCTACATTCTTTTCATGGCTTTTACTCTCCTGCTCCTGTAATGACAAGGCTACTTTTATTTCAGAAACAAAAGAAAGTAAAACCAATTTTAATACCTTAATGGTCGATACATGTACTGAAGATTGGCAAGAAAACTGGTTCCTGGACTCAATTGATTCTTCGGTAAAAAACACAACTGATGGGATGATTTTAACTGCAGGACCAGATCCGGATGATAATGGTCAATCAATGGTCTTGTGGACAAAACAAGAATTTGAAGGAGACATAAAAATAGAATACGACTTTACTCGCCTAGACAATTTAGACAGAAATATAAACATACTCTATTTTCACGCTCGTGGCATTGGTATGGGGAAGTATAAAGAAGACATCTCCAAATGGAATCATCTCAGGACCAAACCTCGTATGCCTATATACTTTCTCAATATGAAGCTCTATCACGTTTCATACGCAGTTAACCGCTATGACCTTGAGGGAGAATACCTGAGAGCTCGTCGCTACCCATCAATATCCGATAAAAAATTTAACAAAAGCACAGAAATACCAGGCACCTACTGGAATACTGGACTCTTTAAACCCGGTGTAAAATATAAGCTCTGTTTTGAAAAAAAGGGAATGACTCTAGGTATGAAAGTAAGTGGGCCTGAACTTGAAAAGGAATTTTCCTGGGAACTCGATAATTTTGCTGAGCTAAAACAAGGACGAATTGGACTTCGCCTCATGTCAGGCCGCAGTACTTTAATATCCAATTTTAAAGTTTCTAAAAAAGAAATTATGAAATAGAACAATGATTTCTAAGGCTGCTTGATGACAAATGATTTTTTTATACTTGCTGCCGTTTGAAACTGCGACTCACTAAATCTACCCCATTGATAGGCTGCCACCGTGATCTTCATTGGCCATTTGGCTTTGACTGGGATTTTCGTGAAAATGAGTTTATCACCCTTGATAATGACTGGGCCTTCGATGACACAAAAGCGAACGGGCAGCCCCGAGTCACTCACGGCCTTTAGGTCAAGTGATTTGACACCGTAAAGCTGATCGGGAATATCATCAAAAAGTATCTTTTGTTCTTTTCCTACTTTATTTATTTTGGGAACTGCGACTCTGATCACTTGTTCAGCATAAATGTATTTTTCATCACCGGAGTGATAAGCCATAAGTTTTAAGTCAGCTCCTTTATTCAAAGAAAAACGGTTGTGCCTAAGACGAAAGCGATTATCACTCAATTGTTCTGCACTTCCCATGGCACGAAAGCGAACCTTGCCAGGTGCATGTCCAATCGCATAAGGTTCTTGAGGATGGGAGTAAAGCTTAGGTGCTTGCTCTAAAAATCCCGCCTGCAAATCAAAACTTATACCATCCTCAAGTGGCGCCAGTTCGATGCTTTGCATCCAGGACTTGGTCAGTAAGTTGCCATTTTTGTCGGCACCAGTAACAAGCTGTAACTCTTTTCCATCAATTAGACCAAAGGCCTCATTAGCTCGAGCTAATTCTTCATCTAGATGCCAAAACGCCATGCTCGGGTCACCTTTGTAGTCATTATACGCAGCCGTCGGGTAATGAGCTTTGCTGATTAAGTTAGTATCTGTTAACCAGCCATCTTGAACTTTGATGGTTTTTAACTTTGGCATTTGCCTTAAAGGGGGCTTAACAGGAGGAATCCTCGCCCTTACGGCCTTATCGATAAAGAGTGCCACGTAATCGGCAAGCTTATCATCCCAATTCCAATGACCCGCACCCGGGTGTACTAAAACACTACCAAGAAAGTTTTTGCGCTTAGCGCGAAAAGACAAAATGTCTGCACGGCACCAACGCCAATGATGCTCGGCGCCATAATCGGGATCCATTGTTTCAAATTGACCCGTAATACACAGGCTTGGAACTCCATTGAGTTCCGCTTTTTTATTGTGTTCCGGTGGCGATATGGGCGCTGCCCTCAAGCCTATAACACCAAAGCAACGCTCAGGCTTATCATAGGCCATTCTCCAAGCCCAGATTGCCCCACCACTGTGTCCAAGACTCAGAAATGGTGCTTGAGCTAATTCAGAATAAGCTGATTTTTCGGCAAATTGACTCAGTAAATCATTAAACTTCTTATAGCCCTCACCTTCCTTGCCAAAGCCATCGTAGCCGAGTCCACCGCGACCCACGTGGATAATTGCCAAATCATTACGAGTACACACTTCGCGAATTTTTGGATCTTCAAAAGCCATTTGCTCAAGAAAAACATCCTGACCATAGAGCACGCCTCGAACGTATTCACATGATGGGGGAATCCATAGAAAAGCTTTGCCTAATCGCCCGTGTTTATCTTGAGTATCTAAGGACCATTGCCACACGGCAATTGAATCATGGCGATCCAGGTCGTGGGGTTCCTTTGAATAAACCGAACTCGCCAAATTCATTAGGACCATAAGTAATAATATTTTTTTCACCGTTCTCTCCTATAGACTCAAGTTTAATTATTCACTAAATTTTAAGAACAAAAGTACTTGAATGTATTATATAAAGTATTATATATTTTACAAATGAACCCTCAGTTGCGTTTAAACCCTTAGCATTAGTGAGCTTTATTATGCCTGCCTTTGACTTTCCAATTGAAAAACTCCAAAATTATATGGGCTCCAGCCCCTGCCCTGATGACATAGATCAATTTTGGGACCGCAATATCGCCGAAATGAAGGCGCTTGATCCCCAAGTCGAACTTATTCCCTCAAAACTTCAGTTCCCAAATGCCCAGGCCTTTGAACTCTACTTCACTGGTGTTGATGGCGCTCGTATTCACGCTAAATACCTAAGACCTAAAAACATCTCCAAGCCCATTCCCGGTGTTATCGAATTTCACGGCTATGGCTACCACTCAGGTGAATGGTCGGAAAAGCTTTCCTGGGTCAATTCTGGCTTTGCCATTGCTTCCATGGACTGTCGTGGTCAAGGAGGCAACTCACAGGATTCCAGTTCGGTCTTGGGCAACACACTCAAGGGACACATTATTCGTGGCATTGATTCAGGGCCCGACGCCCTGCTCTTTAAAAAGATCTTCCTGGACACAGCCCAGCTCGCCAATATACTCATGTCATTAGACGAAGTCGATGAAACTCGTTTGGCCGCCATCGGAGGATCACAAGGCGGTGCTTTAGCTCTCGCCTGTGCAGCCCTAGAACCTAAAATAAAACTCTGTGCGCCCCATTATCCTTTCCTCTGCGATTATCAGCGCGTCTGGAACATGGACCTCGACCAAAATGCCTATGAGGAACTGCGCAATTACTTTCGCTACCACGACCCACTCCATCAAAGAAAAGAACAAGTATTTAATACACTGGGCTACATTGATATCCAAAATATCAGCAAGCGCATCAAGGCAAAAACCTTCATGGCCTGTGGCCTCATGGATCAAATCTGCCCCCCTTCCAGTCAGCATGCTGCTTACAATAAAATAAGTGCAGAAAAAGACATCGTTTATTACCCAGACTTTGCTCACGAGCGTCTTCCAGGCTGGGCCGATAAAGTTCACCAATTCATCTTAAGTCATATTGATTATTAGAGTATAAAATGGCAATAACATGGATGTCTGGGGCTATTTAAAAGATATAAATCGGTTGAATGGATGTTGGACACTTACAAATATCTACGTGATCGCGGCGCCAAGCTCTTGCTCAATGTCAGTCCAAGGCCCAACGGGGAACTCCCGGAGTCTACCTACCAGCGCTTGCAAGAAATTACAGGAAAGCTTTGATAAAATCACTCTCATTACTTGAAATTTATTGAATCCAATATTATAATACATATTAAAATACATGGAGACCTTGTGAAAAATAAAACATTTACCCTGATCGAAGTTCTTGTTGTCGTAGCTATTATTGGCATCTTAGCTTCTTTACTCATGCCCTCATTAAAGAAATCTCGTGAATCAGCTAGAAGAGCTATCTGCCTTAGCAATCTAAAGCAACATCACCTTGCTATTCAACTCTATACAGAAGATAACGACCAATATCTCCCCTCAAATTTCAGTGATCCCAATAATGTTTTTTTAAAGCAAATAGCTGTTTACATGGGAACAAGCCGTAAAGGCTATGAATGCCCTAGCGTCTACGAAGGTAAATTTGGTATTGATTCAGTTGAAACCGTAACTCTTGCTGACGGTAGAGAGTTGACTGCCCTTAAGACTTATTATGAAAATTCTTTCCGCTATGGAGACAATCCCATTAGTAGCGGCAACGCCGGCCGTATAGCCGTGGGACTTTTCAAATACAATTATCATAATAAAATCACGGCAGTTGACTCCTCCACCATTGCCATGCATGATTACGTCAGAAACTGGAGTCCAACTCAATCCACCGCAGAAGGAATAGCCGGTGCTAGTGATGGTCGCGGAGTCAGTATGGGCAATCACCTAAATGAAGGTGCAAATTCACTACATATTGATGGCTCAGCAAGTTTTATCAAAACCAATACTTGGATGTTTCATGACGAATATAAAGTCACCAATACGACTAGTCAGTGGTATGAAAACGTAGGTAACTTTGGCGTTTTCAACGCTCACATTCAACCACCTGGTACGAGGTTTTACTGGAACCCCAACTATTAATTCTTTCAAGCTTCGGCTTACGGAAAACCCAATCAAAATCTTGGCATAAGGCCTTGAGAAAAATTTATTAAGTAAAATCAAAACTCTTTTAACAAGGACTCTACATGAACTCTGTACGAATAATTATTTTTGCTGCTCTTTTCTTTGCAAGCTCCGCAAGCCAAGCTGAAGACCTCTCCAAGGTTTACAAAGGCGAAGAAAAATTTTATAAGGGAAGTTACGGTGCTCCTGGTGATTACATCCTCAATGGCGAATTAATTAAAGATCTGCCTCCTCCCCTTGAAGTCCCCGTGGATTACAAAGCTCCAAGTTTTGATGCTTCAAAATTAAGTCCAGTACCCAAAGTGGGTATTCATCCAAGGATTATTATTGGTCCCGAGGATATCGAGCGCTTTAAAGAGCTCCACAAAATGGGTCAAAAAGCTCCGCGCATTTTTAAACTTCAAATGGAGCAGATGCGTCGCGATGCAGAAAAGTGGAAAGTTCCGGCAAATTTCAATTACAGAACAAGCCCATGGGGGGAAGACAGTAAAATCGCTGGTTGGGGCTTGTATGCATTAATTACTGAAGATCAGGAATTGGGTAAAAAAGCAGCAAAAGCCACTGTTGAGCACGCTCTTTATCTTGAGGGTCGAGTCGACATTCTCAACACAGATCCTATTGCCGCCCCCATAAAAGATGTGGCTTATGATTTCCTTCGTAGAGAAGTCGTTTTTGGGCAAATAGCCTATCATGATGCCTATTATCAAGGAGGAAAAACAAGAGTAGAACAATTGTATAAGAAACATGGAGCTACTTTAAAAGGATATGACTTCAGTGGAACCCATTTATCTTTAGCCTTTGAATATGACTATGCTTATCCTTTCATGAGCGAGCAAGAGCGTACGATTGTCCGTCGCGTGATCTCCAAATGCACTCTAGGTAAATATACCACTGGCATGCAGATTCCAGGTCAAATGTACATCAATAACCACATGTCTGGATCCGCCAACCAAATCTACCTTGCCCTAGCGATCGAAGGTGAAAAAGGCTATGACCCTCGCGTGGCAAAAATGGCCGAATGGAGTTTAAAAAATAAACTCAGCTATGACTTATCGTCTAATGGTATCACCTATGAGAACACCAAAGGATTTATCCCCATGCTTCCCGTTCTTGCCATTGCTAAAAGACAGGGGCCCAATCATCCGGAAAATTTACTCAAGCATAGTCATCTTCTAGCAAGAGCCAATTCCAACCTCCAACACGCTAGAAAAATCTACTATCGTTTTTCTACCGAATCACGTCGCCGCCCCGATGGCAAAAGTCTTGATAAAATCCTCACTGGTTTAGATGAAGCACGCTATTGGATGGCGTCAGGCGCATCCGGCTCAGGTGGTCACCTTGAGTTCTGGTCAGTAATGAAGCATTTTTACCCAGAAGACAAGTTAGTGGATTTTGTCTGGAATGCTAAACTTCCAGGAAGTTTAAGCTATTTCGAGGGCACTCCAAAAGATAATTGGTCAGGAAAAATCCATCATAATTGGTTTTCACTTAAAGCTATAAACTTGCTCACGGCTACCCAAATGACTGATTATAATAAATTAGACAACTTGGAAGAGTTTAAAGATGTAGAAAAGTTTTGGTTTGATGATGAACGTGGCATCACTTCTGCTCGCAACGACTGGTCAGCGGACTCCATGCTCTTTCACCTAGAGAATAGAATTGATCAGTATTACATGGGACATGAGTCACCTCAGCATGGCGACTTCCAAGTTTGGGCAGATGGTATTCCTTGGGTAAGCAATGGCGGTGGCTACATCGACACAAGTTTTAGAAATATGGTAACGGTAGATGGCCTCGCAGGTGTTTACGCACCCATCTCCGGTGATTGGATGACCGCAAAAAATACCGAAATTGCCTCTAATTCTGTATCTGAAATGACTTCCGCTTATCAGTGGCGTAAAAGTCTTAATGGCCTGCGCTACCTCGATCACCCTGGCCTTGAATCCATGCCCTCTCAAATGCAGCCATTTGCCAAGGAAGCCTATAGTCTGGATCGCTTTTCCGAGCTTGCCTACCTGCCAAAAATCCGTGAACACTACGATGGCTTTGCCCACCTAGATTACGGCCCTTGGCATGGTGAAACTCGTGGCCCCGAGTACTACTATAAATGGAATGACCCCATGGATCACGTCTTCCGTACAACTCACTTTGCTCGAGGCAAAAAACCTTACTTACTTATTTTTGATGACCTCCGAAAAGCAGATGACCAAAATCACCAATTTGATTGGCGCATGATGATTACTGGTGATGCCGCTATTTATAGCTCAAATCCCAAAGCAAAAGGTCGACACACAAGCAAGAGTACCGATGGTGTAATTGGAACAGATCTTATTTTCTGCATGGCTGACAAAAACATAAATAGACATGGCGGTAACGCATGGGGCTTGCGCTACATTGAAATGAAGCCTAAACCCAAGAAAGGCGACCCCATGTTACTTGTCCGAATTCTGTGGAGAAATACCAATTACGCTTTCCCGGTACCCAATGTCCAGCGCTCATATTCCTGGAATATGGTTTCGGTCCCCGCCTTTGGCAAAAGCCCGGAATACCGCGTTATGGTTTACCCCTACAAATATGGTGAGAATCTGCCTACAACTGAGTGGTCTGATGACAGAACCCGCCTAACAGTCAAAATTGCTGACACTGTCGACACCTACGATTTTAGCCAAACTGATCGCGAAAGAACAGTTTACTCAATGAAACGCAATGGCAAATCTATTATTGATTCAAACGCACGTCCCCCAAAACCGGTTTTTGTCTCCAGTAGTAAATTCACCGTGGATCAAAACCGCCCCAATTGGCGCGCACCGCAAATTTTGGTCGATACTTATCCAGTTAAATTTAAAAACATTAAACCTGGGGCTCAAGTCTATTACACCCTTGACGGTAGTGAACCAAATGCGAAGTCCGCAATTTACGATGGCACTTTAGCTATCAATAAAAGCTGTACCCTAAAGGCAAAAACCTACCAGGCAGACTGGCGCTACGGGAAAGAGAATTGGAGTGAAACGGTAAGTATAAATTTCGAAAAACAAACACCTCAGCAAGGCTTGGCATCAAAGCCTCAATCAGAGGGACTCTTACTTAAAGGCTATGAGATAAAAACAACCAAATTCGATCAGAAAGGCTTCTTTCAGGGAGATAAAAATTCACTTCCCAACATTCAAAAGTACACAGCGCTCATGACCCATGCGGTCAAAGGTTTTTACATCCCAAAAATGAACAATACGGTAGACAGCAAATGGATGACTAAAGCTTTCTACAATTTCAGTGGATACATCCAAGTACCTGAAAGCGGTGTTTACTCATTCGAGCTCGAATCAGCAGGTCCCATTGACTTTAAAGTGTCCGACCAAAGCCTCATTCTCGTAGATAAGCAGTATGGTCTTTCCTACAAAAAACGCTATGGCGACATCGCACTTTCTAAAGGTACGCACAAGTTTGAGCTCACGGTATGTGACCCAGTTTTCTGGAAAGGTGACATGGAAGAAGACTATAAAATAAATCTCGCTCTTAAAGCACCAAGATCTAGTGAATATATAGCTCTTGCTGATTCAGCACTCAGTCGCAATGCCGACAAACTTGAGGCTTTGAGCCCTTCAAAGTTTAGTCAAAAAAATATCGCTGCTAAAAAGCTTGATGTACTTCCTGGACTCATTCAAAAAAGATATGATCGTCTCGACATCATCCTAACTGAAGAGGCTAAACAAGCTCAAGGTAGATCTGAAGCTAAACTCATCCCCGCCTCCGGATTACCATTAGAGTATTTCGATGTCAGTTCAGCAAAGCCCTACTCTGTGAGCATTGCAGATCTAATGATAAGCAGTAATTCTCCCCGAAAACTCCTGGAGTACGAGGGCTACATTCGCATTGGCAAAGACGGCGTTTACGAATTTGATTTGGCTAAGGGTAGCGAAAATGCTTCTCAACTGATTATTACCAACAAAGTCATTGTTCGTCGTCGAGTTAACGCAGAAAAAGTCAATGGCAAGATCGCTCTCAGCAAAGGCCTCCACCCCTTCCGTTTCCAAATTGCCATGGGCTCATCCCTGATAAGAATGAAACATGAGAGTGAAAGCGACTTCCAAACCTTAATTCCCGCAGCTCTCGCCTACGATTCTCATTACAAACTCCCAAAACTAACCTCCGGGAAAAACAAAGACTTCCCAGCAGGTTTAATCGCTTATATGCCCTGTGATAAATTAGATTCGGGATCAAGCCCAGTTCTTGATAGTAAGGGCGCTTCTACAGTGGTATCCGGAGGACAAGTTATCAATGATGGAATTAGAGGTAAAGCCCTTGGTATTTATGGCGAAGCTGGCCGCATCACCTTTAGTGGTCTACGTCAACGTGAAGATGAATTCACTATTTCAGCTTGGATTAAATACAAAGATCGACCACAGGATATTGTTCTATGGGGAGAAGCCTATGGCAACCTAAACCTACGCTGCCGCGCTAATCGTTTCATTGCCAATTGGAATAGAAATATTGGCAATGTTGATGTCAGCCTTGATAAAAAGAAGATTACTGCAGATAAATGGTTTCATATTGCCGCCACTTATGGTAAAAATGTAACTATCTATTTTAATGGAGAAAAAATTGCTCAAAAGCAGGTACTAAATTACTCCAGTCGTAAGGGCAACGGTTTTTTCCAAGGCGGTAAATTTATGCACTGTAATAATAAGCCGACGGCAGTAGATGAAGTCCGCCTTTTTGATCGCGCACTCAATGCCGAAGAGATTAAAAAAGTTTATAATATTGATAAACCATAAAATTCTACTGGCCTTGTATTACAAGGCCGACGAAGTTTCTTGCCTGCATGAATAAATCACTTAAGGGCTCAATTAATTACACTGCGGCCAGAAAAAATATTATCTGGTGTCAGTGCACGGGCATGCTTCCCCTGATGTTTCTCATCAATGGATTCATGCTCAATTACTGTAAAAAGTTTGGACTTAGTGATTCTGACGTCATGCTTTCGCTCACTGTACTCCCCAATATCTTGATGGTCCTACTCATCCTACCAGTGGCTAATCTTTCAGATAAATTTGGCAAAAAGAAACTAGGAAATCTCACCAATGTCTTTTGCCCCATAGCCTATTTAATCATCTTGTCTGCTTCCTATTTCAAGGAACATTTTTTACTTATCGTAAGCACTGGCTTAATCGTCTATCAATTGGGCCATATCTTTACCGTTTCTAATTGGTTCGCCCTCATGGAACCCTTGATTGAAAAAGGGAAACGCGGACGCTTTCTCGCCGTTTTAAGAAGCTCTTGGCAAGTCATTGCCCTTATTGCCACTATGCTCTCTTCGTGGGCTTTTTCCCTTTCAGATGACAGCAATATTTACCGTAGTATCATTATAATTTTGGCAATCTTCTGCTTAATAAGAGCCATTTTCTATGGGCGTATTCCCGAAGTCCAAACCAGTAGAGAAAAAGCTAATAAATTTAGCGATGCTTGCAAACACCTTCTGCACAATAAAAAGTATATCTATTTTTGTATCTTTTGTTTTCTTATTGCCTTCTTAGGATCAAGCCTAGCCACCACTCTCAACCTCTACCAAATTGGTGCCTTAAACTTTAGCGAAAGCAATGTCCTCACTATTTCTTATATCAATATGGCCGGCGCCACTGCTGGCTTTTGGCTAGGGGGTTGGATCAGCGATAAATACTCTCACGATCGCCTCTTTAAGATATCTACCCTAGTCATCACCTTCTTCCTCATTTGCTTTACTTTCACCCGTCACTTCCCTGTAAGTTACATGCTCACTACGGCCCTGATTGCTTTTTTAATTAATACCTGGATTTCCGCCATGCATATCGGCATCAGCGGAGAGGCCATGCATGTGGTTGATGAAAGAGATAAATCCTTTGGCATCTCCATGAGCTTCATGCAAATGGCACTGGGAACGAGCGTCAGCTCCATTCTCTGTATGAAATTTTTAGACTTATACCAAGGACGAACTTACTTATTGATGAATTTAAAATTCAATCACTACGAAGTCCTACTCGCGATCATGAGCCTAGTAATGTTTGCGATTTTCATATTCGGATTTTTTATTTTTAGAAACAAATAATCTTTGTATCATCAGTATTGTGGTAATCGAATTTGAAAAACAATATATAATACATATTATAATATGTGATTATTTTAATTAAATTAAGTTATTATAACAATGAAAAAGCTACTCATAACCTTATTAAGCCTAATACCATTAGTGTATTCAAATGATATTAAACCTAATTTTATCATCATATTCACCGATGATCAGGGCTATGGCGACTTAAGCTGCTTTAATCCCCAAGGGGTGCAAACCCCTCATATTGACCAAATGGCCACAGAAGGCATGAAATTTAATAACTTTTATGTTTCTGCAGCCGTTTGTTCAGCATCTCGTGCTGCCCTTTTAACCGGAACTTATAACGATCGGATCGGTATAAAAAGTGCCTTTTTTCCAGGAACAAAGCAAGGGCTCCATCCAGATGAAATCACTATTGCTGAGCTACTTAAGGAGCAAAACTATGCTACTGCTTGCTTCGGGAAATGGCATCTAGGCGATGAACCTAGCCTCCTCCCAAGTGCTCAGGGCTTTGATACATACTTCGGTATCCCCTATTCAAATGACATGTTTATTGCACCTCACCAGACCTTTGCGGAAAACGCAAAATTTAATGGCGACTGGACTTTAGAAAAAGCTAAGGAGCTACAAAAATTCATCGCTCCTCACGTCAATAAGAGAGGCCCCATTTGGAAATCGGAATACAAAGCTTTAGTTCCTATTTTAGAGGGCGAACAAATCGTCGAATTCCCCGCTGACCAAGCCAGCTTAACTCAGCGTTATTTTGACAGAACGATTAAATTCATTGATAAAAATCAAAACAAGCCATTCTTTATTTTTTTAACCCCAGCCATGCCTCATGTCCCTCTATTCGCCTCAAAGGAGTTTCGCGGAAAAAGTAAAAAAGGCCTTTACGGTGATGTTATAAAAGAGATCGATTTCCATACCGGCCGCTTAATCAAGCACCTCAAAGAAAAAGAATTAGATCAAAACACCCTTGTAATCTTCACCTCAGATAATGGACCTTGGTTATCCTACGGCGACGAGGGTGGGAGTTCTGGACCTTTGCGAGATGGAAAATTCACAAGTTACGAAGGCGGTGTTCGCATGCCCACTGTATTTTGGGGCCCAGGCTTGATTAAAGCCAACTCAGTGTGTAATCAGCTGGCTTCAACTATTGATTTACTCCCCACATTTGCACAACTCGTAAATACTCAGGTGCCACAAGATCGGAAAATTGATGGGAAAGATATTTCACCACTTCTAAAAAGTCAAAATCATGTTATACATCGTCACCTTTTTTTCCGTGATGAGGCAGTGCGAAGTGGTGACTGGAAGCTCGTCGTCAAGGAGCATCACATGACGATGAGGAAAGGACCGCTACCCGCCCTTTACAATCTAAAAAACGATGTTGCAGAATCTAATAATCTCATTGATACACACCCCAAAGTTGCTCAGTACTTACAATCTAAACTAGATGAACACCTAAAGGATTTAAATGAAAATTCCCGGCCCATGGCAGATTTAAATGAATGAGTTTTTCATAATTAAGGCAATTTCCTAAACGCTTGTAGCCATTTAAGCTCAAAATACTCGAGCAACTTCAATTCAGCCTTACAGATCAATCTCTAAGTAAGTTTATTCACTCAACTTTTATTAACTAAATAACTTTCCAAAGGGTCCTTTATGAATGATAAAATCAAAACTCTTTTTGCTTCACTTTGCGACCTTCGCAAGTTAAGCTGAAGTTATTTCAATAGTCTACAAAGTTGGAGAAAAATAATATGTCAAAATTACGTCAGCAATTACTCATACTCTACACGGCTAATAGCTATCCCGATGCAGCCCTTATTGGCTATTCAATGTACGATGGCAGTTCCGATGATATGCCTCCCCATGAAGTGGATACGCCCATGCCTTACGAAACAGTTCTCGATGCCATGCGTGATGGCTGGCGAGTCATCCAATACCCGTCACTGGGAAGGCAAAAAGGCAATGAGCTTGAAACCGATTATCTTGAATTTGAATTTGTCTTAGAAAAAATTGTGGAGAAAGCTCATGAATAATTTACTCAATTCAAAAGAAATGGCGCTATTCACAAAGCAAGGATTTTTACGCTTTGATGAAATGATTGATAAAGACCTCTGTAAAGAATTTTTTAGCTATATGGAAAACCCCGATTCAAAACAATACCAGCCTCAGGGACAGTTATTGTGGGATGTTTGGGATAAAAAAAGTTCCATAGGAAAAATCATTCATCATCCTGACATGATAAAAATCATTCATAGCCTCGTAGGAAAAAAGCCTCGCTATGATCATCACTTTCCCCATAAGACTCACCCCGGAAAAGGCCTGCAACACCTGCACCAAGATGCTGAGTACGACAGGAGAGATCATCAATTCGATATTCAGATCTCTCTTTACCCTCAAGATACCAGCTTGGAGATGGGAGGCACGCGCTTTTTACCTTCGAGCCATTTTAGAAAAGTCAACGAGAGCACTATCGGACGCTATCAACACATACGGGGTATGCAACAAATGGTATGCAAAGCCGGCACGGTTCTGGTTTGGCATACTGGCCTCTGGCATGCGGCTCAGCCAAATATCAGCGAAAATAAAATTCGTTATATGTTTAAATTGCGCCTTAACCCCATGGAGAAACAGCAAAGACTTTTTGATACTTCAGATCTTAATGATCCTGAAATATCCAAACTTCTTAATCAAACTTATCTATGGCATGGCCAAAGTCACCGTCGTGAGCTCTTCAATCGCATTAAGTTTTGGCGCTATATAAGTGCTCAGCCCGACTTCGATTTGGATATGTGGATGACGAGAAATGAAAACAGCACTCATTATTACAAACGATCACAAGTCATCTAAGCTCTGATTTCAATTCTTGAATCAATTCCTGAGCGATCTTTAAGACTAAGTCAAAAACCTAATGGCCTGAGTCAATAATTGCTTCATTTCGGGGTACACATCATATTCGGACGGTTCATGCCCCAAAGCTGAATAAAAGACTTTGCCCTGCCCCCAGTTTTTCACCCAAGCAACTGGCATAATCATTGTCTGACCTTCGTAGATATATCTTGTCTCTGCCAAAACTTCTATTGAAGGCTCTGTAAGCATATAATACTGTTCTGTATTTACAGTGAAACTAGCGCTTATTTCAAGACATATGGGGTGGTCTTTTTGCGTGATCCGCACTTCGTATTCTCCTACATAAGGATGACCTAGAAACTGACCTCCAAGCATCCACTGATAAGTTAAGCAGGAACGGAAAGCATCGCCAGCACCACCGTGAATGCCCACTAAATTAACGCCAGATTTTATAGCCTCGGAAATATTATGCTCTTGCTCATCACTTATTTCCCCCATGGTCCAATTGGGCATAAGAATGTCGAAACTTTTTAAAAAATTCAAATCATTAAAACTATCCAGAGTATGACTGTGGATCACTTCAAAATCTTGATCTTTATAGAGCTGTTCAAAAAAATCGGCAAATTCATAGGGCTTGTGCCCCAACCAACCACCTGAAACAATGAGTACATTCTTCATGAAATTCTTATCTCCATTATTTTTTCACCTGGATCCATTTTTACTTTTGAAACTTCTTATGTCAAGAAAGTCAAAAAAGGATTTAAAAGTCTCTCATGAATATACAAAATCTCCTGTATTTATCCTGATTTGCAAATAAGGAAAACGTCAAAAATAGGCTAAGTCGAGTCCTTATCATTACTGATTTGACAAAAGAAATCGATCACTAAGTCCATATTGTTTATTACCTGCAAGATAAATTAAATATTTATTTCAAAAAAACTACTTGAAAGTAAAATTATTACAATATATAATACTTATTATAATACTAATCAGATCCGAGGACCAAGTTCATGTTATCCATTTTTAAATATCTCTTGATTGTTATTTCCTTAAGCGCTTTAAGTTCAGACACAAAGACCAACATCATTTTTATCTTAGCAGATGATCTCGGCTATGGTGAACTCGGCTCTTATGGTCAAGAAAAAATCAAAACTCCTGAACTGGACAAAATGGCTGCTAGTGGCATTCGCTTTACTAATCACTACTCGGGTTACACCACCTGTACCATGTCTCGCAAAGTTCTCATGACTGGAAAACATATCGCCAACCTTCCCATGGGTGATAGAATACCTTCCATCACTATTGCTGGGCTGCTTAAGAATGCCGGCTATAAGACAGCGATGATTGGCAAATGGGGTATGAAGGGTCGTCCAGGCCACGACAATAGCCCCGAAAAACACGGCTTTGATCATGTCTTCACTTACGATAATCAGGGCTTCGCACACTTTTATTACCCCGAATACCTTTGGCGCAATGGCGAAAAAATCCATTACCCCACCAACAAGAACTTACTTACGGAAGACGGCTATATCAAAGAAAAACACGATGGGGTTTACAGTCACGACGAATTTACCAAAGACGCATTAGGGTTTATCGAAGAAAATAAAGACAGACCCTTTTTTCTCTACCTGCCCTACACTATCCCCCATGCAGAGATCACTGTACCCCATGATTCTGTTGAACCCTATCTAAAACTCAATTGGCCTGAAACTCCAAAAATTATCGGTGGCGGCGGTTCAAAAGACCCCGGCTATGGCAGTCAGTACGTCAAAGGTTACTGCGGACAAAAATACCCCCACGCCGCCTACGCCGGAATGATCAGTCGCATGGATCGAGATGTGGGACGCATACTAGATCTACTCAAAAAACTCAAAATAGAAGAAAACACCCTCGTACTCTTTGGTAGCGATAACGGCGCTTCTCCCGAAGGCGGTCAAACGCTGGAGTTCTTTCAGAGTTCTGGCAAACTCAGAGGTGATAAGCGCAGTATTTATGAAGCAGGAACCCGCACACCTTTTATTGCCTACTGGCCTAAAACTATTCAAGCAGGTCAGAAAACAGGTCATATTAGTGCTTATTGTGACTTCGTGGCCACTGCCTGTGATGTGGCGGGCATCAAAACTCCTGAGCATAGTGACGGCGTGAGCTACCTTCCTAGCCTTTTGGGGAACCGCCATCAGCAGGCGCAACGTCCTTATATATTTAATGCCTGGAAATCTTGGTCATCCGTTCGCGTCAAAGAATGGAAGCTCATTGCCAATCGCAAAAAAGATTTAAGTCCCGCTGAACGCTTTGAACTCTATAATTTAGAAAAAGATGAAGGGGAAATGAAAAACCTGGCGACTCAACATCCCGAAAAGGTTCAGTCCCTGCACAAACTCATCAATAAAATTTCCAAACGTCACTACACACCCTAATTAAAACCAAGGATATACAATGAGATTCATATTCGTAATTATCTTTTTTAACATCAGCCTTTTAGCTGATAAAGCACTTATCGAAGAAGACTTTGATAAGTTAAATAAGAAAACTTTTAAAAACATCGAACTCACAAGAGGCAAAGAGGGAAAAGCGGCCTCTTTCGATGGCGAATCAAGCCTGATCAATTTACCCACTCCCTTCAAAAAGGGCCATTCGGGCGTCTCTGTGTCCTTTTTTATCAAGCCCAAAAAATCAGATATTAAAAAATCGTACGAGAACCTTATCAGTATTGGTAGCCACAAGGGGATTTCTATCCGTTTTAAACAGGAGTACACCTTAAGTATCGGGGCGGGAACTCACCATAGAATTATGCACTCTCTCAAAGATCAAAAATACAATAGAAAGTGGATTCACATACTAGTGACACGCGATAAGAAGGAAGTTAAACTCTACATCGATAATGTCTTAATTGATACATCTCCATGCCCCGAGAAAGAGCAATATAACCATCAAGACATTCTTATTGGAGCCGCTTACTATGATGGCGATAAATCGGTCACTGAACAGCATTATGAAGGTCTTATAGATGAACTAAAAATCTATGACAAAGTCATCAATAAACAATCAGGCATACAGAGTATTTAAAGTAAAAATACTCACTGAACTACACTTTACTTTAACTCAAAAATCAGGATAGTAAGCAATGATAAAGTTAAAAAAATTCACTCTGATTGAAGTTTTAATTGCAATTGCAATTGCAATTATAGGTATTTTAGCTTCTATGCTCTTACCTGTCTTAGGGAAAGCTCGACGTACAGCTAAAACCGTCTTGTGTAAAAACAATTTAAAAACTCTTGGCATGGCTAATTTTATTTATGGAGATAATTGGGATAATTACCCTGTTCCTTATAGAGATAACAATGGAAATTGGTGGTACAAAAACAGTGAATTCAAAGAATATTATCCTTACTATCGCCAAGATCAAAATAATTTCCAAGTCAATGCGGCCTGTCATGAAGCAGTTGCTAGAACCGCAGCTACGACAAATGGCATCAGAGCAGATCTTGTTTATGGACATAATGGGATAGGAGGTGGCAGTGGCAATAGCCTTGGCTTTCGAGGTATTTCTTATAACATGATCAGCTCACCCTCTAACTTTCTTCATTACAGTGAGCAAAACAATCAAGACGCTGGCGTTTACCCTGGTAATTTCGATTCTCGCCATGAGGATAAATCCAACGTTCTTTAACTAGATGACCACGTTGCACCAATAAGCTACCTACTTGCTATTAGCACGGCGAATACTGATGCCCCCTGGGGGATAATGGCTTAAATATCACTGCCATTGTCAATAGTAATTAGTCAAAATAGAAAGACTTAGCTCTTATAAACAACTCTTAAGCTTGTGGACTTCTCAGTATTTTCTTGGTATTAAGCCTGCTCTAAATAAAAAAATTTAGTGTTGTTCTAAAATTATTTATCTAGCCTTTTTAAAATTTATTTAATTGAATTAAAAATTGACACAATAACATTGTTTAGAATACGTATTGTAATACACAAGATACCAATATATAGTGCTTAATTTTTAGCACATTTACCTTAAGGACAATTCATATGAAAAAAACTTTACTTACAACTGGTTTAGCTTTTGCTTTCTTGAGCACTCTCACAGTGAATGCCGATAAACCCATGGCCCAACTGCCTGGAGAACAGACTGCTGATCAAATCCTCGATGGCGAATACATGTGGCCGAATTCTCCAAAAGTTGACTTAAGTAAAGTTGATGATAAAAATTTCGACCCCTATGCCTTTGGCAAAGTCCCTGCTCCTGGAATTCACCCACGCATACTTATTTCGCCAGAAGATCTTCCACGAATTCGCGACGGCATCAAAAACACTCTCGCAGGAGCTTATGCTTATCATCAGATTACTGTCAATCAAAAAGAGTCTATCCGCAACAAGGGTTCTGAATCCTATGAGCTACTGAAAGCACTAGCCGCTGGCAATGAAGACTTAGCAATGAAAATCATGAAAAAGGAAAGCAAGTTTCCCCGTAAACAAAAATACAGTCATCGCTACGGCTTTGCTTATGTGCTCATGACTGAGGCATTGGATTCATTAATTCGCGAAGATGAAAAAATGGGCAAAGAAGTTGCCGCGGCTATTTCTACCCTTTCAAAAATCTACTACAAGCGCCTTGTAGCAATGGATGAAAGTTTCAAAGCAGGAAAGGTTAGCACAGATAAATATAATACGCCTGATCGTTTCCACGGTTTTCGTTTAAATGAACAGACCATTCAGCTCAACGGCGATGTCTGGCGCAGCAATAGACGTGCTGCAATTGATGGTGAACCCTGGTTTGCCTTCATGTATGATTATGCGTATCATTGGATGAACGAAGAGCAACGTTCCAACTGCCGCAAAGCATTAAATAAATATCATTTTGGCAAGACGACCATGGGTTCACATATGCCCCACCACTTCCGCAACTGGAACTGGATTGCCATTGGTTCCGGCGGTCTTTACCTCACAGCATTAGCCACTGAAGGTGAACCTGGCAATGATCAACGCGTTATAGATCACGCCAGAGAAATCCTTAGCGACTTCGTCAAGTACGGCTGGTCTGATATGGGCTCTTCAGATGAGGCCATAGGCTATTCACAATTTGGTTTGCGCTGGGCCATTCCAGGTTTTATTGGCATGGCACGTCGCGGTGACAATATCTGGAACCTCAATCGCTGGAAAAACTCCGTCAATTGGTACGCTCAATCATCGCAACCCAACGCCTTTGGCAAGGGCAATGACTCCGGTCAACGTTTCATTAGTCACGGTGACGGTGGTCAAGGTGGTCCTTCCACTATGACCATGCAAGCTTTCAAACGCTTCTACCCCAATGACCCAGTGGTTGATTATGTTCTGCAACGTACCAACCAAGTGACTCTAGACGAAAACGGCAATTTCCCACCCCCAAACAAAAAGACTTTTTATAACTCTTACCCCCACATGGATTTGATTATTGCGGCAGATAGTTCTAAAAAGGACTATAATGATGGTGATAAGCTCGGTTTAGCCAAAACTTTCTTTGACTCGGACCGCAACTCTCTTATCACTCGTGATAAATGGGGGACCGATCAATTGCAGTTGCAATTCGAAGCGCGTGACGATGGTCATGCCCCCAATCACCAACACGCCGACAAGGGGGCTTTCACGCTCACAGGTGCAGGACGTGTTTGGGCTGATGAGCGCTTTCGTTCAGTAGAAGGCCGTCACCACAGTCTCGTCATCATCGACGGTAAGGGACAGGGTTACTTCACACCGCCTTCCACTTGGCTTGGCATGCAAGACAATGAAGATGTAACTATTGCCGCAGTTGATACCGCCTATTCTCATGCTTGGCGCTGGCCTGGCGAGCTCTGTGGTTATGTCGACCTCAATGATCCCCGTAGAAAATTTGCTCGCTACGCAAACTTTACAAAGAAAGCCGATGCCTTCCTAGCAAAAAATCCCGACTTTAAATGGCAGGACCACGTCGATCGTCACCCCAAGCTGGAAAAGTTCTACAAGGGCTTTGAAAAGGGTGACCCGCGAATCTGGGATGAATATGCCCGTCCTTTGCGTATTGAGCATAATCCTGTAGAGAAAGCTTTTCGCAGCGCCATGCTCGTTCGAGGCGAATATCCCTACGTACTCATTACTGACGATATCAAGAAAGATGATAAAGAGCGCCTCTACGAATGGCTGATGATGCTCACGCCGAACACCGAGATCGCCTCAATTAACACACACGAAATCATGCTCTTTGATGAAAGTCACCCCAATGTGGAAATGAAGCCAGGCCTCAAGCGCAAAATCGGCGGTAAAGTCCCCATGTGCTTGGTGAGTGTACTGGATCGCACCATTCCCGAAGATATTTATACTAACCCTCAAATTCGACTAGAAACTTTTGAACTCAAAGATGCCCGTGGCTGGCCAAAGGGTCGCGGCTTTCAACTTCAGAAACGCTTAGTGATTCCCAGCCGTGCGATTGAGCCCAACTTTAAAGTCCTACTCTACCCTCATTACAAGGGTGCCAAATTGCCAAAGTATGAATGGAATGAATCCCGTGATCAAGTCACAGTGACTATTGGCAAGCAGGTGGATGTGATATCTTTCACCATGCAAGACAATGGTCGCAATAAAGTTTCTATCCGCCGCAATAACAAAAAACTAGCGGAACTCTAATCTTTATTATGAAAAAATTCTTTACTCTACTTCTTATACTTAGTTCATCTCTGTTTGCTCAAAACGCAACACCCCATTACCTAGACCGTTACGACCCTGTGGCGATTTGGACTCTGGACCAGGACATTGAATCACAGCCACCTAAGGAAACTTCTGGTCAATACAAGGTTCGCGTAAACGGGGATAAAACTAAGGGCTTACCAAAGCAAGTAAGTGGTGCTAGAGATTTCTTGGGGCAGGCATTAGATTTTTCTAATGTAGGTAGCTCCATCATGACTCAAATCGACAGTGGTAGGCTAGCCACTATTGGCGACATCAATAACACCAGGGGAACTTCTCTTGCTTTTTGGATGAAGCTGCACAAAGACCAAATCCAAAAAAATCATCGCATTATTGGTCATCCGGCTTTTGAACCGGGTCTTTCCGGCTGGGGTTATGGCGGACTTAGCGGCCATATGGGTGCCGGCTTTCGTGTTGGCTTCACCAAATACATGGAGCAAAGAGACATCGCCTTTGATGGTAACTGGCACCATATTGTTATCACGGTGGATTATCAAAGTCGCAGAAAGAACGTCAAACTCTACCTAGATGGCCAATTCGTCACGGCCAATGACGGCGCCTCCAACAAATCTTTTAATCACGCGAAAAGAATGTTTATCGGTGCCCGTTCTAATGGCGGTAATAGTTTTCCTGGTGCTTTGGACGATGTCTCCGTCTATGACTACCCTTTGAATGCCGATCAAATTTTAGAAATGTATCATGGCCCTGTTTTTGCGGGCTCCGCAAAAGTTCACTATCTGCCTGAAGCACTTCAACTCAATGCTATCGCACCTGCAGATGCTCAAGTTCTTTGGTTAAAAAATTCCGGTCCTGGCAATGTAAGCATTAATAACAAGACTCGCACAAATGCTAAAGTCACATTCTCTAAGCCCGGTGATTATACCCTAAGTTTCAAAGTCAAAGGCCATCAAAGCCAAAGCCTGCAAGTAAAAGTCCACCCCGCCACCGCTCCAGATGTCTATGCTGGTGATGCAGTGGAACTGAATGCAATTCAAGAGAGCTATCAGCTCAAACCGCGTATTAAACTTCCTGGCCGCGACCATCTGCGCGGGGTCAAAGTCAAATGGGAAAAGATCTCCGGCCCCGGAACCGTGCAATTCAAACAAGCTACTCAGCCCAACTCGGCAGTTCGCTTTAGCAAAGAAGGCCTCTACACCCTTAAACTTAGCACAAGCTATGGCAAACTCTCTTCTTCAGACACTGTCACTATTAAAGTGGGGCAACAGAGTGACAATCACTACGCCCTCATGCTCAACCCGCTTTACCTGCTAGCTTTTGACTCCCCTGCCAATCGTGAATCCGCCGGTGTTGCGGAACTCGCAAAAGCAAGTTCTGCAGAATTAATTGCAGATACCACTATCCTGCCCAAACTTAAGCAAGGTGCTCGCCCCTTTACAGGCCTAAGCTGGGACTTCAATAATACTAAGTCCAGTGTAAAAGTCCACAATCGCTTCAATATTGCTCGTCTGGGTGACGTCAAGCGCACCAAGGGCCTAGCCATGAGCCTGTGGTTCAAAGCCAAAGAATACAAAGGCAGCTTTTTTGGTAATGGTATCATCTCCATGAGTAGCCACAAATACAGTCAAGGTGTGAGCATAAACCTGGCTGATTTGGTGGGTGTTAACACCGAACCCAACACGGAGTTCAGCAAGCTTTTTGATGACCAATGGCACCATGTACTCATCAATGCTGACTTTAGCAAGGATTACGACAATGTGACTCTCTTCATTGATGGAAAAATAGCTATGCAAAAGTCATATACATTCGATAAGTCTTTTATCAAAACCAGAACAGATCACTGCCAACTTTGGGGAAATCGTGGTCGCAAGGGAGAAATCAACTTCCCTGGACAATTGGATGATATCGCCGTTTTTGATCGTTCACTCAATCAAGAGGAAATCTCCTACTTATTTAACGGCCCCAATGCGGATCATTTGCTAAGTGCGCAAAAGCCGACAATTAACGCGGGGAAAGACATGATTTTTACTCGAAAAAAAGAGGCTATTCTTTTAGGAGAAAACATAGCTGAAGACAGTAACTTAACTTACCAATGGCAATTAATTGACGGCCCGGGTCCAGTAATTTTTGACGACCCCAACTCCGCTCAAACAAAAGTGAACTTTGGCCCGCTGAGTATTGATCATCACAATCCCGATTATCAGCTCTACATTTTTCGCCTCACTGCAAAAGCTGCGGGAATCGCAAAGTCCAATTCCGACGAGCTCGCGGTGGTCTTTTACAAGAACAAAGTACCCGCTACAAGAGAACTCGGTCAACTGCCACCTGCCGGTCAGCACCCTCGCCTCTTTTTCAATGCCGCCGATTTACCACAAATTCGCCTACGCTTCATGGCCGACCCCTACGCCCAGCGAGCAGCCAAAAACCTCAGCGCCATGTATGCCCATTCAATTTTCAACCCGAAAAGTAATATCGGTATAACTTACCAAGGCCTTAAAGAAGGTAAAAAGGATGTGGACGTCAAACTTGTTGTCGGTAGTAATGACACCAGAACTTACTGGGCTGGAAAAAGCTGGCTCTACGGCCAGCTAGGCGGTGCAGCCGCTATTGCCCTCATTAAAAATGATCAAGATCAGCTTAATGAATTAGCCATAGTTCTTTCTCGCGCTGCCCACGAACATCTAAAATACTATCGTCCAAACTATCCCAATAAGCTCGTTCACGACGCCAGTGGCGGTCTTGCTATAGCTTATGACTTACTTGCTTCGAATATGAGTGAAGATCAACGTAAAGCCCCGCGCAAACTCTTATCAAAAATGTCCAAATGGCGCCAAAGTTTGGGTTCAGCTAAACTGGACGACAAAAAAAATATCTCAACAAACTGGCTCACCCATCACGATCAAATTGTTCTTTGTGCCCTGGCCATTGAGGGGGAAGAAGGTTATGATGCCGGCCTAATTGATCAAGCCACCCATAAATTGCGCCATTTCCTCACTCAGCACGGACTTTATAAATCTGGTTATGCTCACGAAGGTTACACCTATTTCCGCATGGGCATGGAGTCTGCAGCGCTATCAGCTCTCGCTTTAAGCCGTCGCGACGAAAACCTCTACGAAACAACTAATCTGTATAAGGGAGCTATGATGATGTTCCGCAGCATGCCACCGGGTATGCATTGGGTCACGGGGCATGGCGATGGTTCACCGAAAATTGCCGGCATGGCACCCATTGATTGGCTGTACCGCTACATTTGGCCAAATGATCCCGCCATCAATACACTCTATGGCAAAAGGCTAGAATGGCTCAGCCATCAAGAAGATGGCAAATTACAGGGACAATTTCACCTCATGGCCGTGCTTTTCCCAAGTCAGTCAAAAAGCTTTCCATCTCAAAAGGCAGCCGCAAAACAATTACAGTTAAATGAAAGCCAACTCTGCCCCGACAAAGGTTATGTCAATGCCCGCAGTTCCTGGGATGACAATGCCCTCAATCTAGTTTTTCGTAGCCGCCAAGACAAGTATAATCTCGGCCACATGCACGCAGATGTAAACTCATTTGAGCTTTATCACAATGGCACCACTTGGTTCAACGACGGTGGTAAATATCAGTACTTTAATGACTGTCACCAAACCATCCTTATCGATGGTCGCGGCGGTAACGGCTCCAGCGATTCTTTCAGTTGGCCTAACTTGCCGGGCCACATCGTGCAGTACAAGAATAACGCCCTCTATACTTTATCAACCGGTGATGCAAAGGCCTTCTACGATTTTACCTGTAGTGAATTTAAAGAAAAGCCGGGCAAGCCTAAAGCGGTGCCACTCTCGGAAACGGGCTACCTATGGGCTGACTTTGTCTACGGCAAAGATCGCTCACAACTTGATCAAATGCCGAGCTGGCGCTCTAAGCCCTTATATATTTCCCATGGTTCTAAACAGCAATTCTACGTCCTGAACCCAGTTAAAAAAGCCTTTCGTTCTGCCCTCGTGGTCAAGGGAAGGTATCCCTACGCCATCATTATCGATGATTACCAAAAAGACGAAAAACAAAGACTCTACGAATGGGTCGGCAACTTTGATATGGGCACAGTAGAAATGATTGAGAATAGTGAAAATAGCATCAGGCTCAAAAAGAAAGGCGAAGTCGACAAGGCTAATGAGCTCTTGGTCCTTGCCCTGCAAGCCGATGGCCTAACTAAGAAACCTGAACTGCTCAACTCCAAACTTGGAACTGATCCTAGCAACCCCACTAAGGGCACCAAGGTGAGTCAAATCCGCATCACGGCAAAAAGTGTTAACCCACGTTTTAAGACCCTACTTTATCCCTATGAAAAAGGGACACCACAACCTAAGTTAAAGTGGAGTGGCCAAACGCTAACGGTCACCATTGCTAATCAGGTCGATAAAATCACTTTTGCAGAAGATGAGAACGGAATCACGCAAGTCGATATCCAGGATATGTCTCAAACTCAAAACCAAATCATTATTCAGTAATTAAAAAGCTTGGAATTATTCATGAAAATACTTAAAAATCTTTTTTATTCAGCACTCTGCCTAGTCCTACCCATGGCCTTATCTGCTGAAGACTCATTACTCCTCAATTGGAAATTTGATTCACCCTACGAATTCGGAGCTTTTGAATACGATGCTTCCGGTCGCGGTAATGATGGCGTGGTACACTGGGATCGAATTGGTAGCTACGGTGGACTTCATTGGCAGAGCAAAGAGGGTTTTTTAAAAGGATCAGCTCATTTGCCCCGAGGAGTAAGGGGTACTATATCCACTAAGAAAACTCTTTCTCTACCTCAGAATTGGACCATGTCTTTATTATTTAAGCCCTTGGATGATAAAACTCGCTTTGATCATATGATTAGCTTTCATAGTTCTCATGACTCCAAGAAGAATATTTTATCTTTAGGTCAGCACCACAGCTTTCGCATTAATTTAGACAATGATGGCAAACAGCAGATCCTTGGCTTCTTCAAAGACAAAATGAGTTCTAAGCAATGGAATCATTTGGCATTGGTTTATGAAACTGAACAAGTCACTTTTTATCTAAATGGTAAAGCACAAACTGTGAAGCATACAAGTCCCTGGAATCCTTCTACAAAATTTAAGCTCTCACTCTCTGGTCTTAATGGCTCTCCACACAACCGCTCCGAAGGCAACTTCGATGAATTCAGACTTTACAGCAGTGCACTAAATGCTGATCAAATCAAACAATTGGCCACAAAAGATTTTTACGTAAAAGAAAAAACTATTCCCATTGCAGATCCTGGTATGGGCTACACAACTTTCCTTAAAGAAGGATCATGGTTCAGCTCCTCAAAAGCACAATTTAAAATGCAGGGAACTGAGCTTATAAAAGGAAATAATGCTGGAGAAACTAAATTTCAGTGGAGCATTATGCAGCAACCCAAAGGTGCGAAAGGGAAGTTTGCGGATGCTAGTGATCCCAAGACAATTTTCTCGACTAATAAAATCGGTGACTACAAGTTTAAACTGACGACTTCAAACGAAGCTGGCAAAGACGAAAAACTAGTCAATGGAGTCGTTTTCGCCAAAGATAAGGGCCCCAAGAGCGCGAAGCTTTACACCCTCCCCCCTGACCGTATTGAAGGACATATGGTCGCTTATCACCCAGATAGAGCGGCAGCTTTAAACAATAAAAAACTCAAGCCGATCTCATACTGGTCTTTTGATAAGATCGAAAATAATGAATTCTCGGCTCTTGGTTCTAAAGCACATGCACTAAGTCTTGATAAAAAGAACATAGAGCTAGTTGAGAACGGCAAATTTGGCAAGGCTATCAAAATTCTCAATGGCCCTTTATCGCTAGGTCAATTCGATGAACTAAAAAATGAATTTTCTGCCTCTTTCTGGGTCTATCACGGCGAAGGAAAAATAGGAGGGGATCTGCTTAAGATCCAAGCAGAAAACGGTAAGCATTACTGGAATAATCACTATCGAAAATATCGTCTAGATCCAGAAGGCACTGGACTGGTTGACATCATTGTTAAATGGTGGCAGGGATCAACAAGTGTTAAACCAAATAAACGTTGGAGCCACTATGTTTTTACCTATGCCAAAACTGGCAATGTTAAAAAACTCTATGTAGATGGTCGTTTAGCGGTCTATAGCCTCCACCCACTTGAAAAAGATGCCTCGGGAAAAGCCTCTTTACTATGCAACCTTAAGGGTGCCATTATCGACGATTATGCCCTCTACGATACGACCTTAAATAACGAAGAGGTCGCCGCAATCTACAAGAGTCCCACAGGTGCTTTAGCGCTTAAAGACCGCATCGTTTATGACCCCTACACGTCTCGTGTTTATAGAGACGACTTTATCGCAAAAAACTTTCCGAAACCCACACCGACTTATCAAACTGAACACTTTTCCGAAGATAGATTCGATGGCAAGGAGCTCTCCCCATATACCCATCCTCGCCTAAATATGACCATGAATGATTTACCGCGTATTCGGGAATCATTTCTAAAGAGTCGTCACGGAAACAATAACCATTCATTTATGTATCTATATACTAGAACTCAATTTGGTCATGATCTTAGCAATTATACTCCCAACTCCAAGCTGGTAGATAAAAAGCCTCAATATGCCCAAAAAGATGCCTTTACAATCGACGGAAAATATGTTTTTAATGAGCATAGCCACAGTTCCAGCGCCCGTATTGCCTTAGCTTTGGAAGCTTTACTTAAAGCTGATACTAAATTAGCTCGTAAGCTTATAGAGCAAATGATCATTTCCGCAAAACTACAACAACAAACTATTGATTACTGGCGTAGTCAAAATAATCCGGGTTGGCAACATGCTTATCACAATATTCTTGGACGACGTTCAACTCAAATCATGTATGACTACCTCTATAATTGGATGACTGAAGATGAGAAAAGGACGATACGCAAAGTCATTGCCACTGCCACAGCAGGAAATTGGAGTATTGGAATGTACGCTATGCCCGCTCTTTACGCCAATCGCTCAAACTGGCAGGCATGGATCACCGGCGATATGCTCATAGCTCTGCAATCCATTTATGGTGAAGATGGTTTCTGTCAATTTACTTATGATCAAGCAGCTCAAGCAGTAAATAATTGTGCCGAAATCATGAACGACCCTGAATCAGGAGCTCACTATGAGGGTATGGGGAAAAGCAACATCAACTCGACTCAAATGTCCGTTCTTTCACGCATGCAGCCTAAAGGTGAGAAAATCATTTCAAGTAAAGCCCTGTATAATAATGTAGCTAAATTTCATCTCCATATTGGTCTACCTTGGACTCACAAAACAGTCATGTATGATCAAAAAAATGGTGGCAATGCCGGTATCCCTAGTGCACCAATTAATGTACTGCATTATGCATATCCAAACGATCCCATAATCAACTACCTCAAACACACAATAGATGATGGAGCACGCTCTTATACACAACACCGACCTAGTACTTTTGGCCAGGAATCATGGATGATTTCTTCTGTTTATACTCAGGACTGGAAAGGCCCAGACAATCTACAAGAGCACCTAAAACAAGCGGTCAAAGAAGCCGGTGAACCCCTAGCTTACTTTAGTGACTTTCGCGGTCAAATGATCAGTCGCAGTAGCTGGGAAAAAGATGCACTGCAACTCAATTTCGTCCCACGTGTTATCAAAGGTGGTCATTCAGCACCAACCAAGGGCTACTTTGTTGTCAATGCCCTCGAACGTCAGTGGTTTGAATTTCGCAGTAGGGCTAACCAGCACAGCCGTACCAACTCCTGTATCACAGTTGATGGTGAAGGACAAGATGGAACTATGGCTCGCTCATTAAACTATAGCGGCGCTGCAGAAAATAAAAATGCACAATTTGACATTCTCAGCAGTGAACTCACAGGATCATATCGTCAAATTGACAACAAGTGGCCAAATCTCAACTACACGCGCTTAAAACCCGACCCTCGCCCTTGGTTTGATATGCCCAAGCAATACCTTACTCATTGGTACCTCGGAGATCGTCCTTATGCTCCAGTTTATGATGACTACGATCAATTTGATCCTGTCAATTATAAAGGCAAACAGGAGTTCGAATACGCCTACAGAACCGCCCTTTTTGCTCGTGGTAATCACCCTTACATCATCATTGCCGATGATTTTAAAAAGGATAACAAAGAACGCGAGTACATATGGCATGCCGCTCTTCCCGATGATCTAAAGAAAAATATGGCGCTCCATAAAATCAATGGCGACACCGCTATTTTGACTGATCCAAAAGATCCATCAAAACATCTCATGGTAAAAATGTTTGGCTACAAAGGCAAAGGTGAATTTGTGCTTGAACATATTTTGCCAACTCAGGATGTGGATCGCGCTAAAATGAATCTGACAACTGAACAAATGCCACATAACCTAAAATTTAAAAACAAAACAGCTACGGCCTCTTTTCGAGTAATTATCTACCCCTTTAAGGACGGCGACCCCCTACCCGAAATTGCTGAGACCGCAAATTCTTTCACCATCACCATTGGCAATCAAAAAGATTCATTTACAGAAGAATCTAAAGCTAATGGACATAAACTACTTAAGCCCCGTAGACAAACTGGTCTAGCAAATAAAGAAAATGACAATCACGAAAGTAGCATTGCTCTCGTCAGCCTCACTAAATCTAAAAAACCACAGCAAGATCTGCAACAAACACTTATGAATATGGACGACAAAAAACTTTTCAAGGGACTAGGTACACTATCGGCCATTATTATGGTCGGTTTTTTTATCATTCGCAGTAAAATTTAATAGCTCGGATTGTGGCTAAGAAATGGCACAAACCAAAAAGAATCTCTATATAATACTATCTATAAACTATTAAAATACATTAAATTATAAATAATTATCACTCAAGTCTTGAATCGCGTTCACATAAATACAAAATTATATTTAAAGCATAGGAAAGTAAATAATGAAAAAACGGCATATAAGTTTAATAGAAATTCTTGTGGTAGTTGCCATTATTGGTATTTTAGCTTCCTTACTTTTGCCATCATTAGGTAAAGCTCGAGCTAAGGCGCGTCAGGTAACTTGCGTGAACAATCTCAAACAAACTGCGCTAACAATTTTTTTATATGCCGGCGATAATGACGATACGATGATGGACCACATGCTCAATCCTGGCAACCAAAATGGTTACAATGGCTTTGACCTCTGGAGTTGGCATTACATGAATACTCCCAATGAAATGCCCTACTGTCCCAACACTCTAGAATTTGTTGAAAATACCCCTAGCTCAATTGCTGTAGATAGCATTAGTCCTTTATCCGTCAGTATTGGTACCGGTGGAACTATGGGAGATGTACAAAGCATTAAATCGTATTTCGCTAACAACTGGCGCCCGGGTGATTCCCCTACGAGTTATAGTCAATTAGCTCGTTCAAAGGCGGGTCTTTTTAAAGCTACTTACCCCCTTAAGCTTAATGAGGTAGAAAATGACACTATCGCTGTTTACGAAAATTATCGCCGAGGATCCGGTGGGGCCGATGCCGTTGATTATCCAGGGCAATTCGGCATCAAAGGCTTTGCCTTCAATATGATCACTACCGGCTACCATGACAACCGTGGTTTAAACGTTGCTGCTATTGATGGCTCTGTCAGTTTCATCAAAACAAATTCTTTGATTAGTTCTCCTGAGTACCAACTCTCCACGGGAGGAACTTGGCAAACAAATGAAATTGGCCACTTTATTCAAAGTGGTATAGACAATATTGTACCCACTGGCACTAAGTGGAACTGGAACGATAATTAAAAGATTTGCTTGTTTATAGAATTAGCGTACCAGGTTGCAGGTAGCAGGTAGCAGGTAGCAGGTAGCAGATTAAAAATTGAGAATTAACAATTAAAAATTGTTTTTCCCACACCTGCCAAAAGATTTCTAGTAAACTAATTTTTTAACTCATTTCTATATAAAATGAGTCCTGAAGGGACGCCACAATAATAGCCTAGGGTCGTGACCCTAGGAATACCATATACAATAAAATGAGTCCTGAAGGGACGCCACAATAATAGCCTGGGGTCGTGACCCTAGGAATACCATATACAATAAAATGAGTCCTGAAGGGACGCCACAATAATAGCCTAGGGTCGTGACCCTAGGAATACCATATACAATAAAATGAGTCCTGAAGGGACGCCACAATAATAGCCTAGGGTCGTGACCCTAGGAATACCATATACAATAAAATGAGTCCTGAAGGGACGCCACAACAATAGCCTAGGGTCGTGACCCTAGGAATACCATATACAATAAAATGAGTCCTGAAGAGACGCCACAATAATAGCCTAGGGTCGTGACCCTAGGAATACCATAAACAATAAATCGGAACCCTGTAGGGCTGACACATAATTAACAAAAGATAATTAAAAATTGTTTTGCTCGACGGACCCAAGATTATTGACTCATAGTTCAAGATTACACATCACTAAGTGAGCGACCCGAAGGCCTATCAATCTTTAACAGTACACTTGCGATCTAAGTGGGTATAACCGCCATCGGCATAGATAATTTGCCCTGTGGTATGAGACGAGCGACTTGAGGCAATAAATACAGTAAGGTCAGCTAATTCCTCTGCCGTAGTCATTCTTTCACCGAGAGGAATCATACTCGTAATACGGCGCTCCTCTTCTTCTGGATTGGGAAGTCTATCTAGGCAGCTGCGATAAAGTGGAGTCATGCATTCAGCAGGAATAATTGAATTAACTCTAATTCCCTTCATTCTAAACTCCAGTGCCCACTCTCTAGTAAGGGCATTGACTGCACCTTTGGCGGCGGCATAACCCGTCGCATTACCTTGGCCAGTCTCAGCCACTTTGGAACCAATATTAACAATATTGCCTCTAGATTTTTCAAGATGAGGAAAAGCGTAATGAACCAGCTCGAAAACTTGAATTAAATTCGTATTTAATGACTGCTTAAATTTGTCTAATGAGTCATCGATATTACAGCCATCATTAACGCCCGCATTGTTAACAAGAACGTCAATTTGACCAAAGGTCTCAACTGTCTGGCTAATAATCTTTTGGCATATTCCTGGACTGGTAAGATCGCCCTCTATATAAAGAACTTCACTTATATCTTTTAATTTTTCCACGAACTCCGATGCCATTGCAGAAGGACGACTGGCGATAACTAGCTTAGCACCTTCAGCTGCAAAAGATTGTGAAATAGCCGCGCCAATCCCTTTAGCACCACCAGTAACTATAACCACTTTATCTGTTAAATTAAGATCCAAAATTTGCTCCAAATATTTAATAAAAATAATCGACCATTAGTGCCTAATAAATTAAGCTTCTACTGCTTTAGGCTCAAGATTTGCGCTTTTCTGATCATCTTCCTCAGAAGGATACATATCCCACAGCGTCAAGCCCCTAAGATCCCTCTTCTTTCCGGGAAGAATAAAGCTACTAAAATAACCAAAAAACAGGCAGCTTAAAGTAGAAAAAACGGCAAATGATGACCAGTGAATTGTACTATAATTTTTTAGTAAAAGCGAAACAATGATACTCGCCGCAACACCCACAACTGCTCCACCACAGTTGGTGCGCCGAGTGAATACACCAAGGATAGCTACACCGATAAAGCCACCCGATAAAACTGCGCAAATCTCGGCCCAAACTTGCATCAAAGCTGGTGTATCTATTCTAGATAAAATCAGAGCTGAACTGGTCCCTATTGCGCCTAAAGCAAAAGTAGAAATCTTCATAATTTTCAAGGCTTTCTGCTCGTCGGGATTTTTACTAAAGCGCTTATAAAAGTCTTCAGAAATTAAAACGGCACAGCTATTCATGCTACTAGATAGTGTCGACATCGATGCCGCAAATAAAGCCGCAATTATGAGCCCCACCAAACCCACGGGAAGTTGTTGGACAATGAATAAGGGAACCATGCTATCATTTTTCATCATCACATCCATTTTATCAGGGAAAGTCGCAAAGTAGGCAAATAAGCTTAATCCTGCAAAACCGGCGAGCAAGGCCACGACAATACTGCATGCCGTCATTGCTCCAGCCAACTTTGGAACATCTTTTTCTGGTGTACAAAGTATGCGCTGAGCTAGGGATTGATCTGAAACAAAGTTCATTTGCACTATGATTGTATTTAAAGCAAAAAAGATAAACAAGGGCAAGGACATATCGCTACTAAATAAAAAGGCATTGAGCTTGTGGTTCGCCTGATTGACTTCATAAAAAGTTGTGAAGCCCTCGGGCAAAGCCCATATCCCAAAAACGGCTATAATCAAGAGGCCAAGGAGCATCATGCCTCCCTGCATAACATCGGACCAAATCACTGCCTCAAAGCCACCAAAACAAGTATACAAAGTCGTTAAGCCACCCATGAGTAAAATACTGAGCATAATATCTAAGCCAGTTACAGCACTAATCGCTAGGGCAGGCAAGAGCATAACGACACTCATTCGCCCCGCTAATTGATAAGTAATATTCTGAATACTACCCACTATGCGCAAACTCTTACCAAAACGCAATTCCATGTATTCAAAGGTAGAAGTGATTTTCAAACGTCTGAGTAAGGGATAGGTCAAATAAGCTGAAACAAAGAAAGCGGGAATAATTAACAAGACTCCACTCACGTGTACCAAGCTCGTGGCCGCCACCAAGGCTGGTATTGCCATGAAACTGATAGAACTTGCTGCTGTGGCAAACATCGATATACCTGCGGCCCACCACTTAACCCCACGATTACCAAGGGCATACTCCTCTGCTGTATCTTGTTTCTTAGCAAAAAACACGCCTATACCGGCCATGATAATGAAGTAGACAACTATCACCGCATAATCAATAGCACCTAAGCTTTTGACGACTCTTTGAACTTGAATTCCTAGGACTTTTTCTTGAATTTTTCCTTCACTATTGCGACCACCGCATAACAAAAAAGTATCATTCTGCTTAATTAAAAAAGCATTTGTTCGCGCTTCCATGTCAACAGACTCTGTCATCCATGTATTACTCATATTGTGATAAAAGTAAACCTGCTTGGATAGCTCACTTTTCTCATTTGATTTAATGCTCTCTCCTCCGAGTAATAGGATATGAGATTGCCCCAATTTCGCTACACAGTTATTTGATAAAGTTTGAGGAATTGGCGCTAATTCCCGCCAGCCTTTCTTGATCTGCCCATCAATCGGGGCAAGACGAAACCCCATGACATTATTAGTACTTACGACCACACCTGCTTGATCAAAAACCTTACCGCCAATGAACAATAATTCTTCAAAACCTTCGATGACACTGGGGGAATAAACAGCCTCGGGTAAATCATCAAGCTTTTCCCAGGCTTTGGTGTCTGAAGAAAAATTGTAACGAATGGCTTTCTTCGAGGCTTCATTAGCGTAAACAGATTCTAGTCCACCACAGACATAAAGAGCACCTTTAAATACACTCGCACCTGCATTCAAAACCCCATGAGGCATGTCTGGCAGAGGATTTAGTTGAAGCTTATCTCCCACTAGACTCAAGTCAAAAACTTTTTTACTCTGCTGGCCTGCAATAATACCACCTACAATATAGATCTTGTCCACGCCCTCGGCATAGGCTGCAAATTTTGGCAATTCTGTAAAATCCTGAGCTTCCCAAGAATTATTTTTTTTATAAGAAATTGTGTTGTTTTCAGGATCTATAATAACTGGTATTTCGCCAAGCTGATATACTAAGGAGTTTTTACTGAGTGAACCAAAACTAAAATCAGATGGCTCAATAATTAAATGTTGGTCTGCCGCATTTAGCGGGACAAAACACATTAGACAAAGCAAGAAGCTTAGTTGTTTATAAAATTTACTCATATATTTATCCTATAAATTAATCATTATACCTTGTATAAAACCCCATAGCTAGAAAAGAAAAAAAATGACTATATAAAAAGCTTTCAAGTTTATTAAAAATACATATTATCATACATTAATCTCCAAGTGCCATTAGTCAATAACTAAGGACAAAGATTAAGTGATTTTATTGAAAACCCCTAGCTCTAATCATCCAGCGCGTTGGGCTGAGTTCTTCTTCAAGAGAAAGTAGCATTTTGCGACTTTCGCAAATTTCTTTAATAAATTCGGCTAAAAAGTCAAGCTTTTCATCCGACAAATCCAAGTCACCAAAATCCTTATCGCCGATAATCATTCTTGTACGTGCTCCCGCGTCACAACTTTCAATCATTCCCTTGGTCCCAAAGATCCGTAGCATTTCATTGCCCCAGCTACCCATACCGGGATTGTGGAGATAATTCGCTATACAAGAATAAAGCCCTCCGTTCTCAAGCCTACCGCTGAAGCTAGTCGCCATTTTCAAGTCTGAATTTTTGCGGACTTCGCCAAGTGTACTTGTTTGGCTATAAATATCTTTGATCTTTTGTCCAGCAACATGCTCCACAAAACGTGCGGCATGAACTCCAACTTGAGCCAATAGACCTCCATCCACTTTTTCGTTCCGTGGTCGCCAATCTGCATAGGGATACGATTTCTGAGCAAGAACCTGAACCACTTCTCCAATCTGACCACTTTGCACAATCTTGCGAATGGACCAATAAGGCTCTTCCCAAAGTGTACCCGCCATCTCATGAAAGAGCGCCTTTGACTTTGCGGCGCTCGCAATAATTCTATCTAAATCTTTTTCACTTAGAGCACAGGGCTTTTCTGCATAGACATGTATGCCTTTATCTAAAGCGCGCACAGCTAAATCAGCCTGTTCTGAACGGTGCCCTGAACACAAGCTAATCATCTCGACGCCATAGTCATGGATTAACTTTTCAAAATCATTTTCAAGTTTGATATCAGAGTACTTTTGCAAAAGATCACTTTCTGCGGACTCTGCAAAAGCACCAATTGCCACAAGCTCAAACTCTGGATATAATTCTAGGTCTTTATAAATCTGATGACCATTATCTCCCCAAAGAGCTAAGTTAATTTTCTTCACTAATCATTAAACCTTTTGCGTAGCTTGGTGATTTCATCCTGAACGACGTCAAAGACATGTTTCTTTTGGTAATTATTATCCAACATTCCATAGGCAAAGGTTCCCGACCCACGATTATACCAACGCCAGTGCATAGGCACACGACAATCCATCAAGGCCCAAGGCACATAACCCACAATTTCTTCATGATCATGGTAAGTGGCGTAGGCCTCTCGCAAGATTTTTTCGTGACGTACCGGGTGACCAAGATCAGTCTCTGGTCTATCAGTTTCCTCTGTAGTTGACATAGAACCAAACTCCGTAATCATAAGTGGCTTATTAAAGCGCTTGAGCATATCTACAAATTTCTGTGTCGCAATGGGGTTATCTCCTGGATTGGAAACATAGAGATTTGCCCCCAAAACATCCATCAATTCATAAAACTCATCTGGATGGCCTGGATGCCAACTTTCTTTAGCAATTTCCGTGTCAAAGTGATCTCCTGCATCTGGAGTCCAGTCCTTATTCGCTTCAGTTTTCCTGTGACCTGAGTCAGCTGAACTAATGAGTCGACTAGGATCTAAATCGCGAATTTGTGCACATGCTTTCGTCCAGTAGGGATAATTGCCTGTCGTTAAGTCGCTATTTGAACCCGCTGCAGTTCCATCTCCGGCACACTCATTGGAAACTGACCAAAAAATCAATGAAGCTCTATTCCAATCGCGTAATACAGCCTCCCTCATCATCCCAAGGGCTTTACTCAACAAAGGTTCTTCATGAATCTTGGGTAACCAATATACAGGAACTTCTTCCCACCATAGCATACCCGCGCGATCCATCGCCTTGCCAAACTCTTCGGCATAAGGGTAATGTGCACAGCGCAAAAAGTTACAACCTAGTTCACGTGCTTTTTCAAGCATCAGCTCTATGCCCTCAGCTGTGGGAACGCGACCTGTATCAGGGAATTCAGAGTGGACTGCGACACCATAGAGGCGAATCTCTTTACCATTGAGAAGGATTTTTTCTCCCTCAGTTTTAATTTCGCGAAAACCAATTTCATCTTTAATAGTTTCTGTTGCCGTTTCAATGATTGTATCGTAGAGCTTAGGATTTTCTTGATCCCAAAGTTCAATCTGTGAAGGCTCTAAAACAAATTCAAATTTTTCTTTTTCGCCGACTTTTGCAGAAGCCTTATGACTCAAAGCCAATTCATCAATTTTAAACTCGTAATCCAAAGTCGTTTCACCTTCAGTTGACTGCGCAAATATCTCGACCTGAACCTTGACCTTGCCATCTTCTAAAACTGTCTGAGTTCTAAAATTCTCTACATAGCTCTTTGGCACAAAAATAATTCTAACCGAACCCGTGAGACCACCATCATTATTCCAATCGGTACGAATACCAGGTACGCGATCCTCCTGCATGAAATTATCGATCAGCACAAATAGACGATTACTGCCTTCTTTAAGTAAATCTGTTACCTTAAATTGAAAAGGAGAATAACCCCATTCGTGATTACCTACATGCTCACCATTGAGATAAACTTCTGAGCGATAGGTCGCACTATCAATACATAAAAAGGCCTCATGCCCTTCAGGAATTTCATTGACGTCGAAGTCACGTGCGTAGTTGGCATGGCCATCGTACCACTTCAGTTCTTCAAATTCCTTTTTCCATGTTGATGGCACCTGCGTATCCCACATCCCATCCATATTGAAGCAAGGGAAAAAACCTGAATTATCCCCTTCTTGTTTCCACCAAGATTGCTGCCTGCAACGTTGGTAAGGATCTGGATTAAACTTCCAAGTTCCATTAAGGTCGATAAACGAATTTCGAGTTTTAAACATAGTAATAATTCCTTTTAAACGTGACTTACACATCGTTAATTAATTTTAATTATAAAATACTATATAACATACAAAATGATTTGACAATGTATTTTGATGTATTTTATTAAAATTATAAAAAGCAGTTCTTTAAGAGATAAAACCAAAAGCACACAAGTCCCATGATTACAAAATATAAAAACCCTATCCTCCCTGGCTTCTATCCGGATCCCAGTGCCTGCCGAGTTGGCGATACTTTCTACATGGTTACAAGCAGCTTCGAATACTTTCCTGCTGTACCAATCTTTAAAAGTAAAAATCTCATTGATTGGGAACAAATTGGCCATTGCTTAAGTCGTAAAAGCCAACTCGACCTCATTGGCTGTAAAGCATCAGGAGGGATTTATGCCCCCACAATTCGTTATCATCAGGGACTTTTTTATATGGTCACGACCGACACCACAGGCATTGGCAATTTTTATGTAAGCGCAAAAGATCCTGCAGGTGAGTGGTCCGAGCCAATTAAAGTCGCCCAGGGTGGTATTGATCCCTCACTTTTTTGGGATGATGATGGAAAATGCTATTTTGCCTCGAACCACCTTCATTGGGCTGATCAGCAAGGTGCTTGGATTCGCGAAATGAACCCAAAAACGGGTGAACTACTTGGCGATGGCCCGACTTTCATGTGGGGTGGAACTGGAGGTAAGTACCCCGAAGCTCCACATATTTATAAAAGGAATGATTTTTATTACCTCGTAATGGCTGAGGGAGGTACAGAATTGACTCATGCCGTGACCATGGCTCGATCTAACAATATATACGGCCCCTATGAAGCCTGCCCTAATAATCCTATACTTAGTCATCGAGGTTCCGCTGAACCCATACAATCCACTGGTCATGCTGAATTTTTTGAAGATCAAAATGGCCAATGGTGGATGGTTTGCTTAGCTGTTCGTCACGGTCAATACCCACTCGTTCATCATTTAGGACGCGAATCCTATCTTGCACCAGTTAATTGGGATGGCGACTGGCCACTAATTGAAGGTGATTATCTGCAGCTCTGCATGGATGTGCCCCAATCCTTACCTGCCCCACATAAAGAACAAAATAAGTTTGAATTCATTGATAATTTCTCCACTCACGAACTCGACCTAACTTGGAACTTTCGACGTAATCCAATTCCAAATAGCTGGTCCTTGGAAAGCCAGGGACTGCGACTAAAATGCTCCGAAACGACTCTCGATTCCAGCGACCAGCTCTCCTGGGTAGGACGTCGTCAACAGCATTTTGACTGCCTAGCGGAAACTGAATTAAGCTTTGCCCCAAAAGATAAAGAAGAAGCCGGACTCACTGTTGGTATGAATGAGAGTCATTGGCACGCTTTGAGCATTCATTATAAAAATAATCAACGTTTTATTACACTAAAACGCGCTATAGGCTCCATTCGTTTCGAGGTCAATTCAAGCCCAATCCCCGCAGCAGGAAAAGTCAAACTCCGTTTAACAAGTGATGATATCTGGTATACTTTTAGTGCAGAAGTTCAGGGAAAAACTTATGAGCTCGGCCAGGCCGAAGTTCGCCATATTGCAACGGAAATTGCGGGTGGTTTCACCGGAGCCTACATCGCACTTTACGCCAGCTCAAATGGTGCAGAGTCCGCAAACACCGCCCTCTTTCATAATTTCTGTTACAAAGATATTTCGACCCGGGCTCACGATGACCGTGGACTCATTAGCATGGTGAATCCCGACATCGTTGCTGACAACCTCGCTTTATAACTGCGAACACCAAACTCCTGCTTGGTGCCCTAAAACAAACTCTTAAACCTCACGCTGAATTGAGAACCACATAGCTTGGAACGCCGAGCTCCTGTCTTGCACACTAAAACAAAATCTTAATTCGTATTGTTACTAAACCTAAGCCGAAGGCGCTACCTAAGCCGAAGGCGCTACCCATAAATAATAATAAACAAGATACTTATGTTCAATCATCCATTACTCAATCCAGCACTTCACGAACTGCTCATGCGAGTTCGCCACACTAACACCATAGTCATTTCAGACAAAGGTTTCCCCTTCTGGCCAGAGATCGAAACTATCGACATCTCCCTGGCAGATGATCAACCTTCAGTCCTCGATGTTCTCAAAGTCATTCTACCTCATTTTACAGTGGGTAAATGTTGGATGGCTGAAGAATTTAATTCATGGAATAATGAAGAAACAAAAAAACAATTTGCCGCAGTTCTTTCAGATATTCCGCGTGAATTCAAAGATCACGACGAATTTAAAAAGCTCGTACCAAAAGCCATTGGTCTTATAAGAACAGGTGGGACAGCATCTTACTCCAATATCATTCTCGAAAGCGCCTAAATTTTAAACGACTTCACAATTCGATTCACTGTGTCATTCCATACTTACTCCCTTTAGCCTAAGCTTTTGTACGTAATAAAGGAAACATCCCCCTTCCTTTTACAGCAAGAGCCAAATCATATTTCTTAAAAATCCCATTCTCTAGAGGATATGCAATCCAATAAAATGCTTCACTAAAGTTTACGATCGAGGGTGCGGTACTGGATTGCTTCGGCAATATGTTGAGCTTGGTTAGTTTCGCTAGCTTCCAGGTCGGCTATGGTTCGCGAGACTCGCAAAATGCGGTCGTAGGCTCGAGCTGAGAGGTCGAGACTCGAGATCGCTTGTTCGAGCAAGGCTCGACTTCCCGAATCCAGTTCGCAGAGTTCCTGGAGCTCTTTGGCATTGAGGCTAGCATTTGTGCGGCTCTCGCCAAAGCGTTGGTACTGCAGCGCCCTCGCCTTTTCAACGCGTTCGCGGATGGATTCCGAGCTCTCGCCATTGGCTTTATTCATCAGTTCCTGCTGACTCAGAGGGTTCACTTCTAGGTGTAAATCAATGCGATCCAAGAGCGGTCCAGAAATCTTATTTCGGTACCTTTGTATCTGCGTGGAGGTGCACCGGCACTCGTGGCTATGACTTCCAAAAAAGCCACAGGGATAAATCTAAAGTCATTGCGGTGACTATAAGGTGTTAGTTTATAATAAGTTGAGAATAAAAAAAAACTAAGATATTTAATTGGTTTTTGCTGTCATCCACAGGCATAATGCGACCCATACAAGATGCTGCTGTATAGGTAAATACTTTTATCTGTCTGGCAAGACCCTTGACCAGGCAACGAGGGGCTATGCCCTGATTTATGGGGAATCTATGTTCTTAATAAAGACTAAATTAGTTTTGAGTCGATTCGCCTTGATGAAGTCTTACGTTAGATGCTTCGAAAAGCAGGTTTCCATTCCATTCACTCGAAGGGTCTAAGATCCAGTCAATACAAACCTTTAGATAGGGTTTCATATCTGGACGTTCGAGCGAAGTAATTGAGGGGCAGTAGAGCTCTGCCTGTAACTCACCATCAGCTACGCAAATAGCCACATCTTTACCAGCCTCTAAACCATGGTCGCGCAAAGCTCGACAAGCGCCGATCGCGGCCGGCATTGTTAAACAAAAGAGTGCCTTACTCTTAAATTCACCCTTTTGAATGAGCTCGGAAATATAATCTCGACAAACTGAGCCTTCATGGTCATTGGATCCATTGATATCCAAAAGGTCTCCTTGGATATTATGCATTTTCTTCCATACGCCCCAATGCTCTATACGTTTACTTATCGTTATATTATGAGCTTGGACATTAAAGCAATCTACTTTTTCATGACCGAGGTCTACGAACTTATCGAGAAGCTGAGAAATAAAAATATTGGAGAAAATATTCAGTGAAGGGAAGTTCATGTTCGACATATCATAACCAAGAACTACTAAGCGAGTTGCTGTTTTTTGAAGCTTTTTATTGATCCAGGCAGGAATATTATCTGATCTGGGAATAAAAAATAGGCCATCAAAGCCTTCAAAAGCACTATGAAAGACAATGTCATCCCAACTAGAATAAAAGACCGGACGAATATTAATTGCGAGTTCTGAGGCAGCGCTGTAAAGGTCCTTTAACCAAAGGGCCACATCATTTGAACTTCCGCTTGGAGCCAAGAAGCAAATTTGCTTGTTCTTAACCACCAGCTTTGGATTGAACTCGAGTCGTCCGGTAGACTTTCGGTTTAAGTAGCCCTCTTCTACCAATTTGGCTAAAGCACGACGAGCAGTCATACGAGCTACACCAAGTTCATCTGCCAAGTCACGCTCAGAGGGAATTCCACTCATGGCGTAATAACCCTTTTTAAAACGCTTTTTAAGCATCTCTGTGATATCTTTATTGCGTAGCATTACTTGACCTCTTTATTCTATTTCCAAACAATAACTTCTTTCTTAAAAAAAAATAGTTTCACCCGTACTTAAAAGGCCTTCTCCAAAGCAAAGGCTTTAATATCTTCTTGTAATTCTGTTCTAATATCTGCTTTTAAAATATTTTTACGTAAGGCTGAGTAGAGATCCATTGCGGAATCCCCCCTATTCTTTCTCTGTTCTTGGTCAATCAAGCTTAACCAAAGTGCCCAACGAAAATTCTGTAGACGACTTTCCGGTATACCTGGAAATTGCTTTTTAAACTCTTTGTTATTCATTAGGTCACGACGTAGCCAGTCCGAATTTTTCAATTCTTTTTGAAGGATGTTTACATACCTCGTCAATTCACGCAAAGTCGGCTTGCGTCCTAAGATCTCTTCATAGGCAGCCGTGACCACTGCTTCAACTTCATCATCACCATAGCGATAAACTCTGTAACCCAATTCATTAGTCTTACCATGATTACAGCGTAGTAGGTGTAAGACATGACGCTCTGATTTCTTGAATTCTTTTTGGAGCTTTGAGTCTTTCACTGTTTCGGCATCATAAATAAATGGACCTGGTTTTTCTGGGAGTTGATCCCCTAAGCCATCGGCAAGTCCTGAGTAAATTGCTGTACTCTTATTATCAAAGATGGTGAAGTTTTCCACGTTGTGAGCCACAAAACCATAAGACGCCGCTCCACCTGCCACTGTGTTTGAACGGATTTCGGCACCGTGTAAAATTTTATCTTGTTTGGATGGCACCCAAATGCCTGCACCCATGGGGAAAGCAATATGAATGCGTCCGCCCCAAGCATCCACATAATTATTGATAAGTTTCGAGCCACGGTAATCTGTGCGTAAAACCTCTTCGTCCATTTTGTAATAGCCTAGGGGATCAACCAAGTTAATCCCGCCGAGTGATTCACGAGAAATTGTCGCAATGACATTATCTCTTACTACACTTCCTGGAGCACCAAAAAGCACGGCTCCCACATCCGTGGGGTCGAGTATGAGGTTGTTGGCAATCAGAGTATTCTTTGAGGCACAAGTAATGCCATCGCCCCAAGCAAAGGGTTTCTCACTCGCTTCGCGTCCATTACCACGTGGACCTACTCCAGCACCAAGAATAATATTATTTTTAACGACACAGTGATCACCACCTTCGTGAATCTTTAATGTGGACCAAGTTCGCGTGTCCATAAAGAGGCAGCTATCGACTGTCTGATAGTTCGCGCCATTTCCCCCGAAAAAAGCCAAGGCTGGCTGGGGTACATTATGTATTTTAATCGAACCCGAATAGAAGCGACGATAACCATCTAAAGCTATGTTTTTTAATAGGATATGATCCATGGCATTGCCATTGATCAATTGTTGTACCGAATTGTCCGCAGGCCTTAAAATTGCGTAGTCAGCAATGGTTTTAGCCCCTGCAGTTAAAATCCTTTGACCATCTTTCTTAAACTTTAAAGCTTTTGTTAGGCGGTAAACCTGCCCCTTTTGCAAGTGCAGATCATAGCCTCGGTCGAGGATCTCCTGTAGGTCATCACCTGGTTTTGCGAGAGTCTCTATGCGGTCATCCCACATTCCCCTATCAGACGTACAAGAAAAACATAAGCTAATTACAAGAAGTAAATTAAGGACTGTTTTCACTAGCTAGCTCCTCTTGATCATTTAGGAGACTGGTGTCGTTATCTTCATAGAAATTTACCTCAGGTAGTTTTTTCCACCAAAAGAAATAGAGCCCAGTACCACCTATGCAGAATAAAACCATAGTTCCCCAAAATGCTGTCCAATAGTGTAAAACTAAAAGCATGGGTGCTAAGAACATGGAGACTTGCCAAACCAAAGCAAAAGGCACTGAAATAAGATCATAAAAATGCTCTTGGCTGACTTTCTTTTGTTCTTCCTCTGGTAGCATGCGCTTGAGGTGTCCCCAAAAACCAAAAGGACGGGTTTTCATGTAAAAAGTCTTTAAGACTTCAGGTTCAGTCGGCTTATCCATGAAAGTACCTATTACACCACCAATTAAACCAGCGACTAAAGAATAGCCCAATTGCTCAAACTCATTCATTTCTGGCCATATGATACGTTGTATAACGGCAGCAGTCATCCCTACTAATGAGCCAACAGCGGAGCCGGTGCCGTTAAAGCGCCACCAGTAAAGGCGCAGTAAATTCGGAACGAGAAATGCGCCACCTAAGCCCATCATCAACCAACCCCAAATTTCGTGAATACTTGAAACTGAATTGGCAAAGATCACACCACCGACAACTAAAATAGCTACAGTCACCCAACTGACGCGGATGAGTTCTTTAGTTTCAGCATCTGGTCTAAAATACTTGCGGTAGAGGTCATTGACGGTCATCCCCGTCGCCATATTAACTGTGCTATCAAAAGTCGACATCGAAGCCGCAATTAAGGCTAGTACCACAATCCCGCGTAAGCCCTCTGTAACTGTTAAAATCAATACTGCAGGTAAAATCTTTTCAGGGTTCACTGTGCCATCATAAGAAATAAGACTGAGTTTTTCCACATATTGTTCAGAACCTAAGAGGCCTTGAAGATTAGCAATCAGTTCAGGCGAGTAGTTTTGAGGATTGTTAGCGATACCGGAGATAAGCGCGCCCCAGCCCTGCTCTTTTATATCAGGGAAATGACTGTGAATAAGTTCACCCGCTTGACTGAGTACTGACATATCGGGAAATAAATCTTTGACAAGGAAGAGACCGAGAACAGCTATACCCATCATCATTGGCCAGCGGAAAGTCATCATAATTGTCCATAGAGCTGTGAGCTTACCACATTCACGGTCATTTTTTGCACCAAAATATTTGGGATCACCGATGTTGCCAATACCGTGAAAAACATTTCGAAATAGGTAGAACAGCATCAGCGGTATCAGAGGTTTATAGGATTCATAGCCTTTGGGCATATTGGCGTTCCACTTGGGAACCGCACTCATCCAATCGGGGTTATTGGTCACTTGCATCGCCACCGCAGAGATTTCTTCAGAACTTCCCACAAGAGCAAAAGCTTTCACACTTATGTAAATAACGGCAACGAGAATAATGCCTCCTTGGAACAAGTCAGTAAAGATAACGCCATAAAAACCAGAAAACATGGTGTAGACAGCTGCTAGAAAGATAAGTCCATAAGCACAGTACTCAGGTGAAAAAGGTAAAAACGTAGAAAGGAAGATACCCACGCCTTTAGTCAAGTAAGCCAACATACCAATTGTGGTCAAGACAACGGCAACAACACTGATGAGCTGAGCAAAACGACCGCCCCAACAATCACCAAAACGGAAAATATTCCACTGAGCACCTGTTAAGCAGCCCGAACGTCTATGCCATTTACCCACCCAAAGCATCATGAATGCGAGGATCAAAACAGCGCCGCCTCGGAACTCAATAAAGAGACCTTGTGGGCCGAGCATAAAGAGGAAGGAAACAATCAGCGCCGTTCCCGTCAAGTCTAAGAATTGAGCCATACCCGAAATGCCCATGGCCCACCAAGGAATTTTACCCGCACCCGTAATGTAGTCTTCTATACTTTCCGATGCTTTACCTTTGAGATAGAGACCTAGGCCTACGAGTACGCAGACGTATATCCCCATAAATATATAATCAATTGTTCCAAAATAACCCAAGATGCTGTTCCTTATTTGTTAGAGATTTGTGTTTTTCGTGCTGGCATTTCTTTACTATGTGCTATTTCCCCACGAACCATTTTGCTCGCTTCCCCCACTAACCAGAGGTAATGATCTCCTGGTAAATCCCCATAGGTTTTAAAGGGTATATCATTTTCTGGCGGATTATTATCAATTTTATAAATTTGAGTTCCCTCATCGAGCTCATCAAACATCGCCTGGTAAACCATTGTGGCTCCCGTTTCTTTTAATAAAGCTTCGTATTGTGCCCATAAAAACTTACCATCTTCACGATCAATGAAAGCACCTGGATTAGCATTTGGCTGACCCTTTTTCAGATTGGCCCAACAAAAGCCAGGAAAAACAACGGGCATAAATTCGAGTTTGCGTTGATCGCACCACTGCTTATCTTTTTTGGCTGTGTCTGCCGCATAACGACGCGCCGCATCCTGACCGCCAAAGCGCCCCACTGTCCAAGGAGAAATAATGTCGGCTGCTGAGTAAACTTTTTCCCATTCTTTGATTTCTCCAGCATCGCGTTCACCTGTTCTCCAGCCGGTTGAGGTACCAAGCATCACTGTCATGCCGCCATAATCTGGGTCATTTTTGAAAAAATCTATAAGCTCAGCCACATCCTTAGAACCATAAGCTCGTCCATCATCAATGCCTATACCCCAGAGAGCAATCACTGGCTTACCATTGTGTTCTTGATAAGATTTATCACCTGCATCGCGAGTAATTTTCATTTCGTCTACGAGGTAACGCCAATCATTTTTAAATTTTTCTAAATAATTGGCCGGCATTGCCGTGAGATCATACATAATTGCATAAGTACGACCATACTGGTTGGCTCCCGCACGACAGTTTTCCAAAACCTTATTGTACGCACGGCCACTTAAAATAGCCTCTTGGTCTCCATCAATGGTCGTTTCCATAATAAAGCGCTGAACAAAGACGCCATCTATACCATAATCCTGCATCCATTTAAAATGGCGGGCAGTCGTTTTAGGATGGTGTGAACTGTAGACGTAGCCTGCTTCCCCATTTTTATAACGAAAAGACGTTTTAAATTTTTCATCTTCGTCTAGCTCACTCATGTCGGGCCAATAATCAATGCCGGCCTCTCCCGGCCAGAAGTACATAGACTTTTGATTTCTGTAGTGAACCCAAGCCAATCCTGAACCATCACTTGGGGCTCTATACCAACCCTGGTAACCACACATAACTTTGCCCTTTAAACTTGAGCTATCAATCCTATCCACACTCGAACAGGACGCCATGAGGCTTAGACTTGTTAATAAGATTATAAAACGCATTAAGCTATCTCCTTATAGATTATTTATTAAAACCACAATAACACAAAACAAAAAAGATACCAGTAAAGGTATATTAAATATCACAAAGTCTCTTTTTAAGCACAATTTCTTTTGGTTATTCTTTTAATTAGAGGGTAATATTAATCTTTTTTAGCTTATATACTTTGAAAGTAGTCCATAAAATGTATACTATAGGTAAATACGCGAAATAAAGGTCTTATTATGCTCTTAACACAAAAAACTCTTCAAAAAATTGAACGAATCGTAAGCACGTACGAAGAAAAAATATTCAATCCTCTTAGCGAGATCAAGTCTTTTGAGCTCTTCGAATGCCAAGAACACCTCCGTTCTGTCCCTGATCAATCTAGCGAAAATATTGCTTTACCGCATCAGTGGGGTTCCGTATGGAATAACTCCTGGTTCAAAACTGAGTTCACCATAAGCAAAGACCATATTGGCAAAAAACTTTATCTACAGCCGAAAACTGAAGGCCGAGAGACGATGCTATGGGTCAATAATGAAGCCAAAGGTATCATTTCAAAAGAATTAGAAGTTGGTGCTCGCGGTTATCACCACACGCTATTTATCGGTGATAATTATTCGGAAGGCAAAAACATTGCACTTGCATTGGAATGTTATGCCGGTCACCCCTGCATTGGCTGTCACCCCGGAGATGAAAGAGAATCCACGACCTTTACTAAAGAAGAGTATATCCATACCTTTCAATCCTGCTTCATAGTCGAGCGCGATGAACTCATTAAAGACTTTGTTTTTGACCTCAAAACGCTTCTACAAATTGTCCAGCACCTCCCTGAAGAGAGCTTCCGAAAAGGTACCGTAGCCGCCTGTTTGGAAAAAGTCTTTTTACTTATTTCTCAGAGCCCTGTCGACACCCAATCAAAACAACTTCGCAACTCACTAAAAGTCGCACGTTCAGTCATGGCTCCAGAGTTAGAAAAGAAAAATAGCCCAAGTGCTCCGATCGCGGGAATCATCGGTCACAGTCATATGGATACGGCTTGGTTGTGGACCACGCAAGAAACACAACGCAAATGTGCCAGAACGTTCTCCAATGCTCTCAACCTTATGGAGCAATACCCCGAATACATGTTCCTTCAGAGTTCTGTTCTTCACCTCGAGGATATCAAAACTAACTACCCTAACATCTTCAAGCAGATCAAACAACGCGTCGCCGAAGGACGCTGGGAGCCCAATGGAGCCTCCTACGTCGAAGCCGATGGCAATATCACTGGAGGAGAAGCCCAAATACGTCAATTCACCCGTGGGATGAAGTTCCTCAAAGATGAATTTGATTACACACCTGATAGTTATTGGTTACCCGATACTTTTGGTTACAACGCCGCCTTACCCCAAATCATCAAAGGCTGTGGGCTCAAATATTTCTTAACCACTAAACTCTCGTGGAATGAATCCAATACTTTCCCCTACGACAGTTTTAAATGGCAGGGTATCGATGGCTCCGAAGTTGTCGCTCATTTTAACGAGACTCACTGCTGGCCTGACCCCCAAACTCTTTTAAGTCGTTTAAACGGACTCGAAGAAGGTAAATACACTGGAAATAAGTTCAGCATTCGCCATAAAGATGTCACTGACAAGAGATATATTGCCTACGGCTTTGGTGATGGCGGCGGTGGTCCCATGTACGAAATGCTAGAAATGGCACGTCGCTGTGAAGATTTGGAAGGTGTCCCAAAAGCTCAGCACATGACCCTCAGCCAGTTTATGGATAACATGGTCGAAACGAGTCCCCAACTTCCTGAACATCGCGGCGAACTTTACCTGGAATTGCATCGTGGTACACTCACACATCAACACAAAATTAAGCGCTACAATCGCAAACTAGAAGTCGCTATGCGCCTTCTGGAATATCTAGACGTACAAAGCAAGCTTAGCGGTGGGGATGGCATAGCAAAAGAAACCTTAGATGCATTATGGAAAACTCTTTTAGTGAATCAATTCCACGACATCCTACCTGGAACTTCAATTCCAGAAGTTCACGATTTGGCAATAGAACAATATGAACAAGCAATGGAAGCCTGCCGAGAATTAGCAGAAATCCCCCAAAGCTACGGCAGCGGCGAATACAGTTTGCTCAACACCCTCAACTGGAATCGCAATGATTACTTCAGTATAGCTGTGGACTCAACAAAGCTTTCTATGAAGAACCTTGCTTCAGAACCTTATAATGACCTTTATGGGACGGATCACTTACTCATCAAAAGCGATGTCGATGGCCTCAGCACTAGAAATATTGAAATTGTGAAAAACAGCAAGATAGAAAACTCCAGTCCTTTCTCAATCAAAGAAAAAGTGTCGACTCCCTATTACGAATTTAAACTTACGCCCGATGGTGAAATCAAAGACCTTATTTCACTGAAACACCAACGCCGACTCACAAAAGAAAGCCAAGCTTTCAATGAATTCCTCATTGGCGAAGATATACCCGCGCTTTGGGATAGCTGGGATATAGATTTTGATCAGCAAGTAAAAATGCAGGTAAGCGCTCAACATATTAAAACAAAGATCGTCAATCAAGGTCAATTACACTTACGTATTAGAAGCAAATACTCAATTGGTAACGCTTCCCATATCCAACAGGATATCGTTTTTTATGCGGAGTCCGCAAGAATTGATTTCGAAACCCTCGTGGACTGGAATGAAGATCACAAGCTCCTGCAAACGAGCTTTGACCTCGATGTATTCTCCAATAGCATCAAATGCGAAATCCCCTTTGGTTACATCGAACGCCCGACTCACAATAACTCTATGGTGGATCGAGCTTGCTTTGAGTTCTCTCAACACAAGTATAGCGATATTTCGGAAACGCGCTTTGGTGTAGCGTTCCTTAATGATGGCAAATACGCTATAGATGCAAACGGCTCACGCGTCAAGCTCAGCCTCCTCAAAAGTGGTGGCCACCCCGACCCACGCGGTGACAAAGGCCAACACTTTATGGTTTATAGCCTACTCCCTCACGACGGCCAGCTTTCCAGTGAAGAAGTCATTTGCCCAGCCTATGAACTCAATCATCCACCAGTCCTACTCCCCGCAAATCAAATGACAAATGATTCACTTTGCGAAGTTAGCGAAAGCAACATCATCATTGAAAGCATCAAATGGGCCGACGATAACAGCGGTTACGTGCTTCGCCTCTACGAAGCCGAAGGCACCGCTAGTCAATGTCAACTTAAGCTCAGTTCTGCGGGCTCCGCAATTCACGAGTGCAATATGCTCGAAGAAGAACTTAATGAACTCGAACAAACAGAAAAAGGCATCACACTCCATTTCCGCGCATTCGAAATTAAAACGCTCAAAGTATCACTTTAGTCCCCGACATGTAGATACTCAGCAAATAAACTTAAGCGAGAGTTGCGCATGATTTTTTCTCATCCGCAATTATCAAGCCTAAGGCAAAAACAAAAGCACTACTTATAAGAGGATAAGAAAGGGAGGTCAGTGATAAAATACTGACATAGATTGCGCTGAGCGCAAAAACCTTTAGGGAAGTCTTATTCCAAAGAGGCTCTTCACTTTGGGAATCAGTCTTTTGCAGGAAAGCTAAAATACTTAAGACCACAACAAAGCCAAAGATCCATCGCTCAAAATGGGGAAGAACATCGACTTTTCGCATCGAGACTTTGCTAATAGTTTGTTCCCGCGCAGCAATTTCCGCACTCAATTGGGTCCCTTCCAAAGTCACGGGTTCAATCCAGCTAGTTTTCATGAATTCCTGCATGTCTTTAGACGCCATCGCCTTGGCGATCACTTCTGCCATTTTATTTTGAATTCCTTCCGGAGTTCCCTTGGGCATCCACCAAAAATTCATGTTAGAAGACTTTATATCAAAGCCCTGTTCAAGGGCGGTTGGCAAGTCCGGCACTGCCGCTTGGCGTTGATCGGAGAAAATGGCCAAGGCCCTGAGGCCACCATCTTTATAACGTAGGTATTCGTCGATGGAGAAAACACTCATATCAACATGGCCTCCCATAATCGCACCGTAACGTTCAGCCCCGCCGCCATATTGAACGAAGTTAAACAGAGTCCCTGCATCTGCTTTTTCTAAAATCAGACCTACAAAATGACTCGGGGCACCTATGTTCGCGGCAAAATTCAAGCTATTCGGAGATTGCTTAGCTTCAGCCATTAAGTCATTAAGAGAATCAAAAGCTGATTCACTTTTTACTGCCACTACATTGGGGCTCTTTCCCGTCCCTGCCACAGCCTCAAAAGCTTCCGCTCCGTAAACTGCCTTACCCGCGTGTTTGGCAGTTAAGATGCCTTCGTGAAGCATCAGCATGGTGTAACCATCTGGGCGAGCATGACGCACTCGACGACTGCCAATAGTCCCGCCTGCACCACCGACATTAATCACCACTAAGGGCTGAGGAAATAAGTTTTCCTTTTTAATAACGCGAATCAACTGACGCGCAAAAGTATCACTGCTACCGCCTGCACCAAAAGGAACAATAACTTTCACTGGGCGTTGCGGCCAATTTTCAACCTTGTCAGCACACAGGCTGAAACATGTAAACAAACAAATTAAACAAGCTCAAATCTGAACTTGAAGAATTGCTTGCTATCCGCAAAAGTATGAGCCCGTATCGAGGCTTTAAGAACAGCAAGATTGACAATCAAGGTCTTCATGGAAAAATCATGTGTGGCTATCAGGGTTGGTTTACCGCAAAAGGTGATGGCTCAGGGAGTGACTGGACACATTACAAAGCTGGCAAGGAGCTGAAGCCCGGCTCCATAACCATCGATTTATGGCCTGACATGAGCGAGATGGATAAAGATGAAAAGTACCCTACTCCCTTTAAACATGCCGATGGTTCCACAGCTTATTTATTTAGCTCTTACAATGGCAAAACTGTCGACCGCCATTTTGGCTGGATGAAAGATTATAAAATTAACGGCGTCTTTCTTCAACGCTTTGGCGTCAACCTAAAACGTCCGGATTTGTACAAGCGACGCAACGTAATAACTCATCATGTACAAAGTGCCGCCAATAAACACGGAAGAACCTGGGCAATGATGTATGACCTTACAGGCTTTAAAGCGGGCGATATCAAAAAACACTTAATTCCAGATTGGGTGGCTCTAAAAGATAAAGTGAAAATAACTGAAGACCCCAGTTACCTGCATCACAAAGGCAAGCCGGTCATTTCTGTTTGGGGCATTGGCTTTGATGATGACCGGAAATACTCCCTAAAACCTAAATCGTACGATTTTATTTCCCAAAGGTCGTGATACGCGTGTATAGACTATTTTAGGCATTACAAAAGGGATGATTTTTCTCCTTGAAGTCCATCTCGTTTATCAATTTGACTCCATTGCTCCAGAGATCAGTTTATGGAGTTTTTCGATCTTCAGATTGTGATTTCTGTGTATTTCATCCATTATTTGGGCGTGAGGATCCTGGCGCTTATTGAAAAGCACCCGTTTTTAAAATGTATATTCAGCAACTAAAGAACAGGAAGAACCCAAGGCGTAAGTGATTTCTCCCATATTTGATCAAATTTCAACTCCCTCATTTTCCATGGGGTAATTTTGAGTGTCAATGAGCGTCCTTTATTAATGATTTTTCCTGCTAAATCAAAAAGTTTACGACGTACCGTAGTGGGGTAGCAGTTCCAAGAAAAACCCGCAATGTTGCGTTTGAAAATCTGAAAGAGATTGAAGGATACAATACCCATTGAGTACCAAAGGGAGTTAGCGTGAAAGTCGAGACATGGCATCCTCTCACTTGCGAAATCTTTAGCTGCACGGTGAGTGAGTTCATCAGCTCCGCGGGAATGATCATAATCAATTATTTCTTGATCGGAGCAAGATTTTACGTCAAGATTTGTAAGGATAATACGACTTTCTAAACCTAATAAAGCTTCGCCATTCTCTTCTGTAGGCCGTAAAAACAAAGCTCGATACGCCATCTCTTTGGGCCAAGATTTACGACGTTCTTGAAAAGTAAGGTAATGCCAAGTACAAGCTTTTTTACGATAGACGCCATCGAAGTTTTCGAGTTTTGTATTGGCATGAATCTTGTGATCTGAATAGCGTTTCCCTGCACAAATAAAGTTGATTTTAAGCGCGTCGCAAGCAGCAAAAATCTTTTGATCGTAATAACCACCATCCATTCGAACGATGACCTGAATGTCTTCTCCAAGATTTTCACGAATCATTGGTACGATTTCTTGTAACATCTCAATAGCAACCCCATCGTGATTTGTTGAGCAATGACCTGATTGGAAATAAGTATCGATATACATGCCGTCCCATATGAGGTTGATTGGGTGATAGCCTTCTTTTTTCTTGTAGGTACATTTTACTCCCGCGCGGCATTTAGCGCCGTCGTTATCGTAGACACTGGAGTCTAGAAAGAGAATGACTTTATTCGGATTTTTAGCTTTGAGCGCACTAAGAAAAACCCTGCGGATTAAAGGACGAATCATCTCAACATCTACTGTATAAGCTTTGTGAAGGATTCTTTTTAATGCAGCCGTACCTAGAGCAACTTCACAGCCTAAAAGTTTTTGCCAAGCTTCGTTTTCCTTCAGCGTATCAAAGGTGTTTAAACTACTTTCACGACCGTCCGCAAAAAAGAGTACAAGCTGTAAAAAAGCTTCTTCAAGCTCTATGCCTTTCTTGCTTTTTCTTAGATCTTTAAATACCTGTGCGAGCTCATCACAAATACCTGTGCCATTAATGAAATTAACAAAAGGTGCTAATCCTGCTTGAGAACTTAAGCAGTTTGTGGTGATTCCAATTTTTTTGATTTTTCTTCGACATTCTTTCTTGGATTTTCTAGTTTTTTTGATTTTCTTGGGCATCGTAAGTACGTGGTTTTTGGGTTGAGGTTTTTTGGTCGAAGCTAATTTAACCCAAACTCCACTTTTCACCCACCCAGTGAAGCTTTTATACACAATTCGTACTTCTTAGGTAAAAGAAACCGAAGAGCTCATTGATTTTCTAAAAAATGATCCGGTTTATGGTGGCAATACAGTCATAGTCGGAACCCCTAGTTTTTGGAGAGAAGAAACTCGAGATGCCTTAAAAAACTCTCGTCTTCACGAAGTCTTGGCCAAAGCCGATATTATCAGTCCATGGACACCCGGTCGTTACAGGACTCCTAAACAAGCCACAGAGCATGCTCAGCAGGTCATTAAACCCGATGTCAAATGGTGCGCTGAAAGAAATCTCGAGCACTACCCTGTGATCTTCCCCGGCTTCAGTTGGCAAAAAACCTAACTTCAGATCGATCATTGACCATAAAAATGATAAAAAACGCTGGTCGACTAATGAAGGACAAAAAGTCGGTCACTGGCTCAGTATTGAACTTGATAAGCCAAAATTAGTCAATGGTATCAACATGAACCACGGAAGATCTAAAAACGACTATGCCCCAAAGTACAAAATTGAAACGTCGCTAAATGGTAAGGACTGGCAGAGTGTCGGTGAGTTTAAAGGAACCGCGAAGCTTTCAATAGCACGCTTTAAGGACACAGAAGCTAAATTTATTAGGCTTAGCATCCTCGAAAAGAAAGGCGGCTACTGGTCCATACACGAGCTCGACATAACAGGTAAAGAAAAAACGCAAAAGACTGTAAGCTCACTATAATTAAATAACTTTAAAACTATAAGCCTTCTCCACGAAGGCTTATTTAATAAAATGGAATCATATCATGATTAAGCACGGCGTAGTATTCACCCTCAAGAAAAACTCTCCCCTCACACAAGAACAGTTTTTTAGCCAAGCACTAAAATTAAAAAAGATTGATACCGTTGTAAACTTCGAAGTCGTCAAAGAAACCAGTCCCAAAAACGACTTTGACTTTGGATTATTCATGAACTTCAAAAACCCGCAAGCCTATGAATTTTACAACAATCATCCCGACCACGTAAAATTTGTCGAAGAAATCTGGCTACCTAACGTCGAAGAATTCATGGAAATCGACTACGAAAAAATATTGTAGTTCCTAAGTATCTAAAGCTTAAAACCAACTCAAATTCTATATATTTACCCCTACCTCCAGACTAAACCCTCGAGCTAATGACATTTGCCACCTCCCGCAGTATTGAGGTCTATAGGCATTTCCCTCCTTTTATTGATAGATAAACTTAAATCTTATTTTGAGGGTTTTTCCATCATTAAATCGTAGCGTCGCACCATCCTTCTTAATTAAAAACAGCTTCCAAACATTCCTTAATATCCCTACAGACTTGTTCTAAAGTAAGTTCAATTTTAAGCTTTTTAGTAAAAGCTTTCCATCGAACTTTAATAGAAGGATCATCGTAGAAATATTCTGTAAGTGAACTAATGCCCTCCGAAGGAAAGTCTGTGCCACGTCGCTCAAAAGTTGATACAACAGCCTCTTTAAGTATATCTTCATCAAAACCAAATTGAGTACAAATGACCCAAACGTCGTAAAAGTCCTTCATTCTGCTATTTGCCAAATCCAATAACACCATAGCTTGGAGTTTCTCCGCTATTACAGTTTCACGATTATATACCTTGAGTTGAGGCGCAGGAAGAGTGTCTATAAGGACTTTAAATTCTGTTTCTATTGCATGAGGAGTTACGATGTCTCCTGTTCCCATGTCAAGCTGCACAGGTATGGGTATATGTCCAAGCTTAGACTTAAAAGTTACTCGAAGTCCCTGATACTCTTGATCTTCTTTAATGGGTAAGATCTTGATACTTTCTGCATCGTATTCCATTGCATCATCTTTTGCTACTTCGGTATTACAAATGTCGGCGATAACTTGTTGAATATTGTCAGGAGAAATGTCACCTGTGATTAGAAAGTCAGCATCTTTAGTTGGTCAAAAAGATTTATCACTCCACAAGATAAAGAGCATCGCACCTTTTAAAGTGAATCGATCTTTGTGTTCACTTAAACCCAATCGATAAAGAAAACGTTCTAAGGAATAACGAACCTGAAGGATATTAGGATTAATACCTTGAGCTTTAGCTTGATTACGTAGAAGTTGTTGAACGGATGCAGCTTTGCTCATTATATGGACTCGATATATGGCATCATTACGTTTTTCATACGGCATTTAGTGGCAAGTTCAATAAGCTCTTTACGAGATGTTTTTTTCAGTTGTATAGCTTCTCTTAGAGCTTCCAAGGCAACATCGATACCGACTTTATTTCGATGTTTGAAACAGTCAACCACTGTTTTAGTAGGGCTGTAAACTTTGATAGTAGCACCTGAAATATTGTGTTCTTCAATTTCCAACTGATAAAGTTTTTTACTGGGGTGAATATACTGAATGTCATATTCCTCAAGCTTGGCTTCTTTGACTCCTTGAGGCAGTGATATCCAATGGTCGTAAGGTAGTTGAGTACCTATTTCATGAAAGTGAAGAGCTGATATGAGACAGAAAACCGCTTTAGGGATCTTATGAGCCAGTTCTACGTAAGTAGAGTGAGCACCCATACTTTCTTCATTAATTCGATAGAGGCCTCGAGAAAGGGAGTAGATGTGACCTTGGTCTCTTAGTCTGTAAAGAGTTTTAGGTGCAATCCCAGCATTAAGAATGTCACGGGTTCTATGAATTCCATTGTTTGATCGGAGAAATTCTAGTGCCTGATCTTGGTTCATTTATTCACTTACAAAAGTTATATTAATTACTATATTTAACTATATATATAGTTTAAAATATAACAAACTATTTCTGATACCAAAGCATTATATCTTATCAACCGAACCGAATTTAACTAAATTAAGTACGAAGAAGAATTATTGGTGATTCTTCATAACGGCATTGTAAATTCTTATGTAGCCTTAAGGTTTACAATAAAACCTTGCAGTGAGAGCTAGGGAGGCCTATTCAAATGCGTCGCATGTCAACTATAGAGATACAAAAAAATCAATTCATTCAAGACTATGAATATCCACCTGCCAGGGACCTGCGCTTGAATGGCTGTAGGTGATTTTGATTGTTTTTAGACCGGGCTTTAGGTGAATCCCTTTAAAATAATGTTGAGCTTGATTGCGAAAGTCGATAGTCTGAATTTTCTTATCGTTGATAAGGAGTGAGGCCTGCTTGAAAATGGCCTTCGTTCTAAAGGATATTTCAAATTCCTTATCTTCTTTTACCTCAACTAACCATTCGCCATTCACTTTATCAGAAAGCCAGCCCCCCTGCCCCTGCATATTCACCCAATCTTGACGCGTCAGGGTCGTGAAGACCTCGTGTTTTGTAGCAATAATTGCACAGGGCTTGTTTGCCTGCTGTTTTACAATCTTAAACCATTGATCATAATCCGCGACCAAGCTTTTTAATTTTTCAGGATACTTAGAACTCACATCCTGCAGTTCCCCTGCGTCTGAACTTAAATTAAAAAGTTTTGGTAAAGTCTTGGCATCTGGAGAAACGAGTTTCCACTCTCCCTGAATCAAAGCAGAGTTTCTCATATATTCAGGCTTTGTTCCGCGATGTGATTGCAGAATGATGCTGCGCTCCGGCAAACTTTCTCCTGATAGAATCGGAAGAAAACTTCGCCCATCAAGCTCATTGGGAAAATCGACTTTTAAATCACATAAATCCACTAGCGTTGGCAAAACATCATAATGGGCGATGGCTTCAGTGCTCTGCTTTGATGCTTGACCTGGAACAAAAAGCATAAGTGGACTCAGGACACCCCCCTCAAAAGAACTGGATTTACTCCCCCTTAAGCCAGCGTCAAAACGCTCTCCCCAACCACCATTATCGGAACTAAATAGGATAATTGTCTTTTTATCAATATTCAGTTTTTTAAGCTCATCGCGAAGATCAGCAATATTTTGATCAATGTTCTCCACCATGGCGTAAATAGCCGCCACCTTATCTTTATCGGATCCCTTGTGCTGAGACCAATCGGCGTTTTTGTATTTTTTCAGTAAATCTGCAGGAACATCATGAAAAGGTGAATGAGGTGCATTGGGCATAATACAGGCAAAAAAAGGCTTGTTATTCTCTACTTTTTCACTAATCCATTTGCGAGCTTCGCGAAAAAAGACATCAGTACAAAAACCTTCTGATCTGAAAGCGACTTCGTTGCGATAGAGCATGGAATTGGTATAAGCTCGATTATTCTCGGGGTGATCGGCCGGTTGCCCGAGACCTCCTCCTCGATGAATAAGGCTATAATCAAAGCCCTGATCCATTGCTCTGTATGGGTAACAATCCCCCAAATGCCATTTGCCAAACAGCCCTGTACTGTATTGATTGTCCTTGAAGGCTTCTGCTAGAGTGTACTCTTCGCTTTTCATGATAGAACGCCCTATCCAAGTGTCCGTAACTCCAGTTCTGTAACTCGAACGTCCTGTGAATAAACTGGCACGTGTGGGAGTACAAACCGCATTGACGTAAAAGCGTTTAAAGAGAACACTTTCATTGGCCAACTTATCTAAATGAGGAGTTTCCAAAATGGGGTTGCCCATGAAGCTATAATCACCATAACCCTGATCATCCGTCATGATCAAGATCACATTATATCGCTGTGTAGAAAAAGCTGTCAGAGTCAGCAAACAAGAAAGTAAAACAAAGAGATAAGGCATAAGGGTCAAATAAATTTTTAAAATATTAAATATATATACTGAGAAGATCTAGAGATCTTAATAGCTAAATAACTCATTAGTAAGAACACTAGCCTGATTTGATTCAATCCTTTTAATCAATTTAAAAAAACTATTAAGAAATCATTTTCAGCTAAGTATTATAAGTGAAATGAAGTCATCAATCACAATCAGGATACTCTTTTGCGATCAAAATACATAATACTAATACTAGCTCTGAGCTTTTCCTTGTTCTCCCCCGTACAAGCCTTAACCCAAGAGCCCAATCCCGGCTCACCCCGTTTAGTTGATTTAAAGTATCCCTCTGAGGATCTCGTCCCCATCATTTCTTATGATGTCACACTCCCTCCTTACTCAGTTGATAAAACGGGAAAAACAGATGCCTCCCAAGGGATAAACCAGGCTCTTTTAGACGCCAAAAAACAAGGTGGCACCGTCTTCCTCCCGGTGGGAAGATATCTTATTCAAAAACAACTGCACATCCCCATTGGAGTTACTCTTCGCGGAGATTGGAAACAGCCTACAGCTAAAAACCTCAAGGTCGGCGGCACCATTCTCTTTGCCGACTTTGGCCATGGAGAAAAGGATGGCGCCCCACTGATCCATGTTAAAGAAGGTGGGATTCGAGACCTCTCAATCTTTTACCCGAAGCAAAACATCAAAAGTATTATCCCCTACCCCGTAACAGTTCATTTGAACGGCAATGCAGCCATGAGAAATGTAACTCTAATAAATTCGTATAAAGGTGTGTTAACCGGTCATTTCTCCACTATCATGAACCTTTATGGAACGACTCTAGATGTCGGTATAACTATGTTAAACGCCGGTGCTGTACCACGTTGCAGAAACATTCACCTATCTCCGCGTTACTGGAGTTTCTGTGGTCACAAAAAGGCTCCGAAATTCAAAGATTTGGCCAAAGTCATGAAAGAACGAAAAGCCTATGCTATCCAACTCAACCGTCAGGATGCAGGAATTTTTATGGATATAAAAATCGATAACTACCATACAGCCGTTAAAGTCATGCCACCCCATGGTTGGACCTATTGGCATGACCTCAAAATAAAAGATGTGGAAGTCGGTATTCATTTCACTGGCGGTTCCCTTCAGCGCATGTACGTGACACAGAGCTCTATAGACGCTGAACAGTTTGGCATTTTAATGAAAATGGAAAAAGACTGTTGGCAGGATCAGTGGAATAAATTAAGTAAGAGTGGCAGAAAATATGGTATAGAAAAAGACCAGGCCTTACTGAGAATATATGATTGTGAGTTCTCGAGCAATGGAACAAATATTCATCTCGATGGATCTTTTCGCCAAGAACTCAACCTGCAAGAATGTAGTTTCAACAAATGGGGTTCTAAAGAAAAGGACTATGCTATTTATTGCGAAACCGGAGAAATTGACGTTTATGATTCAATTTTTAAGCAGAACAAAAACCATCTTTACATCGATAAATCCAAAGCAAGCCTATCCTTCGTCGGCAATACTTTCCCTAGTAAGCCTCATTTGCGACTCCCTGCTTCAAATAGCGCAATCATTGATCACACGCCGGCAAAAAATAGCGGCCCTTCAATGCCAGATATTCTTGCTATTCCTAACAGACTACCTGCTCGTACAGAAAAAGCTTCCTTATACATCGTTAAGACAATGACTGATAAAAAAGCTGATGCCAGTACAGCTATTCAAGACGCTCTCAATAAAGCCGGTAAAGATGGTGGCGGTACTGTTTACCTATTGCAAGGAAGCTACCGTTTAACTAATCACCTCACAGTTCCACCTGGAGTTGAATTACGCGGCATCAACGACTTCATGCCACGAGGCACTCAATCTCGAACTCTACTGATTGCGGACATCGCAAAAGATAAAGGCAAGCCAAATAATTCGCCTCTGATTAGTTTACACTCCAACTCAAAACTAGGTGGTTCCGGTGTGACCGGTTTAGCCATTTGGTATGAACATCAGGATTTTAGAAATATTCAGGCTTACCCCTGGACGATTCGTAGCCTGGGTCCTAAGTGCTGGGTCCAACGAGTTTACCTTGGCAATTCTTACAACGCCATCGATTTCGCCACTCATAATAATGATAAACATCTGATTTCTCGTGTCTGTGGCTCGGCTCTAAATCGCGCCTTCATGGTAGGAAACAGCCCAACTATTGGCTGGGTTGATAATTGTCACATTCGCCCTCAGGATTGGTTTTTAGCATCAGAAAAACGCGTGGTCCATCGCAATGGCAATGTTGCTAAAGAAGGCTTTGTTTTTGACATCCCCGGCGATCGATACAACAAACCTGTAATAGGCGATATCTTCCGCGGTACTGAACATAGCCTAATCCCCAATTTGCGTGGTGCTGGAGCCATCACAATTGCCAGTGGTGCAAATGTTCAAATCACCGCCTTTTTCACCAATGGTGCGACTCGGGCTTTTGATTTTATTGACCACGACGGCAGTGGCGGTGGCAGCGCCAATATCCTCATTGGCGGTAGCGAAGCGGGCTGGGGAGCTTGGTTTAAAGACATCGGTAAAAAAGGCGTCACCATGACCAATTTCAGTCTAAATCCCATGACCCGCCTTCCCTACATTGAAGAAAAAGACATTCCAGAAGGTCATCTTCCCAAAGGCATGGCGGTAAAAATAGATTCGACCGTAGCTAATAATCCCATCAACTTTATCAGCCCCAAGTTTTACGGCCGTAAGGAGATTAATCTTGGGGTAGATATGCAAGGTGGAAAGGTCTTCTTCAAACAAGGCGCAACCGAAAACCCCTACGGTGGCTTTTTCCTCAAGGTCAAGGGCGGCTCCTTACAACAAAGAAACACCGAAATGGGTGACATAATAGAAAGTCATTAAACTTCAACAAATGCCTTGAAGAGGGATAGACATAATTAAAGAGCTAAAAAAATGAATCACGATTATCACGGCGCCGTTGAATGTAAAGTATGTCATAGTGTGTACCCCTATGAATCAGTTCCAAATAATTGTACGAATTGTGGGGCTAAATTAGAGTTCCCCAAAAGTGAGACAAAAAAAGAGCTTTATGGTCAAGAAAAATGGTCTCCACTCCTAAATAGCATTGATGAGTTGATGGAAGCCCAATCATTAAGCCACAACATCGACACCACTACTCTGGGAGATCGGGTTAAAGGTCCCGTTACATGTTGCTGGTGTGGCGAATATTATAAGACAAGAGATAATCGCGTTAATTGCGATAGTTGCGGTGGAACTTTGCCCATGCCTGGCTGTGCTGATCCTGGAGAGAAGCCCCCCAAAGATCCAAGAAAACTTCCTTCGGGCTACTGGTATAAACTTTTTATAAAACAAAACATCACTCTTAGGGTTGGACTCTTCTTATTTATTTTGTTTTCAATCCTCAGTGTTTTAATGCCTTTGTGTCTTATCGGCGTTTTAATTGCTATTGCCATACTCATCGATAACTACACACGCTTAAACAATAGCTATCACGCTCTCAAGAACGGCAACGCCCTACTAGGAAAGGTTGAGAGGGTCCAAGTAATTGGCGAAGCTAATGAACCTAAAAATACCGAGATGGGAAAAGTTGATTCAGGCCTTGGCTTTCGAGTTTATTTTTATTTCGAAGTCGGTGGCCAAATGTGTAAGGGCGTTAAAGATACACACGATCCCATTGCTTTAACCTACTTCACTGGCCAGCCTGTATGGGTCGTTCACAACAATAAAAAATCATATTCACTTTGGCCCCCCATTGCGTGATTCGCAAATAATTCACTAATTGAACAAAAACTCATTAAACCCTAAACTCAAAAAAATATAACAGCGTTTACAAAATCAAAATCTTCATCAACAAAAGAGGTAAATATGCAAGACATCAATGTGCTCTACATCATAATAACTTTTATCATTCTAGCAATAATTGGGGGTATTATATATCACGTCCTTCGTTTCATGAAAGGAAAAATCACACTAACGATCCCAATAAAAGTATTCAATTTAAATGATGTTATAAATGGCAACTTTGAACTTCATACAAAAAAAACTATTCAAGGTAATAAATTACTCGTCAGACTTATTGGAAAACACATAAGCATTTCCTACAAAGATGGAAAAACCAAAAAGCGTACTTCTGAGGTTTATAGAGATGAAATTACCATTGAGCAAAACAAAACTTATCAAGCGGGATCTGTAGCTACTTATAACTTTGAATTACCTCTCCCAAAGGAGCATAAATCTGAATTAGCAAATTCTAAAGTCGTCAAAACAGCTGAAGCGGTTTTTGACTTATTTGACGATGGCATGGATTCTGTTGAGTGGGATGTAGTGGTTATCCTAGATGCTAAAGGCGTAGATCTGAAAGCCTCTCAGACAATCTCCACAAATATATTACTAAAAGACATCAGATATTCTCCCGATCCAATAAGCAGGTAGTCAATGAATTAATACCTTTCTAAAGTCATTAAACTTCAACAAATGCCTTGAAGAGGGATAGACATGGGAAATATTCTCTGGTCATAATATCCCTCGAAGAGGGATCAATGTGATTAACTTGGGGTGAACGTAGTGAACCCCGAGGTGCAATACGTACATATATTCGTCCTCGGAGAGGGCGTACTGGAGGGATGTTGGCCGTCTTCGACGACCGGATTTATTTATAACCATGTTCTCCGGGCTAAACCCCGGAGCTAATGACATTTGCCGCCTCCGGCGACATGTATGAATTTTAATTCAATCAATCCCTCAAAGAGGGATCAACGTCATTAACTTGGGGTGAACGTAGTGAACCCCGAGATCATTTCTCGCAGTCATTGCGATTATCGGTATTTTAGCCTCTCTTTTGCTCCCTCAATAATGTCCTCTACATGAAGTTATTTCTAATACCTGCGGAGTTTTCCCGCTAACTCGATAAACCAATCTATCCTTCTGATTTATACGTCTACTCCACCATCCTTTAAGCTTATCTTTCAAGGGTTCGGGTTTACCTATCCCGGTGAAAGGGCTTTTCTCAATTTCAGCAATCAGTTCTTTAAGCTTCCTGTAACTCTCCGCATCCTTCGAGTGTAAATACTGAGCATCCTTGATAGCTTTCTTAGTCCACTTGACTTCCATTTATGGCATAATCCAAGCTTCTGTCTCACCCTTCTCTGCATCTTCAATTGAAGCTATAACATCAGTGTTTGTGATTTCATCGGCATCCATAAGAGTACACAAAATATCGTGCATATCATTAAGCTCATCGGGGCTTTTAGTCATGAACAGGTCAAAGAGTTTAGATTTCAAAGTAGTTTGATAGCTAGTCAATCTCTCTAGTTCCGCCTCTGTGACTAAAGCTACTTTTGCATGTCCTCTACGTGCTATTGTTACTCGCTCACCCTGCTCTACACTATCAAGATATGTTGAAAAGTGTGCTCTCGCTTCTCTTGTTGTAATTTCCATAATTTGAACCTCTGCTGTATTAAGTATATATCTAAAGATACACGTTTGTGTACATTATGTAAAACTAAAATCGCAAGATTTATTTCACCGCACTGAATGTTTTCTATCGATTTCATACTCAACTACTCTTCCTGTCTTTTGATATAGGGATTTAGAAGCTATAGAAGCGACAGGAAGAGATAAGCACATCCTGCCCCTTGCTCCCCTCTATATTTTTAGGGCTCATGTGTGAGTCCACTAGAGAGCTCCCCCTGTCATCCGTCCTCGGTGAGGGAGTGCACATATTGGCCGTCTTCGACGACCGGATTTGTTTGTAACCATGTCCTCCGGGTTAACCCCCAAAGCTTATCACATTTGCCGCCTACGGCGACTTCGATAAGGAAACTGATTAAATCAGTCCCTCGAAGAGGGATAGACGTCATTAGCTTGGGGTGAACAACGTGAACCCCGAGGTGCAATACGTCCATATATTCGTCCTCGGAGAGGGCGTACTCTAGAAAAAATAAAAGAAGCTAAAACGGACATTCATCTGTACTCGGAAATAAAAAATCATCCCTTCTCATTAAACTTTGGCAAAGGCCTCAGTATAGAGAAGGTAACTAACAATATTCAAGATAAAAACAAGGACATCTACTTCATGCCTTTATACATCAGCAAAAAGAGAAATCTCGTATTGATGATTTTTGGACTAATCAGTACTACATTTATGATCCAAACTGTCTCGGCAAAGTCCTCAAAACCAAATTTTGTCTTCTTTCTGGTGGATGATTTTGGCTGGGGTTCGATAAGTGCTATGGGCCATGAATTTGTCGAGACTCCCAATATCGATAAACTGGCAAAAAGCGGAAAAGCAAAAACGCGTATTCCTGTCAAATATGGTGAGACGATTTCCTGGTTTACGATCCCTTCATCGGGCCTGCTTAAAATTGTTACCAATGGTGAGACACTCTCTAACAAAGAATAAGGAACTCATGAGAGTATTTAACGATGAATAAAAGACTGCGTGAGCCATGGCGATGTTTACTTTCGAGACGTTTTCAATGCGCAAGTCTCCAAATTGAAAGTAAAAATTATTAACGCCAAGAATGACTGTTAAGTCATATCAGATATTAAGCTTCGCTTCATAAATAAAACTTGAGGAAATATTATGCTTAGATTTTTACAAAAAATAATGTATACAGCTTTACTATTATTAACGACTGTCAACACACAGGGAGCAGATGGTTTAGCAAGTAAAGATGAACTCTATACAGGAAAGGAATTCTCAGAAGCCTTCGTGAATCCTAAAGATAACCCATCTCGACCAAATGTTTTATTAATCGGAGATTCAATTTCGATTGGCTATACAGTAGAGGTTCGAAAACTGCTTAAAGGAAAAGCAGATGTTTACCGTATTGGTGGTAACGGAAGAGATTCCGCCCATGGTCTTAAACGACTTGAGAAAATGCTTGGCAAGACTAAATACGACATTATTCACTTTAACTGGGGATTATGGGACCTGTGTTATCGCAATCCCAAATCAAAAACCCAGGGGCATCGCGACAAAGTTAACGGCAAATTGACAGCTACACCTGAGCAATACCGAAAAAACATGGAAGGTATTGTGGCTAAATTAAAAAAGACCGGGGCAAAACTTATTTGGTGTGAAACCACTCCGGTTCCGGAACATGAGGCTGGCCGCAAGCTTGGTGATGGCGTTGTATACAATACTATTGTTGAAGAGATTATCGCTGGAAAGGACATCTCAATTAACAGGCTACATGGCCATGCTTTGAAGAAACAAACCGAGATTCAAAAGAAAAATGGTGATGTTCACTTCTCTAAAGCAGGGTACGCGTACCTTGCTGAAAAGGTAGCCTTCGAGATATTAAAAGGTTTAGGGAATTAAACAACAAAAGGCCTTGATAGACAATTTCACAAAAAAATATAATCAAATACAGGAACAACACACTATGAGCAAATTATTTACAATTGTAGTCGCACTAGCATTGACTACATCGGCCAATGCCGCAGACAAAGCACCTGTGGTGAACTCCTCGAAGCCGAATATTATCTATATCAATACCGATGATTGGGGTATTGGCAAAGTCCCCTCTTATCAAATGGATGAGGCCAGTCAGAAGATTATCAAGACGCCAAATCTGGATCAGTTGCGTAGGGATGGGGCTTTGTTCACCAATGCCTATGCCGGGAATGCTGTTTGCGGTCCGTCCCGTTGTACACTGTTAACCGGTAAACATCCGGGAAATGCCGCCTGGCGTGCGAATTCAAAAGATCCTACAATAGAGCAATGGCCACCGAAATACCCGATGCTGGGTGAAGTCGCCCGCAATGCTGGTTACAAAACAGCTGCATTTGGTAAAGTATCAGTCGGAGGACATCATCCACCTGAGCATATCACCTTGTGTGGTTGGGATTATTGGCTCGGCTACCTGGGTCATGTGGATGTCCGTGACTTCTATGCCAACTACATCTGGGAGAATGGTGAGAAGATTGATTTGCCTAAAAATACAAAAAAAGTTCTTCATGGAACTATCCTTAATAAGGGAAAAGGAACTGGAGGCGTTGTCGGCATAGGTAAAGGAACCTTTGTTGAAGACCTTTACACTGACAAAATCATCGAGTTTATGAAGGAGAATAAAGAAAAGCCATTTTTCATCTATTTTGCCAGTACAGTACCCCATGGGGGGCGCCCTGGAGGAATGCGTGTTCCTGATCTTTTGGACTATGACAAAGTGGAAGGACTGACTCGTAGTGAGCAAGTTTACTGCGCCTTGATGACATACCACGACCGGAGTGTTGGTCGCATTAGATCTGCGATCAAGGAATTGGGCTTGGATCAGAATACGATTGTGATATGGACTTCTGACAATGGCGATGAATCCTCTTATTATTTGCGCACGAAAACCTTTGATGGCAATGGCCCGTTCAAGAAAGTAAAGCGCTCACTATACGAAGGTGGGATTCGTGTCCCCATGATTGCTGCATGGCCTGGAAAAATCGAACCGAATTCCACTTGTGATCTGATCACCACCCAGGTTGATGTGATGCCGACGGTGGCCGACGCTGGTGGTAAAGAACTTACCAGCGAAATGGATGGCATCTCCATTATGCCGACTCTGCGTGGTGAAAGAGATAAGCAGACGAAGCGTGAGTATATCTATTTTGAATTCTACGAAGGTGGAAAACAGCAATCTGTCAGAATGGGTAAATGGAAGGCATACCGCTCTGGTGGCTGGAATGGTAAGCTGGAACTGTACGACTTGAGCAAGGATATCGGCGAAGAACATGATATCGCGGCTCAGCACCCGGAGATAGTTCAGCGCATGAAAGAGATCATGAAGAAGGAGCATTCTCCTCATCCACGGTGGAACCTTGAGTCGAAAAAGAATTCTGATAAGAAAAAATCTAATAATAAGTAAGGAGAGTAATGATGACCAAAATTAGATTAGTAATAACATCTGCTCTAGCGGTAATGCTTTCGAACGGGCTTGTCATGGCCAAAGATAAGCCATTACTTTCCATTGCTGCAGTTGCAGATCCTCAATACGCAGATGCACCTCGCCGTGGTGGTCGCGAACCGAAGAAGGCACTGAATCGTATGCATCACGCTGTGAGTGAGTTCAATAAGCGCGACATCGATTGGGGCGTGATACTCGGAGATATAATTGATTGGGACGATATCGAGTATGGCCGCTTCCCTCATAAAATCATTGCTAAAGAACCCATAGGTTGGATACACAAGAACGCGATCCTAAATGCCTGGGGAAAGGCAGACTTCCCCACCTATTTGGTTTTGGGGAATCATGACTACTACGTGCCGAACGAAGATAAAGATGGTACGATTAAACCCTATAATGTTTATCGCGCTTTCGGCTTTAAAGACAAAGCCTATTACGACTTTGAATCAAAGGGCTTCCGCTTTGTGGTTTTAGATGGTGATTTCCACTATCTAAATTACTCTCCGAAGCACCCCAATTATAAGAAGGCTTACAATTATTATCGTAATTTCAAGGGACCGCAGAAGAAGTGGTGGAATGCCGCCATTTCAAAGGAACAGCAAACCTGGTTGATCGACGTTCTGGATAGAGCTTTGAGTAAGCAGGAGTCAGTAGTAATCATGTGTCATTATCCCATTCATAAATCCGGGCAGCACAGTTTGTTGAATGATACTGAAATTTTAAAGATATTAGATCAGTATCCCAATATTTGTCTCTACCTTAACGGTCACGCTCACGGTGGGGACTACAAACTCATGGGCAAGCGACATCACTTCAATTTGCGGGGGATGCAAGGCGATGCGGATGCCTGGTACCAGATTGATTTTTACAGTGATAAAATCAAAGTCTTACAGGCCGAAAAAACATCTAAGCCTATTTATGAACTTAAAATAGATAAATCTTGGCAGGATAAAAAGTGATGCTCTCGAGTCTGCTAAATGCAAGAATTGCCAATATGTTTCATGAATGTCCACCCAAAGACCACAACAATGAAGATGTTATTTTTTATGCGTAACAGAAACAATAATCAATGTCTAGGTATTGTAATTAGGCGAATTATCATCGTCGCGGCAGTTTGCTTAGGCACTGCTATCTTAACAATCCAGCCGGCCGCGGCAAAGTCCTCGAAGCCGAATTTTGTCTTTTTCTTTATCGATGATATGGGTTACCATGACTGGGGGCGTCACGGTAACAAGTTTATAGAAACTCCGTCAATAGATCGTCTTGCAAATGAGAGTGTTGTATTTAGCAATGGCTATGTCAATGCGGCTAACTGTGCCCCTTCACGTTGTGCAGTCCTGTCTGGCCAGTACACTCCTCGGACCCATTTTTATAATGTCTGGAGTATTCATCGTGGGGATAGGAGCAAAGATCGCTTAAGCCTGAAAGATGTCATTAACGGACAGGTTTTTGCTGACGAAAAGGTTTCTTTTGCCGAGGCGCTCAAAAAGGTCGGCTATTCTACGGCGATGTACGGAAAATGGCATATCAGTGGTCATGGTAGATATGGTTCAGGTGTCGACGGCGGGGTTTCGCCACAGATGCAGGGATTTGATGATGTCATTGATCACTCAGCCCGGGACCTCGATTCGCTTTTTAAGAAAAATGGTGACCCGAAGCAGATGTTCACCTATACCAAGCGGGCGATTGAGTTTGCTGAAAAGAGTACTCAGGACAACAAGCCCTTCATGATCTATTTGGCACACCATGCTGTACATACTGGTAATGATGTTGGGTCTAGGACGGAGACCCGTAAGTATTTTACTGATAAGAAGTCGATGGGGAAGTACGAGGAGAAGGTTAATACGAGTTATGCTGCACATCTCGCAGACACGGACACAAGTATCGGTTTGCTGCTAGACAAGCTTGAAGAATTAAAGATAAAAGACAATACAGTGATCATGTTCCTCTCTGATAATGGAGGGATACCGACACGTCTCCACCAGAAACCCTTGCGTAGCTGGAAAGGCAGCTATTATGAAGGTGGAATTCGAGTACCCTTTTTTATAAGCTGGCCAAAGCAATTCAAACCTACAGAAACGGATGTACCAGCAATGGCCATAGACCTGTACCCGACTATGCTGGAGCTAGCAGGTGTAAAAGATATAGAAAATCACCTCGACGGATACCCGATTGATGGTAAAAGTTTGCTTCCTGTGCTGACTGGGAAAAATATGCCAGAACGAGCAATTTTCTGGCATTTCCCAGCTTACTTGAGGGGGGATAAAAAGTATACCGAAACCCGTACCCCAGACTATCGTCAGCAACCGGTGAGTGTTATTCGCAAAGGCGACTGGAAGCTACACCTCTTCTTGGAAGAGTGGAGCTTGGATGGCGGCAGGGAAAAAATCGACACCAACAATTGCGTAGAACTTTACAAGCTAAAACAGGATGTGGGCGAGAAAAATAACCTCGCATTGAGCAACAAGACAAAGCGTGACGAGATGCTTGAGGAACTTCTGGCCTGGCACAAATCAATCAATGCTCCGATTCCAACTGAACCAAATCCAGAATACGATCCTACAGCCAAACCTACAGCTAAAAAGAGCAAAAAGAAATAGATAAATACAACGCTTATGTAAGGGTCTGTATATCTTAACAAACAAATAAAAATCATCCCTTCTCATTAAGCTTTAGCAAAGGCCTCAGTATAGAGAAGGGAACTAACAATATTCAAGATAAAAACAAGGACATCTACTTCATGCCTTTATACATCAGCAAAAAGAGAAATCTCGTATTGATGATTTTTGGACTAATCAGTACTACATTTATGATCCAAACTGTCTCGGCAAAGTCCTCAAAACCAAATTTTGTCTTCTTTCTGGTGGATGATTTTGGCTGGGCTTCGATAAGTGCAATGGGTGATGAATTTCTCGAGACTCCCAATATTGATAAACTGGCAGGAAGCGGTATGCAATTCACTAACGGTTATGCGGCATGCACCGTCTGCTCACCCAGTCGTGCGGCAATCCTCACCGGAGCCTATCCGGGACGTACCAAGCTTACCGACTGGATTCCCGGACATAATAAATTTATCAGAAAACTTCAAATTCCAGATTGGCAGAAGTATATGGATCACGAGCGTATCCTGCTTCCGGAGGCCCTTAAGGAAAATGGTTACCGTACCAACTTTATCGGCAAGTGGCACCTTATGCCGAAGAAATATAGGGCGGGCGACATAAAACACTATCCAGAAGACCATGGTTTTGATATAAACATTGGTGGTAGGGAATGGGGACAACCTAAAGGCAAAGGTAAATATTTTCATCCATTTGATATGCCAAATGTAAGCAGTAAAGAAGGTGATTACCTAACCGATCGTCTTACGGACTACGCGGTAGATATCATTGAAAAAAATAAGGAGAACCCCTTCTTAATTTATTTTTCCTACTACACAGTCCATACACCCATTCAAGGCAAAGCGGAATTGGTGAAGAAGTATACAGAGAAGAAAAATGGCAATGTAAACAAATTCAAAGAATACAGTCCTTCTTATGCAGCGATGGTACAAAGCCTGGATGAAAGTGTTGGCCGAGTCCTTGCCAAGCTTGAGGAAACCGGTTTACGGGATAACACCTATATATTTTTCACCGGAGACAATGGTTCGGGTAATAACTTATACACCGGAGGACTAAAAGGGGCAAAAGCCAAAGCACATGAGGGTGGTACACGCGAAGTGTATCTAATATCAGGTCCTGGAATCAAAGCAGGAGGAAAATCAGATGTACCGGTAATAGGCACTGATTTTTATCCCACCATGCTTGATCTTGCAGGTCTTCCACTCAAACCCGATCAACATCAGGATGGAGTCAGCTTCAAAGCTATCTTAACCGAAGGCGGTTCAATCAAAGAGCGTTCGCTCTTCTGGCATTATCCACATTACCATAAGACTAAGCCTTATGGTGCAATCCGTAGCGGTGATTGGAAGCTTATTGAATTCTTTGAAGATGGTAAACTTGAACTCTACAATCTTAAAGAAGACCAGGGAGAACAGAATAATCTGGCTGAATCACATCCGGAAAAAGCGACGGCTTTACTAAAAGAGATGCAGCAATGGCGTAAAGATGTTGGTGCACAGGAGATGACACTAAATCCCGAGTACACCCCTACTGCCAAACCAATGCTCAAAAACGGCAAAAAGAAAAAGAAATAAGGACAGTTATGCTGAATCATTTCATAAAATCCTGTACTATACTGGGAACCTTCCTCACGTTGGCTGGTACACAAGTATCAGCGCAAGACAAGAAGCCAAACATTGTCTTCTTTATCACAGATGATTACGGCTGGCAGGATACATCGGAGCCGATGTGGACAGAACAGACCGAACTCAATAAGATCTTTCGCACACCAAATATGGAAAGACTGGCAGATCAAGGAGTCAAGTTCACCAACGCCTACACAGCCAGTAGTGTATGCGCGGCCTCCCGTATATCAATCCTTACCGGACAGAACCCAGTACGACACGGCACTACCTTTATTACCGGGGAGAGGTACGGATACGCAAAGAACTCTAAAACCTTGAAGTCCGCCAAACAGGATATCGAAGGTATTCAGCAAGGTGATATTCTGTTGCCGGCTCTTTTAAAAGAAACTGGTTACCGCACTATCTGCATCGGCAAAGCCCACTTCGGAATGGGATTCAGTGCTGACCCCCTGAACTTGGGCTTTGATCGTAAACATTATGCAAATGAATCAGGATCGCCCATCGGCAGACGTTTCGGAGGACGTGATCCTTATCATGTGAAACGCGATGGAGAGCAGGTGCACCTCAGTGAAGCTTTGACACTTGAAGCAAAAAAGGAAATAAGCGACGCGGTCAAAGAGGAGAAACCTTTCTTTCTCTATCTGTCTCATTACGCAATCCATACTCCTATCATTGAGGATAAACGCTTCAGTAAAAATTATCCTAATCTCGACACAAAGATCCGAGCTTATGTCACCCTAGTAGAAGGTGCCGACAAGAGTCTGGGTGATGTGATGGATCATATCGAAAAACTGGGCATAGCTGAAGATACACTATTTATCTGGACTGCTGATAATGGAGGTCTCAGATCCAACGCGCCAATGAAGGGGCTAAAGAATGATGCCTACGAAGGCGGCCACCGCATACCGAACATGGTTGCCTGGGGCGCACAGGACGAAACGCGAGTTCATCAGAAACGAATGCCACTTAAGCCAGGCCGTGTCGAGAACCGCCCGTATATTCATCAGGACTGGATGCCGACTCTACTTAGCCTTGCTGGGGCTCAACATCCCAAACCTGATCTGTTGGACGGTTACGATATTACCGAACTGCTCAGCGGTAAGGACATAGATAGCCGCCCTAACCTATTCTTCTGGCACGAACCAAATTTCTGGATGCGCAGTGGGCCAGAATCTTCCATTCGCGAGGGTAAATGGAAACTGATCTATTTTTATGCCAAGCAGCAATGGGAGTTGTACGATTTGAATGCAGATATAGGTGAAAAGAACAATCTGCTTAGGAAATTTCCTGAGATAAGTGACAGGCTTGCACGTAAGCTTATTAAACACCTCAAAGATAATAAGGCAAACTACCCCACTGACATCAAAAGTGGCGAAGAGCAGCCGCCGCTACTTCCTTCAAGTACTTAAGCCCATTAAAAGGAAAAGATAATATGCTTACTCTAAAGAATATAATACTGCCAGTATTAACATTAATGCTAACAGGCACCAGCTTACAGGCACAGCAAAAACCAAATGTCGTGGTGATCATTGTCGACGATCTTGGATATGCGGACATGTCCTTTCTACCTCAAGCTCCGACAGATATTAAACACTACAAAACTCCGGGATTTGATCGGCTTTTTGCGACCGGGACCTACTTCGAAAATGCCTATGCCACCTCACCGATCTGCAGCCCATCGCGTGCAGGAATCCTGACTGGCTCATATCAACAGCGCTGGGGCAATTACTGGTATGGTGATGGTAAGTTCCCTAATAATAAAGTAACCATACCAGAGATGTTAAGCAGTAATGGCTATGCTACGGCAAAATATGGGAAGACCCACCTTTCCGGCTGGGAGAAAAAGGTTCCTACAATGCATGGTTTTGATGAATACCTCGGTTTCATGCATCACACTTGGGATTATATCCGTCTCAGTCAGAAAGATGTAGATGCTTATAAAAAGAAAAAAGAGTTTAAAGATTTTGGTTGTCAGGTCATTGGTCCATTGGTGAAAGCTGAAGGACAGGGCAACGAAGAGCTTAAACCAGTTTCCTACGAAAATAGCTTTACCACAGATATCTTTACGGATGAAGCTATTAATTTTATTAAGCGCGATAAAGGGGGTAAGCCCTTTTATCTGCACCTTTCCTACAATGCCGTACACATGCCGACCTATGTCGTCGAAGAAACATGGGCTAAAAAGGTTGGAGCCCGTTATGTGCCATGGGATCGCAATGCAGCAAAATGGGAATACCCGTACTGGGATCCTGCACAGGAACCTCATAAAACATTCCATAAAAAATGGGGCCACATGGGGGAGTACGATAGCGAAGGACGTCGCTGCTATTTAGCTAATTTGTTTGCTCTTGACTACGGAATTTCTCGTCTTCTCGATGCTCTTGAAAAAAGTGGCCAGCGTGAAAATACCATGATTATTTTCACTTCTGATAACGGAGGAACAGTTAATACATATTCAAATAATGCTCCCTTGCGCGGATCGAAGTACATGCTTGGTGAAGGTGGAATTCGTGTTCCAGTGATCATCTCTATGCCGGGTACTCTGCCGCAGAATATAGTAAATAAGTCCGCTCTAGTTTCTGGAATGGATATAATGCCAACAATAGCAGAATTAACTGGAATAGCAGCACCGGAAGATATTGACGGCATAAGTATGCTCCCTGTATTAAAACAGGAAAAGAAACAGCATCATGAATGGGTAGCCTGGGCAAAGAACGAAAATAGTTGGGTACTACGTAGAGGGAAATGGAAGTTGAGCAAAAATGCAGGTTGGGGACACAAAGGATTTACAATCGGTGAGAATAGCGAAGTGCTTCCAGGTAAAAAAATGACCTACCCTAGCGGTATAAATCTCTTCAATCTCGAAACAGATATTGGTGAGACAACTAATGTGGCTGATCAAAACCCGGAAGTCGTTCAGGAAATGTTGGCCTTACATAAAGAATGGGCCTCCAGAATGATACCGAGGTATATGAAAAAGAGGAAAAATAGCAAGAAGAATGGCAAGAAGAATTAATTCTAAAAGAAGAGAACTATGAAAAAAATAATCCTAACAGCACTACTAAGTACTTTGATCACCCCAGCATGGTCAGAAACCAAATTAATAAAAACAATATTTTCTGACAGTAAAATCACGCCATCTCCAGCCGTTCTTTGTGCAGCTGCCACAGGTGAAGTTTATGTTGGTGTGGATATGCAGGGCTCTCTTGGCAAAGAAGGTGGTTTGGGTAAGATTATTCGTTTAATTGACAGTGATCATGACGGTGTCGCAGATAAACATACCCTTTATGCAAAAGTTGATAATCCCCGCGGACTTGTGGCTGTAGGTAATAAACTATTCGTTTTGCATTCTGTTTTCGGGAAAGAGGGATTCATCGACAACCAATACATTTCCGTTTTTACTGATGCCAATGATGATGGAGTTGCGGATGGCCCTCCCAAAACTTTAGTTAAGGATATCGGCAATCACGCGCCCCTCAAAGGACGTGGGACCGACCATAGTACCAACGGTCTTCGCCTTGGCATTGATGGCTGGCTTTATATTTCAGTTGGTGACTTTGGCTTTCAGAATGCCATTGGCGCTGATGGAAAGTCTCTCAACTATCAGGGGGGCGGTGTTGTCCGCGTTCGTCCAGATGGCAGTGGACTGGAAAACTTTGTTCACGGTACGAGAAATGTATACGATGTTGCCATTGATCCTTTTATGAATGTCTTTACTCGTGAAAATAATAATGACGGCGTCGGTTGGTGGATTCGCTTCAGTCATTACATACAAAGTGGTGAATATGGTTACCCTTCTCTCTATATGAACTTTCCGGAGGACATCATTCCCGCTTTGAATGAATACGGTGGAGGTTCAGGAACTGGAGCATTATTTTTGAGTGAACCGGGCTGGCCCGACAAATATAATAACAAAGCTCTTCTTTGTGATTGGGGTAGATCCCAGATCTTTATTCACGATGTAAAAGCTCAAGGTCCTTCATTTATTGCAAAGGAACCCGAGACTTTTGTCAAATCCAGACAAGTAACCGATATTGATGTCGATGCTTCTGGACGAGTTTATATCTCAGCCTGGGCAGGTGCCAGCTTCAAAGGTCATAATGCAAAAGGCTATGTAGAAAGTTACATTCCAGAAGGTCTAGAATATAAGCCATTCCCTAAACTAAGTGAAGTCAGCGAGCAGGAACTTCTTAAGTACTTAGCATCTGAGAGTCAAACTGCCCGTGTGGATGCACAGCAGGAGATTCTAGCTCGCAAGGCAAGTCAGCTATTGCCTGCAATTGCTACTCAAGCAAAAGATGCCAAGCTTTCTCTTGCAGCTCGTGTCGCAGCTGTTTATACCATAGCTCAATTAGGAGGACAAGAGGCACTTCCTACACTGGAGAAACTCTATCCCGTAGTTGAACTTCGCGAGCATCTTGTTCGCTGTATGGGCGATCAGTTGGCAATGGCTAAAAAAGCTGATGCCACTTTATTAATTAAAGCACTTTCAGACTCTAACGATCGTGTAAAAGTTGCTGCTGCTGTAGCATTGGGCCGCACTGGAAATAAATCGGTAGCCCCTGCCCTTTTAGCATTGGCGAATCCTCCAGCAATAAATCCCGAGCTGCTTAAAAACATGGGTGATCAGTCGCAAAAACAAAAGTATCATTCAACTCCAATGCATGACAGACTTTTGGGACATGTTGCTCGTCAATCCTTACTTTTGTTGGATGCCCAGGATGAGACAATCTCTGCCTTGAATTCAAAAGACGAAAATCTGCAGGCTGCCGCTCTTTTTACCATGAAGTACTTTCACAGTAATAAAGTTGTGGATGCTTTAATAGCGCGAGTTAAATCTACAACAAAGCCAGAATTTAAAAATAATATTGTCAAGACCCTCATTCGTCTTCATCAAAAAGAAAAACAGTTTGATACTAGCTATGTATGGTGGAAAACACGCCCCAATCCACATGGCCCCTACTACTACCATGAAAATTGGGATGCTACAGATAAAATAAACGTCTTCCTAAAGTCCTACATGGAACCCCTGAATCAGGCAGAAAAAGATGTGATTACTGAGGAAATGAAACGCTGTCAGGCAATCTCTAAATCACCTAAGAAAAAGAAGAAAGTACAAACTGTTGGTAAAACTTCTTTGGAAGATCTCATGGCCTCATTAGATAAACACAAAGGTAATGTAGGCAGGGGTAAAAAAGTCATCAATAAAATTGGCTGTATTGGCTGTCATAATATTGAAGCTGGTCAAGTCGTAAAAGGTCCAGACCTGACTAAACTGACTAAGGTTTCAAAGCAAGATATTGCTATGTCTATTGTTAGACCTGCAGAGTCTATCTCAAAGAGCTGGGTAAATATTACTCTGAAGAACGGTACCGAACATACCGGAACTTTATTAAAGAGGACTAAAAGTGAAGTGACCATTTCTAATATTGCCGGAATAAAGACAAATATTAAAACAGCAGATATAAAATCAACGGAGCCTGGTCCAAGCATGATGTTAATGCACTTGGCTGATAGCCTGACTCTACGGGAATTTGCCGACTTGATCGAATACATCAAAAAACTCAATAAGTAATTGTGAACACGCAATATAAGTAAAAACTCTAACAATAATAAGGAAAAACTGTGAAAAAACATTTATTCATTTTATTCTCATTACTCATGCTGAACACGGTGATTGCCGAGCAAGTAAAACCGATAAAAGTCTTAATGATCACTGGCGGTGGCTGGCATGATTACAAAACCCAAGCGCCTTTACTAAAAAAGACTATTGAATCACAAATAAATGCTACCATAGATATTAAGTGGACCAGTACAAAAGAGCACCCTGTCAAACCAAAAACTGAGGTCCTACCTCAGATTATGGCGACGGATTTCGCCAAGGGCTACGATGTGGTATTTCACAATCATTGCCATGTGGGATTTAAAGATGACATCAAAATTAACGAAGTCATTGATAATCATATCAAAAATAAAGTTGGCGTGGTTTTAACCCATGGAAGTTTTCATAGCTTTAGAGACACCAATGCCTGGGATCGTCTCTGTGGTGTCCATTGCAAAACACACGGGCGCAAAGCTCCTATTGACGTTGAATTCATCAATAAAACACACCCCGTATCAAAAGCGATAAATCTTGATCGTTTTAAAACAAGTGAGGGCGAATTATATCGTACGAAATTAAATGAAGGTACAGTGGCCATAGCCAAGGGAACAACTTTAGCTGGTAATAAAAGCGATCATACCCAAATTTGTGTCTTTGCACACGAGCTTGATGGAATTCGCGTTTTTGGAACCACTCTTGGGCATCACAATAGCACTATGGAAATGCCTGAGTATAAAAAAATGATCATCAATGCAATCCTTTGGACATCTGGAAAGATTGATAAAGATGGCAAGATCCAAGACGGTTACCTTAAACCTAGAGAAAAATAATAGCCGTCTTCGACGACCGGAGAGGTTTGTATATGTTTCTCCGGGCTAAACCCCTGAGCTAATGACATTTGCCACCTTCGGCGACTTCGATAAGGAAACTGACTCAATCAGTCCCTCGAAGAGGGATAAACATGGGGAATATCCTCTGATCATGATATCCCTCGAAGAGGGATAGACGTCATTAGCTTGGGGTGAACGTAGTGAACCCCGAGATCATAAAGCATCAAAAACAATTCGTCCTCGGAGAGGGCGTACACATTGGCCGTCTTCGACGACCGAAGATTTTATTACTCCACCCTCCGGGTTAAACCCCGGAGCTAATCACATTTGCCGCCTCCGGCGACATTAAATAAAACGTTGAATCAAAAAATCCCTCGGAGAGGGATAGACGTCATTAACTTGGGGTGAACAACGTGAACCCCGAGATCACAAGGCATCAAAAATCATTCGTCCTCAGTGAGGGCGTACATATTCTCACAGATAATATTGGCCGTCTTCGACGACCGATTGCTTTCTGTATCCATTTCTCCGGGTTGCGGGCCCTGCCCTCACCCGGAGCTAATGACATTTGCCGCCTTCGGCGACATTCCTTACAAAAGCGATTAACTAAAAAAGCTAAGCGAGTGGTCCATAAACACCCTCTTAAAGAGGCAATTATGCTTTATCTTTAATTTTTACTCCAAACAAATTGGTTCATATTACCAAATTTACCGGAGTCGATAAAATAATTACCCTTATCTTTGGGAATAAAAGTTAAGCTTTGTTTTCCTTTTTTGCCTTTATTTGAAAATGATATTTCAATGATAACATTCTTTTTATCTTGAACTACTTTTGTTATAGTGGATTCATTTATAACTTTACCTTTCTTAGACATCTTTATTGAATTATCATCTACTACATATTTAATGTCTGACATAACATTCAAACGCATCATCGCTAAGGTTTTTTCATTTTCATCCAACGACTCTAACTCTTTAATTGAAGCCTCTTTATTTAGAGACCAATTACCTTCTAGGGACTTGGGAACTTCTGCATAAACAAAAGTTGTCAGTATAAACATTGCACTTAGTAATATTTTTTTCATTTTCATTCCTTTTTTTGTTTTCTATTTTAGCATATATCACTTCCCTCGAAAAGGGGTTAATGTGATTAGCTTGGGGTGTAAACCCCGAGATCATAAGGCAGTAAAAATAATTCGTCCTCGGAGAGGGTGTACATATTATCACAGACACATTGGCCGTCTTCGACGACCGCATAGGTTATATATGTTTCTCCGGGTTACGGGCAGAGCCCTCACCCGGAGCTAATGACATTTGCCGCCTCCAGCGACATTAAATAGAAAGTTGAATCAAAAAAACCCTCGGAGAGGGATAAACATGGGAAACATCCTCTGATCATGATATCCCTCGAAGAGGGATAGACGTCATTAGCTTGGGGTGAACGTAGTAAACCCCGAGATCATAAGGAAGTAAAAATAATTCGTCCTCGGAGAGGGCGTACATAATAACCAACTTCGACGACTGAAAGCTTGATCATCACTCAAAGGTGCTACCGTCACCCACCAGGGGCGACATCATGGCACCTTCACCTACACTAATTAATCTGGCACTTCCATCAATAAAAGAGCCTAAAGACTTACTCTTTGGGTAGACATAAGTAAGCCCCGTCCAGCTACCGGAATTTGTGATATCTGTAGAATCTAGCCTAGGATATGCCCGCCAATTAGTTAAGGGTTGGGCAGCTCCCATAAAGACTTCCAGCTTACCTTCACCAGCAATATCCGACATTTTTCTATGACTATCATTAAAATATCTATTCAGGCTATAAGATGAAAAACCACGCCAATTACCGCTAAGATTGTACTGCCCCTCTGTAGTAATGATTGGACAAGCATGCAAATCATGGTATGAACTACCCGCTCCCATTATATAACTCGAACCAGGTTTTATGGCTTCGTAGACCTTTCTTCCCCACCAAACACTAGTTTCATTCTCATGGGGATTCACAGAACACCTAAAAAATTTACCATCATTATCTAAAACATACATATTGGCCCCAAGGTATAGTTGCTTTAAGTTATTTATTGACAAGACAACTTTTGAGGTTCTTCTCGCTTTACCTAAGACTGGAAGAAGTATTGAAGCCAAGATAGCAATGATGCTGATGACCACTAAAATCTCTATCAAAGATACGTACCGATTCTTTTTCATTATTTGTATGACTCCAATTAAAGTTCAAAAAGCTGTTCTTTAGAGTTAAATACTGAAGCGATTAATAAAGCTTAATAAGTTTTTTCAAAAAAATCACATTATTTTAAAAATTAAGATATATACACGAATTAGTCATCTAATGCCACGACCCTATTTTTAATGGAACATTGGCCGTCTTCGACGACCGGATTTGTTTGTAACCATGTCCTCCGGGCTACGGGCAATGCCCTCACCCGGAGCTTATCACATTTGCCACCTCCAGCGACATTAAATAGAAAGTTGAATCAAAACTTCCCTCGAAGAGGGATAGACGTCATTAGCTTGGGGTGAACGTAGTGAACCCCGAGATCATGAGGTCTTAACTGATTCGTCCTCGGAGAGGGCGTACTACTTCAAAAATTCTTTTTTATAATCCACTCCAGCACTATCAAATAAAGTGATCAACTCTTCTTTCCATGTCATCTTTTTATGATGATCTTCCTGATTTTTTATATACTCAATTGTTACTGGAAGTTCATTAAACGATTTACTTATAGCTGCATATTCACTTTGCCAGCCTGGAAATTTTGATATGATATTTTCTGACTTTATCCAAGTTGTTGTAGATGTTTTTAAGTCTCGAATAAAATCCGCAAGACATAGACTAGTATGAAGATTAATAAGCATATGGATATGATCCTCTATTCCACCTATTCGATATAAATAACATCCCTTATTCTTACATATCCCCCATATATACTTATAAATATCTTCTCGTATATCTTGCTTTAATAAGGGTAGTCTTTCTTTAACCGAAAAAACTATATGATAATAAGATTGTACGTAAGACATGATACCTCCAATAATCCTTTTGGAATCAAGGTATTATTTTGATATGTCTAATGCAATTATTTATTGGCCGTCTTCGACGACCGGGAAGGTATTTTTATATATTCCTCCGGGCTAAACCCCAGAGCTAATGATATTTACCGCCTCCGGCGACATATAGAGTTTTCTTATTCATTTTATCCCTCGAAGAGGGATAGACGTCATTAGCTTGGGGTGAACGTAGTGAACCCCGAGATCATAAGGTATCAAAAATCATTCGTCCTCGATGAGGGCGTACATATTATCACAGACATATTCGCCGTCTTCGACGACCGGAAATTTTATTACTCCACCCTCCGGGCTAAACCCCAGAGCTAATGACATTTGCCGTCTTCGACGACATGTATAAACTTTTGATTCAAAACTTCCCTCGAAGAAAGGTCTGATTTAATTATGCTCAATTCATAGCCTCCCTCAAAGGGGGATAAATATTATTAACTTGGGGTAAACCTATATTGTAAGTATCCTTTTTTTACTTTTAGAAGGAGTATCACTGTATAACACCACCTCTTTCACCCGGGCAATGTCACCCAGTGTCTTAGTAATCATTACACGGAGTTCTTTAACAGTCACTGGAGCTTCAAAAACAACTTCACGCTGGATACTTTTATTCTTGCTTACTGCTGAACCGGGGACCTTCACCCACTCTCCACTCTGATTTTTAATTTCTACATGAAAACTATCTATGGCATCCGTCTTTCCGCGACCTGAATACAGTTGAAAACTGCTGACAGAGCTCTTCTGCTTAAATTCTAAAGCAAGCCAGATTTTGCCATATTCATCTTTGACACCAACCCAACGGGATTTATCTGAGATCACACCATCAATGGCGTTTGATGCTTGGTACTCTTTGTAAACTGCAGATGCCCTGGCTCCCACAACTTCAATTTTCTCTTTCGCCAGACCTGTCATCGCAAGTCCAAGGCTCAAAATCATAAATATTTCTTTTCTCATCGTACGTTACTATGTTGTTTTAGTTCTAAAGCAAGTCAGATCTTGCCATTTTCATCTTTGCCGTCAATCCAACGGGATTCATCTGAGATCACACCGTCAACGGCATGGGATGTGTGGTACTGTTTGAAAACTGCAGATGCAGTTGTCTCCACAATTTCTATTTTCTGTTCCGCCAGAATTGTCATCGCAAGCCCAAGCCCCAAACTCATCAGTATTTCTTTTCTCATCGTACGCTACTATCTGCTTTGGATATACCCGATGGATATTGAGTCGCCTATGATCAATACCTTCGGCAAATCGCGCTCTTGTTAAGTATCTTCTTTCTGTAATTGGATGCTCTTATGGTCGGGAAAAGTATCTGGAACCGGCCAGGTTACCTCGCTGCCGCTGAGCCTTTCTTCAATTGCGGCAGTTTCTCAAGAGCCTCAAACCATTTTGACGCCATTTTTTCAGCACCTTGAGCATTGGGATGAACTTTATCTTTAGTCGTATCGGTTTTCCAGTCAAAGCCTGTAGCATGGTCTACTGCAATAACAGGGCTCTGTTCAGTATGTAAACGTTTCGCCAATTTACCAACCTCAACATTCAGTTGTGGAATATAAGAATACTTGGGGAGTTTGCCGCTGGTGATCCCTTGCCCTAGGAGTATGGTAACCTTAGGGTTTACAGCCCTGGCCTTATTAACAATCGACTCCAGGTTTGCCACTATCCCTTTTACAGGTTTGTGATGATGGAAAGAGTTATGAGCTGAATGAATCAAAATAATATCTGCAGTATGTGCGGCATAAATGCCATTAAATAGCTTGTCTAAAGAAGCCGTTTTTTTACCACCGTATCCAGCATGTGAAAGTGTAACGCCGCCCTTTGTTGCACTTTTTGGTCCTATAAACGTTATATTATAACCAGCATCCATTAGCTTTTTGTTGAGGGGATATCGGTAGACCGAGAAGCTTTTACCTCCCTCTGTTATTGAATCTCCGATACATAAAATAGTTGTCGCTTTAGCCACATTTCCTTTCTCTGCCGAGACACTAAGTACACAGACACACACAGCCATCACAATACACAATTGTTTAAACATCTCTCATTTCCTTTATTTTTTTTTTTTGCGATTACAGAGCATTCAACATCTCTCCCAAAAACATTAATTCGCGGTAAAATGCAATGCTCTGAATGCTGTTCCACCTTTTCTCCTGCGTCCTGATCGATTATCTAGTATCTCTAACTCCATTACGTGCTCACCATCTTTCAAGTCATCAAAAAACATAATTGTCTGTGGATAGTGGAATCCACTGTGCCTGTGAAGCGGATCAATCTCAACCGGTAGTTTCCCATCAATGCTACAGCGGATCAATGCCGCATCGGGACCCGAAAGAACATATGCACCAATCGCCGTTCCTGAAAATGAGACCTTTAGCTTACCTCCAACGGTTGAACTATGGATCAGTGGCGACTGTTGAAAACGTGGGCGAACAAGACCTGCAATCTTATCTTCCTTCCATCGCGGAACAGAGACCTGCCATGTTTCATCCATTGCGACTGCTGAGACATCAAGAAAACGCCCACGACTATAACTCTTCGGGTCAAGTAATGACACAAGCTTATGTGAACTTATCTTTGCTCCAGCTGCGAGATGCTTACTCCAAACATCAAGCAACGCATTACTGATCATAGCTGCACACATTGTGTTCCCGTATTTCTTAGGATGAACTCCACCAAATGTTTTCCAGTCAACCTTTCCTGCAGTAGTCAGATCAGCCAGCTCTTGAGCCAGATTATTAACCGATACTCCATGCTGCTCTGCTACATCACTGTGAGCCTGAACCGATATCGGCGCCTCTCCTTTCTTCAGTTTTTTCAAGATTGATCCATTCACAAAATGTGTTATAACAATATCAACATTCGGATTGTGTTTACGGGCTTGAGCAATGATCCCCTCCATACCGCGTATACAGCGCTGACGGCTATAGCCACCATCCTGATCATCATTTACCGCAAATTCGACAAAAAGCATGTCAACTGGACCTTTAGACAGGACATCACGCCCCATGCGGAATGCTCCGGTATCTGAACAGGTGGAACCAATCCCAGCATTCGTAAACGTAAATGCGGTCTCTGGAAAACGTTTTTTAAGCATCTCACAGACAATAGGTCGATATCCATTCATCTCGGTTATAGACCCACCGATAAAAGCCACGTGACCCTTTCTGTTTTTTTCGAACTGAATACGGCTGTTTGAGTAATCACCACGTAGAATAAAGTTCTTATCTCCAATCACTTTTTCTGCCGGTGTTTGAACTTTACTCTGGGTGTTCTTAAGTATGAAGTCTACAATTTCAGCGGGATCCTTAGCAAGACCCGTGTTTTCTTTGTTGGCGAAACCTGTCTGAAAGGCGGTAACGATGAGCACTGAAATGATGAAAGCTTTCACAATTCTAATTTCCTTTTTTGTTTAAAGTATTGTACATATTCGGGCTCTGGTGCCCTATAAGTTCTCATGGTCTTCCATCTTTTGCTGGTTCTTTGCCAGTTATAAGTGCATGAGCCTGGCGAGCGAAGCGTTGACCTAAAACGACGTAACCTTTTTTGCTATAATGAATGTCATTTTTCAACACACCGTTCACTTCTATGTTATTTAAATCATCTGTATCGACCCAAGCTCCATGGGGATCTTCATTAGCAATTTCAATTTGGACACGACGAATTTTGACACATTCCTTTTTATCCAATGCATAATCTGCTATACGCCCGATAACGACATTCATATCCGGACGTTTTAAATCACGGCGAAAATTAGAAATTAATAACTTAAGAGAATCTTTGTAAGCGACAGAAACACGACCCTGCGCATCACTCTCTCCCTGCATCCAACAGAAAGTAACCGACGCTGGTTTAGGATATTTTTTTAGAAGTTCTTTATATTGATCAAGGATTGGCTGATAATATAAGACCTTGCCATCTCGGAGGATTTTTTTTCTATGATTTTCCTCCAAACCTTTGCTTTTCGCAATCTCGTCCCACTCTGGTAACCAGCGGTGAATATACTGACTACCCATTGATTTTTTTATATACACAATTTTTTCATCTTTAAAAAGATTTTCAGCTTCGGGTATAAAGCCTGTTTTGGGGTTCATCCTGGCCATATTAGATTGCCCTGAGAGAACAAAAAGATGAACAGGCTTATCTGTTTTATCCTCAGCTATTACAGAAACTGACATCATTATTATTAATAGAGTTACTATCTTCATTATTTTGTACCTTGTGTTTAAAAAAAGAAAAAAAACATCTCAAACTTACCGACTGTGAAGCCTTAACAAAAATTTATTTTTTATAAACCGTATTCATAACTGTTCCTGCATCGATAGGTTTGAACTTAGTCTCATATACTCACTTATTTATTTTTCTCTTTAATTGATTGTGAAAATCAGATGACTCCCCGCTCCAGAAACGCTTGAAATATCCATAACCATACGAAACCTCAGTTACACCAGAGAAATCAACTCCGCTGATAGATAGCCACGCAGAGTTTACATTTTCCTCTGTAAGTTCAATATCCTCAAGCTTACCATTGCGGACAATCTGAACCCTTGCCTTCTCAAGTTTATCATAATCGAAATTCAGTGGAGCTTTTAAGCGAATCACACCTTTTTTCTTATCAACAAGCAACTCTGTATCATCGTAGGCCATATAAGCCAAGCTTAAATTAAAACATGTATTGAAGTTGACCCAGCCTTCATACCAGCCAACATTTCCCACCTCTGGGTTGTACGGGTAGTGTTCATTTTTAGGAGCAGCATCAAATACAAAGCGAGTATTGGCAAGTTGTCCTATTCCGCCGTGGTGAAATTTATACCAGCCAAGTTCACACCCTTCGATCTCTCGAGGCGCATCATATGAAAAATGGCGACCCGTCGGGTTGCGGCCGAAGGCATTATCCATCTGTGCCTTTGAAATCTCGCGTAAACGCTCATTTGGCGAACTGTCAGGAGTAACACTTAATGCAGCAAGTGCACACGCGGGGAATCCGATCAAATTACCTGGTTCATTCCACATGGTGCGTTTTGGCCCGGTCGGAACCCATTGAATATCGGACAGCTTGCGGAAATCCCACATGTTTTCAGAACGCCCAATGACAATTTTTTTCCACTCTTCAATTTTTTGTTCAAGACCTTGCGGAGCACGATCCGGATATTGTTTCAGCATCAAAGCCAGGCCGGTCATTGTCACATGCTCAGACATCCGCTGTCCTTTAGTCGTCTTAGGATCGTTCCAGTCCAGACTTTTCACCATCCAGTCAACCTGATTATAGGCTGCCTCAAAATAACGCTCGGCATCATCGCGCTTCTCACGTTTAGCCACTTCATACATAAGCAGATTCGGGAGCACAGAGTGCCCTGGAGGTAGTTCTCCTTTGTTTGAACCATAGTTTGGATCAACCTTGAACAGATTGTGAGATTTAGTTTTTCCCGGGTACGGGTATTTATGGTCAACCGATGTTTTAGCCCAAACTCCGAACACGTAATCTCGAACTACTGTGTAATTCTGCTTGGGAAGCCATTGTTCGAGTGCCGGCCAGGCGTAGAGAAAAAACGCCAACTGCTCTTTAAGATAAGCGTGTTTAAGCTCCTGAGTGACGATAACGTCAGCTCCGAAATGAATCAGTTTTACAATATCAGGCGCATTTTCTTTGAACGGCTCCAAGGCTCCATTGAATTCATCGCGTTGTTCGTAGCGGATGTTTTTAGGCATACGGTCATAAGCACTCGGGTTAGATAAATACTGCGGCACCAAGGTAGTTAATTCCCAAGCAAAATGGTGGTCATCACGCCAACCGTAAGAAGCTCGACACTCCTTTTTATGAGTACCAAAATAGTGCCGGCTCTGATCCATAAAAGTCACTGCATTCTGATATGTAACACGCTCTAACCACCAATGACCGATCCGAAATGGAAACGACTCGTGTTCACCGGCTTTGACCACAAATTCATCATTACTATCCGGATTAAACTCAGTAAAATCACCGGTGTGATTGGTAACACTACCAGAAAACTCCACCGAACCTGTTCGTTTATTAATCACCTCAAATGGTGTTCCATCCTCGGTCTTGGGTGCCGTAAAGCGCTTGGTCTTCCCTAGATTGAATCCGCTTTGATTCAGGTAAATTAGAGGAATGTCTGTATTGGCTTCAGCTTCGGTCTGGTTCGAACCGGGCAATCCTTTAATACCTGGCATAGCCTTTCCTGTAGCCGGCCATACCACAAGCTCTTTTACGCGTGCAATATTTCCTTTTGACTTGCTTACGACAAGTCGCAGTGTATCCGTGACAACATCAATAGTTGTATCAAAAGGCAAGCTCAGAGCAGTCGATTTATTTCCTAAAATCACCGCCGATGGAATCTTTACCCATTCCCCTGCATCATTTTTGAATTCAAAATGAAAATCCTCAATGGCATCATTGTTTCCGTAGCCACTATAGATGTGTACGCCACTGAGCTCCTGCTTCTCTCCCAACTTCAACTCAAGCCAAACCTGACCATCTGTATCAGCCTTTCCAATCCAGCGCGACTTATCGGATATGTTGCAATCATACGCTTTTTCAACGCTATAGTTTTTAAAAACATTTGACGCACTGGCATCAACAACTTCAATTTTCTCTTGGGCCAGACTTGTCATCGCAAGTCCAAGACCCAAGCTCATCAGTATCTCTTTGTTCATAGAATATTTCCTGTTATTTAAAGTAAAGTTATTTAAAGTAAAGGCGTGCACTTATTTTGTACGTTTTGCTTTCTTAACAAAACAGCGTGCAGCCCAGGCTTCCCACATTTTAGCAAGCTGAGCCTTCTTTTCGGGCATTTCTGAGGCCAAATCATTCAACTCTGTGCGGTCGTTCTCCATATCGTAGAGTTCCCATTTTAGACCGTACGTACACACTAATTTCCATTTTCCATAACGTACTCCTTTCTTTCCCGTATGCTCAAAATAGATAGCATCAGACCTTTCAATCTTACCACCGTCAAAAAGAGGCTTCAGGCTGACACCTTCCATGGGGATAATTTCATGCCCTTTGTGCTTGTCGGGGTATTGTGCTCCCGACAGCTCAACTAATGTCGGCATAATATCGATAACATGAGCCGTTTGTTTAATAATTGATCCACGAATAGAAGCTGAAATTCCTTTAGGCCAATGAGCGATCAGAGGGGTGGATATTCCGCCTTCATGAATCAAGTTTTTAAATTTCCTGAACGGAGCACTAGATACGTTTGCCCAGCAAGTTCCATAATGTGTATTAGACTCTGCAGTACCTGGAGCTCCTTTGCCCCGGTTAAAGCCAAGGGGGCGTTTTCCTTCAGACTGTCCGCCATTATCGCTGAGAAAGATAATTAGCGTGTTATCATACACTCCTAATCTTTTTAATGAATCAATTATTTTCCCCACGTTCTGATCAACACAGTCTACCATTGCAGCATAGATCGCCATCCGTTCGTCTTGTGTATCCTTTTCCTCTTCAGATAGAGAATCCCAAGCAGGAACGTGCTTATAACGCGGTGCTAGCTTGTGGTTTTCATCAATCAGACCGAGCTTAACAAGCCTCTGATAACGCTGCTCGCGGATGACGTCCCATCCAGCCTTATATTTCCCCCGGTACTTTGCTATATCCTCAGGCTTTGCCTGCAGAGGAAAATGAGGCGCGTTATGTGCCAGATACCAGAAAAACGGTTTCTTCTTAGCAACAGCTTCTTCAACATATTTAAGTCCTTCATCCGTCCAGGCATCAGTCGCGTACCACCCCTCCGCAGGGTCCCTCTCTTTGTCGTAGATGACTTCATCACCTCTGACAACAGTTCGATTCCCCCAGGATGACGGACGGAAGAAAAAACCTCCTCCTTGAGGGCAACCATAAAAACGGTCAAAGCCACGTCCCAAAGGCCACCACTCCTTCTTCTCATGTCCCATGTGCCACTTGCCTGTTGCAATACTGAGATAGCCCTGAGGACGAAGAACCTCGGCAATTGTCACACAGCGCTCCATCAATCTTCCACGATATCCCGGATTGTGCTCCCCTTGGTCATTGGTTAAAAGCCCCATACCTGCCTGATGGGAATAAAGCCCACTTATCAAGCTACTACGTGTAGGTGAACAGCGGCTGGTATTATAAAATTGCGAAAAGTGAACCCCATTCTTCGCCAGCATATCAAGATTGGGCGTTTCAATTTCTCCTCCGTAACAGCCAATATCCGAGAATCCCATATCATGGGTCATGATAATGATTATATTCGGCTTGTCTGCGGCAGAACTAGTTACTGCGGCAAAACATATTAATAATGTTGTTAATAGTTTCTTCATAATAGTCCCTTCTATTGCATTTGTGTTATATCAGTCGAGGTATGCGAACCGGAATCGCCTTAAATACTTGGGATAGCCTTTCCTGTCTCCCCCATACCACAAGCTCTTTTACGCGTGCAATATTACCTTTTATAAACTGTGTTCATGACGGTATCTGCATCAATGGCTTTGATCTTGGTATCCACCGATGGAACCGGTTTATCTAACAAGCAATAAAAACCATTGACAAGCAAAGGCTCCCAATTTGTATCGCGGAAAGAAAGCGGATGACCGATGCTTGAATAGGCGGCTTTACTACACCGCCTTTTCCCATGTCCAACAAGCAGAATCAAACTCTATTCAGACCACCTTTGAAACCGGCGAACTCATCAGTTTCCACCCCGAGCCTTTGAAGAATTGTGACGAAAAGGTGCGCAAGAGGCTCTTCTTTAACTTTGATTTCACTTTTATAAGCAACATCCGACGCTTGACCAGCACCCGCCTGATTATCTTCGTTATCGGAACCGAACTTGAGATAACGGCCATTATTAAAGCCAAAGTTTTTACCACCGGCAGAAATGATCGGATAATTGCGAGACAAGTGAAAACTACTGGAAGCTGAACCGTGCATGGCAAAAGTATTGTCCAACATAGATCCATTGCCATCGGGTTCTGGCGTATCCTTCAGTTTTTGAACGAAGCGACCGAACTCTTCTTGCTGGAAACGATTGAAAGTACCGAGGTTTTTCCAACCACCTGGTTTCTTGACTCTATGAGTTAACTCATGGGCGCTATCATGACCCACTGCATTGGCCAATAGGTCATGGGGACCGGCGCCATTTTCACGGCCCATCATGTAAGTCGCGACCCGAGTGGAATCGCTGAGAAAAGCGAGGTAGGTCAAACCGTATATGGACTGAAGATAAGCTCGAGCATCTTGGGGTTCAGCCGTGAGGTTTAAATGGCTGGCATCGACTTTCGCCACGGGGGTATCTATCCATTTTTGGGCTTTCACTAATTTGACTTCTGTGTCGCGCACAGCATCGAGATACTGCTGAAGTGTCTGTTGATCGTGTCTGGACAGTTTTCGTTGCATGGCTTTGCTGTCGGCCAGAAGAACATCTAAAGCACTTTTGCTTCTGGCTAATTTGTTATATGCATCTTTCCCACTGGTCACAAAAAGCATATCGAAGATCTGCTTTGGACTGTTCATGGCCGGAATAGCACGGCCTTGAGCATTAAAAGATGAAGTCTGAGCTCCGCGCGGAGCACCTGTACCTCCGTTGGTCGACATCACCAAAGAAGAATGGCGGGTGTGTTCGCCGATATGATTGGCGTAGACCTGGTCCATTGAGATAGTATTTTTATAAGTTCCAAAACCACCATAGTTTGCAGCAGTCAAGTACTGGTCGGCATTAGAGTGACCATGAACAGATCTATGAGCCGGGTGTGATAAACCAGAATAGATGGTAATATCATTTCTAAGGGGCTCCAGAACATCGAGAACTTTAGTCAGTTTAAAGTCCCTTTCTCCTCCACGAGGGAACCAACTCCAGTCTTCCCAGGCTGGATCTTTTTTAAGAGGTAAACCAACACCATCGGGGTGGTAGACGCTGAAAAAGCGCTTTGGAGTCTTACTCACAGTACCAGAAGTTGCCGCAAAAGTTTCCATCCATGGAAGTGTTAAAGCAATCCCCGCTCCTTGAATAAAATTTCTACGATTAAGTGTAAATCTATTTTTGTTCATAATGAGTCCCTTTATTTGGATTGAAAAATTTTGCTGTTAACGATGATACTGACTAAACTACCAAGACGATCGCCATTATTTCTTAGCTCTTTACTTAAGCTCTCGACATCGCTACTATCACTGAAGCTCAAGGAACGGCCTAGAGCGTAAGTAAGCATTTTATGGACGAAAGCTTTGGCAAACTGATCCTGGCGATCAGCCAGCAGATAACGCTTTAAGCCAATCATACCGTCTAGTTCCTGTTTATTGAAAAGAATCGAAGTGGCATCTACTGGCTTTTTGTTAATTTGACTGCGAAAGGCACCTAAGGCATCATAGTTTTCAAAGGCGATACCCCAAGGATCTATTTTTGCATGGCAGGAACGGCAGGCGGCATTGTCGCGATGGTTTTCAATCTGTTCCTTAACAGTCATTTTTAAAATTTCTGGATCGGTAAGATCGACTTCCGGGACATTTGGCGGTGGCGGTGGCGGTGGATCATTTAATATGTGTTCCAACATCCAGATACCGCGCTTTAAGGGGTTAGATTCTTTGCCATTGGCGTTCATTGTTGAGATGATAGCATTGGTTAAAACACCGCCGCGATTATTTTGGGCTGTGATGGCGACTTTGCGAAAATGCGGCCCATAAACATTCGGGATTTTATAATGGCGGGCGAGCCCCTCATTAATCATCGCGTAGTCCGAGTGAATAAAGTCCATTATACTACGATTACTCTGTAAAACTTCATTGAAAAAAGCAATGGGTTCCATGAGCATGGACTGACGCAGATCGTCGTTGAGATCTTTGCTCAGATTGACATTTTGAATGCCATCGAGCCCGAGCCATTGCTGGACAAAATTTCTTGAGAAACGTTCGCCACGTTTATCAGCTAATAGCCGTTTTATCTGAGCGTTTAAAACTTTGGGATCTTTAAGTTTCCCCTGATCAGCTAGTTTTAGCAATGTCTGATCCGGCAGACTTGACCACAGGAAAAAAGACAGTCGGTTGGCCAATTCAAGATCATTAATATTTCCTCCGGATCGCGCCACGGCAGTTTCTTTAGTTTGTGACAGGTAAAGAAATTCCGGTGATGCCAAAACTGTGGCCAGTACTTCGAGCATTGTTTCTTCGAAGCTTTCAAATTGGGGGCGATAATTGTCAAATAAAGCAGCATAACGGTCTATTTCATCAGCATTTGCCGGACGACGCCAACAGCGTTGAATGAATTTTGAAAGGATTTCACGACTGTACACTTGCTCATTATTTTTATTTTTACTGTCAATAAAAAGGGCCGTATGACTTTTTGGGGGCCATTGCTCATAATAAGGCGCACTTACTTCGATATGATCAATGAGCACAGAAAGAGCTTCCTGATCGTTATTGACTTTATCATCATTTGAAATCACCTTTAGTCTCATAAGTTCAGAGCGACTGGGAAATTTTTCTTTATTTTTACGGAAGGGGTTACGACGAATTTCGCTAAGGGGAATTTCAAAATGAATCATCTGCGGCTTATCCGGCAAAGCTGTTACCGGCATATCTTCCTTACTTATGACCTCCATGAAATTTGCATTATTACTGGTATGGGCTCCAAAAAGAAGACGTAAACTGACATACTCATTTTTGTTCATTGTCGTACGCGAGGCACGTATGCTAACCCGCATAGTACCCTCATCCGGAAGGCTATTACTGAAGTTCAATTGAAATTCGTGACCATTTTTCAGGACAAGGGAGACAGGCTGAGGCGAATCGATCCCTCTTGCAGTTTTTGGCTTTGGTGAGAATGATAGGCTTGGTTTATTCCTATTTCCTTTTTCATGTAGAATAATAAGGTCGCCGGTTTGATGATTGACAACATGCATCTGCTTTGAAATATTTTTGTAGTCAGTATCATTTTTATTGAATATTTCGATTTTAGATTTTTTTGTTTCCTTATCGATGAATTTGGGATGCTTGGATTTGTTAAGCCACGGCTCTATGACATCTGCCATGGGAACCCTATAATATAAAGGCTTGGGTTCCGCTCCCGTAACAGTAGCTTTCTTGAGGGCCTGAAGGCCAATATCTCTATAAATTTGGAACTGCTTCGCCGTCATTTGGAGGTGTTCTGAACTATTTTTGAAACCATCTTCAGAAACAGTCTCAGTCACTAAACGATCGACAAAATCATAGGGCAACCCCAGTAGATCCTGCAGAGCGTGGTTATATTCGTACCTTGCCATACGGCGAAATGATGAGTGACCTTTATCATTGCGGCGCACCTGCGAAGCCTTGGCAATTTCATCTCCAAGCCAGTCGATGATTTTACTACGATCGCCATCATTCAAGTGATAATCCGGCTCATCTTCGGGGGGCATTTCCGAGTGGCTTAAAACCTCATAGACTTCGAGCCACTTGGCTATATCCTGACCTTTTAAAAGGTTGGGATCGAGTTTATCGATACGAAACCTGCCTTTAACTTTTTCCGGGCCGTGACAAGCGTGGCATTTGTTCTTAAATAATGGTGCAATGCCTTCATTAAATTCAGTAAGATTGGCTGTCGGCTCCAAATTTGAAACCGTAATCTTCTGATCTTTTGTATTAAGTAGATTTGACTTAAGGCGACCTGCTTCTCTGGCATTTGACAGGGATGGCAAATTATTGGATCTTGGCTTAGCATCTGCTGAAAGCCAGCATATAGGTACTGCAAAAGTAAGTAATAATAAATTTAATGGTTTCATTTTTTTTCCTATTTGAACAAAAATCTTAGTAGGTAAATACGGCTCTTTAATTTTTATATACTTAGCCCTTTATTGAAGTTTAATGAGTTAATGCAAATTTTTTCACAATTACCCACAGCATGATGCTTAGCATACAAGGGGCATCATTGTTTCCATAGCAACTATGGGGGTGTACGTCGCTAAACTCCTGCCTGTCTACCAAGCTCAACTTAAGTCGAAGCGTGTCACCTTTATCTGTCTTTCCAATCCAGCGTGACTGATCAGGTTTTTGCCATCGTACGCTTTTGCAACGGTATAGTTTTTATAGACATTTGACGCACACACATCTACAACTTTGATTTTCTCTTGGACCTGACTTGCCATCGCAAGTCCAAACCCCAAACTCATAAGTATCTCTTTTTGTGTACTACTGTCTATTTTATTAAAATTTTGTAAGAAAAGCTACTTTTCATAAACTGTGTTCATGACCGTGCCGGCATCAATGGCTTTAATCTTGGTGTCCACCGATGGAACAGGTTTATCTAACAACCAGTGAAAGCCATTAACGAATAAACGCACCCAATTGCTATCGCGGAAGGAAACCGGATGACCAATACTGGAATAGATGACTTTGCCGCCCCATTCATTTTCCCAAGTCCAAAAAACATCATCTCTACCATTTCCTTCCTCGTCCATTTCCTTGAGGGCTTTTTTGACTTTCGCATGCTTATTGTTTTTGTTATTAAAATACGATTTTCCCTCTAACAAGACCGTAGCATTCTTGGGAGCATCAACCACATAGAGACTACCTTGATCCTGACGAGATGGTGATATTTCAACGCCAGTAAGAATCTCATGTTGATTAACAACAGAGACCATCGTCTTACCATTACTATGAGGATAATATCTTGAGCCCGTCACTCGTACGCCAAACTCTTTCCCCCAGGGATATAATTGGGAATCACGAGGAAAACGAAAGCCATGATTCGTCGTTCTAAAGGAAAATACTGGTTTACCTGATTTTAAGTAATTCTCAATATGAGCAAATTGCTCAGGCTTTAAGTTCAAAAACCTAAGATAAAAAACCGCTAAATCTGCATCTTTGAGGGCTTCTAAACCCTCGATACCAACTTCGTTATCTTCCGCATTATAATCGGTGTCTATAACCGTGGCTTTCCAGCCCAATTCCTGCATTTGTTTGGCTAAGCCCGCCATTGAATCTTTGGGGTTGTAATGTGGGGTTCCTACGACAAAAACCACATGGGGTGCATCTGCTGCTAAAAGTGTGCCACAGAAAAATATTAAGAGGGCAATTAATCTCATCGAATGTCCTTGTTTAAACGATTTTATTTAAGCAGTGAATTGACCTAAAATTTAGACCCAAGATAACACTGCTTTTCTTTATAAATTTACTAAATTACTTAAAGGTCTCTTTTACAAAAGAGATTGAGCTTTTGCATAAATCCAGCTTGGAATCAAACAGGGCTCGCCAAACGTGGGCAACTTCGGAGAAACCAGGAAGGTCATGGGCAAAGGCTTCGATGGCGACATCACCCTTATAGTCGATCTTCGCGAGTGCTTCTTTAGTTTCCTGCCAATTAACCTGACCATCCCCCAAGATACCGCGATGGCTCTCACTAAAATGGATATGATTAAATTGATGCCCATACTTAGCAAAAGTCTCTGTAATGGATTTTTCTTCTATGTTGGCATGATGGGTATCGTAAAGAATGCCAACGTTTTCTTCATCAACAAGCTTAAGGTAATCACTTGTATCACTTGCACAATTGAGCAAAAAGATCTCGAAGCGATTGAGGAACTCCAGACTGAAAGTGATGCCTTTAGTTTGGGCGTATTGAGCCGCAGATTTAACAACTTTTGCCGAACGTTTACGGCATTCGTCGATGCCATCCACAATATCAAATTTTCCGTGCGCTGCGTAGAAGGGACCCACAAGTAAAGTGGCACCAAGTTCAGTACACATGTCCACCGCCCATTTTAGCTGATTGAGGCCCTCTTCTTGAACTTCAGGTAAATGTGATGCGGGATCATTGTCAGCACCCACGCAAGTGACTGCAATACATTTTAAGCCCACTTCTTTAATAGCCTTCCCCATTTTTTGATAGTGTTCCCTCTCTCCTCCAAAAACGGGAATTTCCACACCTGTGTAGCCCATGTCTTTTAATTCTTTAAACAGCGTAAATTCTTGCTCACTAACATGTGTTGTCCACAAGACAAAGTTCATATATATATCCATCTATAAAGCCCTATGTTTTTTAATTATCTAAAAAAAATTTAATTCATATAAAAACTAATACTGAGGCATAACAGGAACCTTAATAAAAAACGAAAAACAATTCTAAAAAAAGGCGTTCTTGAGTTTGAATTTGTTGCGCCCTCCCCCCAATTCTGTAGATAGTGAACCAAAACCGACCGCCCCCCATTGAGTCCACTTATAAATTTTATTCAAAAACTTATTAAACAAATGAAATCGTCTCAGTACTAAAGTTAAAACAAATAATTTAATAAGATCATAAAGAGTAAAATTCTATGATATATCACACTGCCTATTTTTGGCTAAAACCGAGCTTAAGTAAAGAAGAACTTTTGGGTTTTGAAAAAAGCCTACAAAGCCTCCAGGAAATTTCACTTGTGAAAAGTGGTAGTTATGGTCCACCGGCCTCTACATTAAAAAGATCTGTCATTGAGGACTCTTACAGCTACGCAAATTTATTGATTTTTGATGATATCGAAAATCAAAACAAATATCAAGATGATCCAACTCACAACACTTTTATAAACCAACACCAAGACAAGTGGGACAAAGTTCAGGTATTCGACTTTGACACCCTTTTAAGTCAATAAGGAATATTATCAATGAAATCACTCTTAAGTTCAACGCTCATTATGATGCTTGCCTCAACAAGTTTTGCAGATGACCCCAACGCTAAGTTTGTGGGTGGCAACAAAAAAACTGACAGTTCCTCATATCCTTACATGAAAACCTCTGAAGGTAGAGAAGGCTACAAATTTGCAGGCGAAACAACAAACTCTCACCGAGTTTACGATTTTTATAAACGTCAGGCACAGTATCATTTAAAAGCTAATGACAATCAATCATTACTACCTGCCTACCCAGACCTAGATGCCGGTGAATTTGGCCACTGGGGTAAATACAGCATGAATGGCCACAAAGATTATCGTTGGGATGTTATGGATTATGGCCCTGCAATGACAGCTACATATTCAGTGAATAAAAAAAAGAAATTGGGACATAACCTAAATATTCTTTTGGATAGCGGCCAAACGATTTCCTTTAACAAAAAAACTGCTGCTTATTTTAGTGCTTGGGATGGTCGTCCAAAATTTGACCCCCTTCGCTGGGGCCTCATCAAAGGTGCTGGTCCAGATGCAAAGGCCAAGGTTCTTGATTTGAGCCCTTGGTTCTCTGCGATCTCTATAGGTGGTCAAAACATTGGTCCTTACCATGGCCATTACATCTATGGTAAAAAAGTCGTCATGCAGTACAAAGTAGCTGATGCCCTCATCCTAGAGAATGTAGCTCGTATGGATAATTCTTGCTATATTCGAACTATCGAAACGGATAACAGCCAAGAGATTTCAGCTCCTTTTGATCTCAAAAAACTTAATGATTGGGAAGTCAAAACTGTTAAGAACTTTATTATTGCAAAGAAAGGTGAAAAAGTCATCGTTGCCGCCGCAAAAGCTTTTGATAATGGTAAAGGATCTTTTGTCAAACCTTCAATGAAAAATGGTAAATGGACAGCAAAGACTAAGGCACTTAAACTTTATCTATGGGAAGGCCCTGCAGCACAAGCGAAACAAGTCGTTTCATCAATCACTTCCGATCAAAAAATCGACTCTTTGGCGAAATGGACCAGGGGTGGAAAAGCTAACTGGCCTCAAGTTTTTAAAGAAAAAGTAACTTTAGCACAGGATGACCAAGCTTACGTTATCGACCGCATTGGTGTACCCATTGAAAACCCCTGGGGATCTATGATGCTTTTAAGCGGCATCGATTTTGACAAAGATGGCACTGCTTATATTTCTACTCTTATGGGCGATGTCTGGAAAGTTTCCGGTTTGGGAGATGGCATGACGGAGGCGACATGGAAACGCTTTGCAACCGGCTTGGATCAGCCCTTTGGTCTGCGCATCATTGATGGCTCACCTTTTGTTGTTACACGCGGTAATATCATTCGCCTAAATGACCTCAATGCTGATGATGAAGCCGATTACTATCAAAATCATTTCAGCTTCGGCTATGCCCCTACTGGCCACACCACAAGCTTTGGTTTTCACGTGGATAAGGATAAAACATTTTACCTAGTCAATGGCGGCACTGCTTATGTAAAGCCTTGGAAGAAGCCTGGTAAAATATTAGCTAGTGGCCTGCGCAACGCCATGGCAGTTGGAGCTAGTCAAGATGGCCTCTTCCTTGTAGGTCCCCAGGAAGGTGTTTGGACTCCATCATCTTCTGTTCTAGAAATTCATAAAGGCGATTACTACGGCATGGGAGCAAAAAGCACTGAAGATGGTAAAGGTTTAGGTACAAAAGGGCACAAGATCGCCCCTTCCCTAGCTTACCTCCCACGTGGCATCGATAACTCGACCGGTGGTTTTAGCTTTCCTATATCAGAACGCTTTGGCCCCTTGAGTGAAAAAAATATTGGCCTAAGCTATGGTTACGGTAGTTGGTTCCAAGTTCTTCGCAATGATAATTACAAGGATTACGGTAGAGCTCAGGGAGCCATCGTTCCACTACCAGGTGAATTCCGAGCAGGTGTAACTCACAGTCAAATTAATCCTAAAGATGGCATGCTCTACCTAACTGGCATGCAGGGTTGGGGTAATTATGCCTTAGATGATGGCTCACTTGAGCGGGTTCGCTACACAGGTAAAGATCTTCCCATGCTTGAACAAGTCCATGGCTATGCAAATGGCGTAGAACTCAAATTCAGTTCAAAATTAAAAGGCGAAGCTCTCTCCATTGCCAAGAACTACTTTGTCCAGCAATGGAACTATGAATACTCACCGGGCTATGGCTCACTTGAGTACTCTATTAAAAATCCTGATTCAGAGGGTCATGATCAATTAAAAGTGACAAGCGCTCAAGTTCTAGCTGATGGAAAATCCATCTTTTTAGAAATCCCAGATATCTTACCTGCAATGCAGACTCACATTTACGGTAACTTCCAAACGTCTGACGGAAAGGTCGAAGTCAATACCTTTGCCACACTCCTCCATTTAGACAAGGCTAAAGCGGGCTTTGCTTCGCCTCAACCAGCTCAGAAAAAGCTTACAGCTGAACTGCGCACAAGAACCAAAGGAGTAAGTGCTAAAACTGCTTTCACTGTTCCAGATCGAATCAAAGCAGGCGAAGGTTTATTCAAAATGTTCTGTATGGGCTGTCATGGTCCTGAGGGTAAAGGTCTAACTAATATCGCTCCCACTCTTCATTCTGATTGGGTAAAAGGTAATCCAGAGACCTTAATTAAAGTCATACTCAAAGGCCTAAAAGGCGATATTAAAATTAACGGTAAAGTTCAGCACTTCGAAGCTCCCATGCCTCCTTTTGGCGACTCATTAGGAGATAGCGAAATCGCTTCTATTACGACCTTCCTTCGCAAAGGCTGGGGTGGTGGAAAAACCGCCGTATCTAAAGAACAGGTGAAGAAAGTCCGCCAGGAAGTCAAAGACCAAAAAGGCCCTTACGAAGCAGCTGAGCTTTGGAAGTAGTCAAATAAATTAACGGAGATTTAAAGGTGCTTAAACAGATAATTCTTATTTCTTTACTCTTCATCACACAGGGCTTATGTGATGATTCAGATTGGAAAAAATTATTTAATAGCCACTCTTTCGAGGGCTGGCAGCACCTTGGTGGAAAACACACATTAAACCATCTTAAATGACCGGATTTTTTTTATTCATTCCTCCGGGTTACGGACCCTGCCCTTACCCGGGGTTAATCACACCTACGGCGACATTGTAGGCCATATCAAAAACTGAGATATTTTTTTCATAAATCCATTAAATTTAACAGTTTCGTTCAGTACATCATTACATCGTCAACTATAGAATCGTGAATAAGCAATGAGTGAAGAGCAAGAAGATTTCGGATTAGAGAGCCAAGAAGAAGAGTTTGGAGCTTTGACCCAGGAGGAATTAAAAGAAATTCAGGAACAGTACCGCAAGCAAAAATTAAAGGAGACTTTAATTGGACCGATTATTTCCACCTGCGTACACATCATTTTAATTCTTCTAGCCTCGCTTTTTAAGGGCGAAACCAAGGCTGGCAATGCCAACGTTGAAGTTACTCAGAAAATGGAAGAAGTTCTTGAAGAGCCACCACCGCCGCCTCCGCCTCCGCCTCCGCCCGAGCCGGAACTCGAAACTGAGTCGGAAACTATAAATCCTGATGTAACCGAGACCGTCGATGTGACGGAAGATATTGCCACGGAGGTTGAAGAAGTAAGTGATGAACCCCCAGCGGCTGAGATTTTGGATGACGTAGAACTCATGTCTGATGTAAAGCCCTCAAATTCACCTCTCACTTCTGCAAAAATGTTTTCTTCTCGATCACCGAATGCCAAAGCCAATGCCATTCGTAAATATGGTGGTTCAGCTGTGGCGCAACAGTCACTGAGGAAAGCGCTGAATTGGCTGGCAAAGAATCAAAACCCGGATGGAACTTGGGGCGCTGCGAATAAGGAATCCATGACCGCACTTGCCGTGTTAAGTTTTCTTGCCCATGGAGATACACCTAAATCAAAAACTTATGGCACCCATGTTCGCAAGGGTATTATGAAATTAGCAGAATGGGGTAAGCAAAGTAAACTTCCTATTGGGATTCATAATAAAAACCCAGAAAAAGGAACGGCTTATACCCATGGCCTTGTGGCTTATGCAATTGCCGAAGCCTACGCTATGACAGGTAGTTATGATTTGATTAATCCCCTGAATCGTACCATTCAATATATCTGTGATAAACAGAATCCTAATGGTGGATTTTATTACGCATATGCAAATAATGGTCATTCAAACCTTTCTACTGCCTCATATAATTTTCAAGCCTTAAAGGCGGCAATAGCAGCTGGTTGTGATCTACAAGATCTCCCGGTGGCTATTAATAAAGCTATTTCACATCTTAAAAAACATGCCACTGATACAGGTTTTTATTACCGTACCAATTCAAGAAATATACGCGCGCCAGCAATGCGTGGCGTAGGCGTTTTATGTCTGCAATTACTTGGCGAACCTAATTGTAAAGAAGCGAAACGAGTAGGCGATTATATTGCCATGCACGATATCCAGCATCTTGAGTGGAAAGATAATAAGGGAGTAATAGCACTTTATTTTTGGTACTACACAACTCAGGTCTTGTTTCAACGTGGAGGAGATGGATGGAATGAATGGAATAAAAAATTCCAAAAAATATTAATTGATAATCAACATCCTGATGGCTACTGGTTGAGTCCCACCCGACTTGAATTAAACCATTGTGGTAATCAGTTAATTGATAATCAAGTATACTCAACCACAAAATGTGCTTTGATGTTAACGGTTTATTACCGTTACCTACCATCATCTGTTATCAAAAAATCAGGTGGTTATAAGCCTGGTAAAGAACAAAAGGATGCCGCTACAGGCGAAGAAGAAATTGATATTTTTTAACACGATTAACCAGTTAAGAAATAACAACTCGATACATTCATCGTTTAATTAAAAAATCAGCGCTTAAGGCATTAAAGATTAGTAAATGTCTCAGTATACCATTGTTAAAGACATTTTATGCCGAAAATGAACGGAAATAAAAAATATAATTTAAGTCTTCAAAGCTTCTAATTGTGCTTACAGCACTCAAACACAGAAGCTTTCAACTAGACAATATTAAGACATGGAGTGCTATATGAAACGACGCCAATGGACACCAGAGGAGAAGCTCAAAATTGTAATGGAAGGGTTACGAGCCGACTGCACTGTCACTGAACTCTGCAATCGTCACCAGATCTCGCAAGTACAATATTATAAGTGGAGAGATAAACTCCTTTCTGAGGGCTCAAAAATCTTTGCTCATGGTGGTGTAAATAAGGCAGAGCAACGTTTAAAAAACGAAGTAAATAAACTCAAAAACACCATCGGTGATTTGACAGTGAAATTAAATAAGAAACAAATTATGTATTGTTACCCAGGCCTGGGATAAACCTACCTTGCATAACTCTCAATTTAATAAAGACAAAAATACCTTCCTCTTAAATTGATGGCAAAAACCTTTTCCTTTAAATATCAAAAGGTTCTTCTCATGATACGGGCATTAGGATTCTTGGTGATTTCAAATAATGAAGTCAATACTAGCAAAGACGCTATAATCTTTTTCAAACTTGTTAAAAACCTAGTATCTAAATCATCAAATATTCACAAAGATTTCACTTTATTACAGATAGTATGTTTCACAGTTACAGTATAATAACTTCTTAGAAGACAGATTTCGACAATAACAATATAGGGCAAAATTCAATGAAAATAATTCTTGGCTTAATGATTCTCTTAAACCTCTTTACTACCGCACAGGCCAAGGATAAAGAGAACCGACACCTTACTCAAGTTAGCTTTGATGAGTATCTTGTGCAGATCAATTGGGTTCAGAATGGCGTGGTGCCGGCAACTACTTCGAGTATGACAATAATCGACAAGAAGTCTCATAGGGTTATTCAAACTATTCCCTTGGGAGATAACAGCCTGTGGATCGATTCTGAGGTGGTTGCAAGCGGAAGCTATCTAAAAATGAAAGATTTAGACGAAGATGGGCACAAGGATTTATGGCTTTATACTAATTGGGGAACGGGAGTACATGATCACAATGTTTATCGCTTCAACCCCAAGACAAAAACCTTTGCTGACCGATATAAGCATAATGAAAATGATTACGGAAAAGGGGAATGGAAAACAACGGTTGAAAAGATCGACCCTAAAAATGATCCCTTATCCGTTCAAACTACGGACAATAAGATCCGGCATCTTACTCAAATTAACTTTGACGAATATCTTGTGCAGATCAATTGGGTCAATGAATGCACTTCAAGCATGACAATAATAAAAAAGAAGTCGCATTTTGTATATGATGGTATTTCCACTCCAGCTCCAAATAGGGTAATTCAAACCATTCCCTTGGAGGAAGATACCGATAACCTGCATATCGACTCCGGCGTGCTTGCAAACGGAAGCTATCTAAAAATGAAAGATTTAGATGAAGATGGGTATAAGGATTTATGGCTTCTTACTTCATGGGGATCGGAAGTTTGGCACCACAAGATTTATCGCTTCAACCCCAAGAAAGCAACCTTTGTCTACTTGAAAGAGGTCGTAGAAAAAGTTAAACATTAAAATGGCTGAAGGAGAGTCATGAAAGAGCTTAAATTTTAAGTTCAAGATAAGACTAAATAGGAGATAAAAACAAACCTCATGATAAAACAATACAAACCAGTAAAAGTTGTAAACTTCATTGCTTGCATGGTGACTTTAGTAATCGCTTTTGGAACGTCCTGCTCCCGTGATCCCAATCCCGTGGATGGAATAATCAAAATAGATGCAGCAAAGGGTGTTGTCAGCGTGTCTCCTGGAGACATGGAAAAAATCAAGGAGAAGATCCCAGTCGGAGACAGCAGAGCAAGTAGGAGCTACTTAAAAGTCAATGATAAAGAAACGGTCAAGGTGTCCGGCTCGGGAAGCAATTCGGCAGTCTTTATTTCGGAAGAGACTCCGGAAATGGTCAACTTCTACATAAAGGGAACAAAAGATTTTGTCGAAAAGGTGATCGCCAAAGTTCATGAAATCACCGGCGTCAGCTTGTCATTGAACCGTTTTGAACTGATCGCTGAAACAAAAACTTATCCGGCCTTTCGGGAAACCGAATTTTCCGTTCTAGAAAAAGAACTAGGCAAGAATATGACCTCATTGAGTCGATCCAGTTCCTCCTTCAATGAGGTAAAAACCATTAAGGCCACCTTTGAAAACGGAATTCAAGAGGTTCGATTAAAATTCTCTGAGGAATTCTCCTCTCTCAAGATCACAATCGAAGGGGACCAACAGTTCGTAGATCGGATAAAGGCTCTAATCGAGAAATCAAAGAAATCGGAAACTTAGAGTCAATATTCGGGTTAGAGAGTAATATTATTCTCTCGAAGAGGGATATACGTGATCAACTTGGGGCGAAAGCAGTGAAGCCAGAGAGTGATCTACAAACTCAGCTCCGTCCTCGCAGAGGGCGTACTGGAGGAGGTATTGGCCGTCTTCGATGACCGAGGGGGTTTTATATCCATTCCTCCAGGCTAAACCCCGGAGCTAATCACGTTTGCCGCCTTCGGCGACATAAACTGACTAAATCAATCCCTCGAAAAGCAATGTAACTTGGAGACAATTTCAGGTCACAGTATCCCTCTGAGAGGGATAAACGTCATTAACTTGGGGTGGACGCAGTGAACCCCGAGATATAACACGCCTATATATCCGTCCTCGCAGAGGGCGTACTGGAGGAGGTATTGGCCGTCTTCGATGACCGAGGGGATATATCCATTCCTCCGAGCTAAACCCCTGAGTTAATAACATTTGCCACCATCGGCGATATGGATAAAATAAGAGCAGACGGGATCATTTTTGATAAGCATTATGCCACTTCGTGCACTCATTTCATTTGTTGGCTTGTTTTTTTGAGGATGAGTTTTTACACCCCACTGTGTAGTATCTAAAAAATAAAGACGAAAAAAGTGCTATAAGTACATGTGCTTTATTTGCTAAAAGATTACTGTTCTGAACTCACAATGGCGACCATCGCCAAAAGTGGAACTTTCCCGTCGAATTCAATTCGAATGTCTTCTTTTGAACCGAAGTGAGCGTCATTGATCTTTATAGTATGCCGCGTCCATTTGGGGCTTTTAGCATGGACAAACTTCTTCGGCTTTCCGGCTTTTATGCCACTTTTTGTACGGTAGTACGTTTTGAGCGTGCAGTCAGTATCAAGGTAAAACTCCATCACAATAGAGAGATCTTTCTTAAGCCCCGCTTTAAAATCCGGGTCCGTTACCTTCAAACGGTATGAGCCATCGGTGCTTCGCACTGAAACAATGCGGCGCCCGTCTTTAGGGTTTTTGCCTCCCACAATACTCATGGCTTCCTCCTTTTTGATATTCTTCATATCCATTTCAAGACCGTACATTTTAGGATCTTTCTGATTAAGGTCGGCAAGAGCAAAAACAGTTTCAAACTTGTTATCAGTGCGGTAGGCATCTGCGGCAGAGTTCAAAAAACCAAACGAAAATAAACAGTCCTTCATTGAAACACGACCTTTGTTCTCAAAGGCGGTAAAATGGGATCTTGCCCCGCTTGACTGCATAGTTATTTTGCCCTTAGGCCCGCAGAAAATATTGGCAGCAGCACGAGCGCAGGGGCCGGTTATGAAGGAAAGCTGCGTAAAGAGATGACCGCCATCGACATGCCAGGTTTCGTCAGAAGTCCCCATGGTTTCACAAGCCAATAATCGCACCTGCCCTTTAAAGCTCGGAAGCAGCTTTATGCCAGAGCTCCCTTTTCTATCTCCAATGACATTTATATTGCACTTGGAAGCAATAAGATCAAAGCTCTTTGCGCCATTTTTAAATGTATACCCATGCACTTGCTGCTCACCGCCAATCATCAAGGTCTGTCCGCTGGAGTTATCAATGGTGGCAAAAGTACCAGATGAATGATTAAAAATACTCAGGAGTGAATAATTATCGCAATTTTTCAGCGTGATGGTTTCATAAATTTTATTAACCTCCCATTTAAACTGCTCCAGATCAGATGATTTCGGGCAGCCGGGCAACCAGACGCCACGCCAGAAATCCGGCTTGATATGAACATTTTGTATCCGACCTCCAGAGCAATTATTTGCCTGATATGTCTTTCTCATCCCGCCCAAAAAACTGTATTCAACCAGGTGATCATCACCATTGAGTTCTGCTCCCAGGTATGGGTTAGCGCCTGAGCAGTCAATGATATAGTTCTTTTTCCCATTTGCTCGTATCATAAATGGATATTTCTTGAATTTCTTAAAATCCTGCTTGGGATAGAAAAACCCGATCCCGCGCAATCCACTGCCATCACCCATCGTAACAAATGCTGTGTCATTTTCATCGCCTTCAGCTACTTCAATAAAAATAAGGGAGCCCAGCTGCTGGCCCGGTTTGCCGTTGGTTATATAGCGCCCACCGGAATTACCCCGCAATTCAATCCCCTTACCAAGATCCAGGTTATCGCTTACCCGGTATTCACCACCCGGGACTAAAACAATACCGCCAAGGTTCTTTTTAGCTGCTGCAATAGCGGCCTGGAAAGCTTTCGTGTCATCTGAAGAACGATTCCCTTTTGCACCGTAATCTTTCACATTAAATAGTGTCGTCTTTGCCGGCTTACGCACCCGATCGTATTTATTATTAAACACCGGTATTTTATCGGCATAAGTGTGTTCACTGAAAGACGTTCGTCTACCGGTAATATTTTTTTCACCTAAGACCTTGCAATTCAACAGTTTTGCAGCGCCATTTTTAATTGAGATAGCTTTATTACCCCCTTTAAGCGTGCAAGAAAGGAGCTCGTATTTGGTATTGTCTTTTCCCCATATGCCGTAATTAGAGCCTTCAAAAGTAGATCCTACAATCAGAAAACCCTTAGAATCATCAACATACAAAGCATCATAACAATCTGTAACTGATACATAACATATCTCTCCACTGGCATCATCCCCTGAAGCACCTTTCTCAAAATGAAGTCCTTTTTTGAAGCCTGATATTTTAGAGAAACCAAAATAAAACCCATCCATCTCCTTAATGTTCACAGCCGTCCCATGATTTTTCATATAACTGCGATGTGCCCCATCTTTGCCGGGGCTCCCAGGCAGACCGGACCATGTCCAATAATCTGGTGAAAAATGAATTGAGTCATAACGCGAAACAGCGAAACTCCTGTCTGCGGTTAAGCCCACATTTAGCGGAGAGCCGTAAAGACCGCGAATACAGCAGGTCCCGGATCGTGATAGATCGATCCCCTTATAGGGGTTAATTAAATTAATATTTTCAAGGGTGACAGGCGAAGCTGCACTCGATATGATAAACGGATGCTCTGATGCTGTATCCTTGGTTACTTTCTGGTCCGGACGCCAAAATGATAAATCACCGAGACCACATCCACCCCCTTTGAGTTGAATGGTGGGCTGATCACTTTTATTATGCACAATAATAAGCGATCCTGCAAAGTTATTCTCTGCTGTTATTTTACGCCATCGTCCCCTGAGGAACACATTTGGATAAAAGTTTAAGGTTCCCTCAACACGATATTTCCCCTCGGGCAGGAACACGGTTCCACCTCCTGCAGCGCTAGCATCGTCCAGTGCAGCCTGAATCGCTGCTGTGCAATCTTGTTTCTCTGTATTAGCAGGTAGTTTATATCTGGCATCGCTTACATCGCAAAACGCCACTATAACATCATCCGTCGGAAAACGTGGATCTTCCGGAATCACCCGCCATTTACCCCCGGGAGTCTTCTTCACTGTTACTTTTGCATAAGCTTTCATAAACCTCCATTGAGGTTTGCCCGATGCGCCAGCAGCTAGGATAATGACATCACCTTTTTCAAGAAACTGAGCGGAACGAAACCATTTATTTTTCTTCCCTTTTCGATCAAATTCAGAATGCAGGACTTCATTATCACTGACGTCATAACAGATAAAATCCGAAGAATCTTCATCGTCATAACCCTGGGTCGCGGCTCCTGTAAACAACAGAGCCTCATCTTCGCCTATGTTCACCTCAGTCACCGTCAATACAAGAGCTTCGTTGGCGTCAACATTAGAATCGCCAACCCCGTAGTTTCTTTTTCCTCCAAGCTTTGCAGAGCTAAGACCTTTCAAGTAGTCGCCAAATTTCCCCTTGTTGATGGCCTTCTGGGCATCAGCTGAATTATACCCCGTCAATCCCGTTAAGGTACAGGTAACCTTGGGGTCCTTAGAACTGGGAAAATGAATTTCCACACCGTCGGCACTAGCCGCCATGCAGTATGTCACGCTAAGAAGAATCAAAAGTAAACTAAAAATAAATCTACTTGGTTTAAGGGGCGTTCTTGTTCTTACTTTCATTTTTTCTCCTTTGATTCGGACAAGCTACTACTCTTTCTCCAGTGGTAACGTTCCGTAAGTAGCGCATATCTACTAGTTCTGAAAAGATAGTGTTAAATAATTTGTTTTAACATACCTATACTGAAGCCTTTGCTAAAGCTTAATAAGTTAAGGCAGATATTTATTAAAAATCTCATCAATACTAGGTATTAGTATTTTGTGTCCACATAATTACACTCATTTTTTCACTTGTATGATCAATGATAGTAACTTTTAAAAAAGACTAAAATGAGCCCACATACATATTGGCCGTCTTCGACGACCGAGGGATTTTTATATCCATTCCTCCGGGCTAAACCCCGGAGCTAATCACGTTTGCCGCCTCCGGCGACATGGATAAGTAGTCTATCCCCCAGTTACCCAGTTCCCCGTTTCCTCTAGGAGTGATAAACGTGATCAGTTATTCTCAAATTAAATCATTTTTTTTCATGAATGCATTAAGCTTTCCCTTTTGACTTAGTATCATAAGTAAAATTATTACTTAGGAAACTCATTTATGTTGCACAAATCTTTTCTTACAGGACTATTTTTACTCACTGGCTTATTCGGCCTTCAGGCCAATGAAAAACCCAATATTGTTCTCTATGTGGCCGATGACTTTGGGCTCGCAAGTATAAATGCTTTGGGTGCCGATGAAAAATTTGTACAGACTCCTAACCTCAATAAACTAACAGAAAACGGCATTAAATTCACCAATGCTTTCACCACAGCCTCCGTTTGTAGCCCTACCCGTTACACAATGCTTACAGGTCAGTATTCCTGGAAAACACGACTCAAAAAAGGTGTGGTTAATAATAACGATCCCCTCATCATTTCGACTGAAACAATCACCATGGGTAAAATGCTTCAATCTCAAGGCTATAGAACGGCAGCGGTCGGCAAATGGCATTTAGGTTACACTGATAAAAAGTTTGATAACCTACTCGGGAAAATTTACCCTGGGCCCAATGACGTGGGCTTTGATTATCACTTTGGCGTACCCAACAACCTGGATGACCTCCATAAAGTCTACATCGAAAATGATCGTATCTACGGTCTGCGCTCAGACAAAATTGAAGCCTGGGGAGCGAGTTTTTATGGTGGTCAGTCCTACAAGGGTTACGATGCACCGCAAAGAGTTTGCGAAGAAGTCATGGACTACACGACACAGAAAGCTTTAGATTGGATCAAAAAAGATAAGTCCAAGCCCTTTTTTATGTATTACGCAGCCGCTGCAGTCCACCACCCTATCACCCCTTCCAAAAGAATGAAAGGTAAAAGTGGCTCCGGTTTATATGGCGACTTCATCCAAGATTTAGATTATTCAGTAGGTCAATTTATCCAGGCTTTAGAACAAGAAGGTCTCATGGAAAATACCCTCTTTATTTTCACCAGTGATAATGGCGGAGATATCCCTGCCAGCAACAAAGACTGGCCCGAGTATCAGGCTTATGATATGGGTTTTCATTACAATGGCAAAACTCGTGGTGACAAACACCAAATATATGAAGGCGGTCTTAAAGTTCCCTTTATCATTCATTGGCCAAAAAAAGTTAAAAAAGGACAAGAATCAGACCACTTGGTAACAACGGCTGATTTCTTTAGTACATTTTCAGAAATTATTACTGGGCAACTCCCCCAAGCTCCACAAATTGCACCGGATAGCTTTAGTTTTGCTCACCTGCTCATCGGTTCCCCAGAATCTGAAGTACGTCCTTCCCTTGTTCACCGCGATGCTCTTGGCCGTCAGGCTTTTCGAAAAGGAAAATGGAAACTGATAGATAATTACTTTCCCGAGAATGGTAAAAAGAAAGGAAACACACGCGGCAACAAAATGTTGTTTGATCTAAGTAAAGACCCTTTAGAGACAAATAACATATATAAGCAGTACCCCGAAATTGCCATGGAGTTGGAGAAAGAATTCAATACCATTCGCGAAGCAAAAAGCAGTCGATTACTTAAATAATTTCATGAAATTTATCTATTAGCATTATAAAATAAGAGCATTTTTTACGATAAAGTCATTATAAAAAAATATTTATATGATTCTAAGTTTTATTTAAAAGCCCTAAAGGTTAAATTCCTACATGAATGATCAATGGAAAACAAAACTAACTCTTATAGAAAGAGCTAAAGCTGAACCCGAGGATATAGATACCTGGGATGAGTTTATTAAGTTTTATGAACCCTTCATCATTATGCTTCTCAACAAACACAAAATAAACATCAGTAATCGTGATGATTTATGCCAAATCATTCTGCTTAAAATTTGGAAGTTTATTTCATCTTACACCAAGGAAAAAGCGCGCTTTAGAACTTGGCTTAGTACTTTAATTCGCAATGAAATAGTCACCTATATAAACAAAGCAAACAAGGATCGCCAAAGAGAATTTGAATATGATAAGCTCGACACGAACAATAAAACTAAGCTCGAGGAAAGCATTGAAAGCGAATGGCAGGAGCATCTAACCAATTTAGCCTTTGAAAGGCTGGAGAAAAAATTCTCCGAAAACTCAATGAAAGTCTTTACAATGAGTCTGGAAGGATATAACACAGAAGATATTGCTAAAAAACTCGAGCTCAATAAAGAATCAGTCTTTGTATTGAGAAGCAAAGTAAAAACAGCCTTTAAAAAAGAAGTCGAAAATATTCGTCGGCATATCGAGCTGTGAAAGAGGGCTCCAAACAATCTCTCATGGGTCTACTGAATGACCTAGATGACCCCTGGGAAGAGGAGAATCAACTTCCTAAAAAAGAAGAACAGGAAGCCCGCTACACTTATATTAAGCATATTGCCTCAGGCGGGCAGAAAAACATCTCTTCAGCTTTTGACACAAAACTTCATCGAACTGTAGCTTTAGCTGAACTAAAGAGCGACCTTCCTGACCAGGAAACAGAGAGCTTTATTGAAGAGATTTTTTTAACGGCGTCTTTTCAACACCCAAACATTATTAAAATTCTCGATTTTGGCATCCGCAAAGAGGATACACTCTTTTTTACTATGGAGCTTATGCTCAATAGTAATTTAAGAAATCATATAAAAAAGAATGAAACTCCCGCTACTCAAAATTTAGAAATCTTTCTAAAGATTTGCGATGCCATAGCCTACGCTCATTCCAAGGGCGTTATTCACTTGGATTTAAAACCCGATAATATTCAAATCGGAGCCTTTGGTGAAGTCCTAATTAGTGATTGGGGACTGAGTAAAAAACTAGGATCAGGCTTAAAAAATAGCAAAAGTCAGGGCACTCCGGGATTTATGGCCCCTGAACAAACAGCTAGTGGGGCTGAATTAAGTTCTGCTACTGACATCTACAGTTTAGGAGCAATTCTAAGCTTTCTATTCTCTAAAGTTCCTGAAAACGAAATCCCACAGGGAATTCATGCGGTAATTAAAAAAGCAATGGCTCAGGACCCCGAAGAGCGATACCAAAAAGTTGAAGACCTAAAACATGAAATTAGCAATTTTATTGCGGGTTATTCTACCAATGCACAGCAGGCCGGTTTCATAAAAGAACTGCAATTGCTCATTCGTCGCAATAGCCAACTCTGCATAACCATATTTACATCTCTTATCTTAATCACTTGCTTAACGGCTTACTTTTTACTTAACCTTAAAGATAAAAATGTAAATCTTGCTCAGTCAATTGAAGAGCTGGAAATTACCGGTCGCAAACTCAGTAAATCGGTTATTCTGGAAAAGCAGTTGAATACGGAATTAGTGAATCGTGAGCTCAAGGTGGCTGAAAATTTAATGCAGTACCCACTTTATTTTAGCTCACCGGCAAGCTCTTCACAAAAAGCACTCGATATTTATCTAAGACAGGAAAATACCCAAACCTTCAATAAAAAACTCTTAATAATCTTGTTAATAAGACAGGATTTTGATAAAATCCTTGAGCTTGAGCTAAAAGCGCCTGAAGAGCTTATGGAAATTATAGAAAAATTCGCCCAAAAGCCTAAGAGTGCTGATGGCGTCTTAAAGGAACTCAAGGATTTTGTAGAGCTTCTTCAAACGATGAATAACTTGCCAAATAAACCCTTTTCAAATTTAAAAAAGGCATATATGGAGAGGGCTGTTTACTATAGTGATGATGTTGTAAAGCCCATCATCATGAGCCCCCTTATCATTAAACAACTGATAAAGACCTGGAACCCCGACTGGGATACGAATAATTTATTCTACAGCATCCATAACTCCAGTCTAACTCTTAGAGGCCATGAACTGAGTGTACTTTCAGACAACTCCCCTTACTCTTCTCACTACAGCTTCCTACGCTTTCTTAAGTTTAAAAAATTGGATTTAAGAGAAAGTAATATTGCAGTAATGAGACATCTCAATGGCCTGGACTTACAAACCCTGGATATAAGAGAAACTCAGGTTCAAAATCTACACCCACACAAGGCAACAAGAGATATTTCCACTGTGATTATAAACCCAGGTCAATTCCCCGAAGAATCCATCAATCATTTACCACCAGCCGTAAAAATCATACAAAGAAAATAATCTTGCTTAAAACCTAAAACTTATCGAAAATTAATACTTTCACTTTCAATTCTTTTTCAAATTAAGCTTACAAGTTTTTGCTAATTTCGCATTGATGAGTTAAGAGAACGTACTAAAAAACCAGCTGTGCCAATGCGTTCTGTAAACCTATTCCTGAAGCATTTTCCACATTGTCAGCATTTCTGTTGAAGTGATTAATGGATCACAATTATTGAAGTCTCTTTTCTTGAGCTTACTCATTAGTAGACCCAGAAAAATAGATCATTCAGGGTCGATTAGATAAAGTCACCATTCTATATTTGAAGAGTTTAGTACCTTTCTTTAAAACTAGCGTATTTTTTTATTAATTTTTTGGTTTAGCCAAGGTATCTTCGAAGGGTTTGGTTCGGGGACATATGATATATTTCCAGGTCTTGGGAATTGAACTTCTGAGCTTTTCCATTTGCGTCTCAAATTCCGGGTTGTTGGCTAAGTTGGTATATTCTTTTGGATCTTTGCTAATATCATAAAATTCTTCGGAACCATCGGCATAGCGAATGAGTTTCCATTGATTCTGTCTCACAGCAAAATTCCCCGGGCCGAAACTGATCAGAACAGGTTTATCCCATGCGACATCTTTCTCCTTCAGCAGAGGACTTATACTATTACCATCTAATTCTTGAGATAAATCTAAGTTACAGAGATCAACAAGGCTTGGGTAGATGTCTTGTAAACTCACTGGATCATTGATAAGTTTTGCTTCTTTCATCCCAGGCATTTTAATGATGAAAGGGACTCTGGTTCCCTGCTCCCAAAGGGACATTTTGCGCCAGTGCTCTTTTTCTCCCAGGTGCCAGCCATGGTCACTCCAAAGGATGACAATAGTATTTTTTGTATAGGGTGATTCTTCCAGAGCTTTAAGGACTCTCCCCACATTGTAATCGGCGTAGGAACCATAGGCTCACAGCATCATCTTGTATATCACCCAACATGGGGCCACTAATTAAATTTAAGCCCTTAGATTTAGCAATATTTGATATTGCGGGATCACTTAATAGGGCATTTATTTGAAATTTCTTGAGCTAACTAATCATAATTGATCCTTTTATATGCAATTTTCCGTCATATATAAAGTCATTTTAGAAAACTTAATGAGCTGTGGTGGAAAAATTCAAGTTTGAATAGCACAGTATATTAATTTGCTGGAAGTTTATAAATTTCATTTTCTCTTTTTAACTCCAACTGCTAAAGTTCTGAATGACTGATCAATGGAAAACTAAGCTCACTCTAATTGAAAGAGCCAAAACCGAACCCGAGGATATTGAAACTTGGGAAGAGTTCGTAAGATTTTATGAGCCCTTCATTGGCATGGTTCTCAACAAACATAGAGTTGACTACAGTGCCAAGGACGATATATCTCAAGTTATCCTTTTACAGATATGGAAGTCCATCCCCAGCTACAATAAAGAAAAAGCCGGCTTTCGAACTTGGTTAAGCACCATTATTCGCAATGCCATTGCAAGGCATTACAATAAAATCAACGCTACTAAGCAACGCGAAAACGCTTATCATGAGCTCGATAATAAGACCTCAGCCGATGGCCTTGAAGAAATTATTGAGAGTGAATGGAAGGGCTACCTCACAAAACTTGCTTTTGAACGACTGCGTGAATCCTTTTCAGAAAGCTCCATTCAGGTCTTTTTCCTAAGCCTTGAGGGCAAAGACAGCGATACCATTGCCGATGAACTCGAGCTGACTAAAGATAGTGTCTTTGTACTTCGCAGCCGCGTTAAAAAAGCCTTTAAGAAAGAAGTGGAAAATATTCGTAGGCACCTAGAACTTTGAGTCAGGAATTCCCAGATTCACTCGACACCTTTCTTTTCGATGATCAGGATGATTGGGCAGAAAAAAATCCCCTATCCAAAAGAGATGATTCACGTTACACAGATGTAATTCTAATTGCATCAGGTGGTCAAAAAAACATTTACTCGGCTCATGACACAAAACTTGATAGAGAGGTCGCTCTTGCTGAACTACAAGAAGACATCCCAGAACGAGAAGCCGAAAGTTTCATTAATGAAATTTTTCTAACCGCTTCTTTTCAGCACCCAAACATCATTAAAATCCTGGATTTCGGTATACGAAAAGAAGACACACCCTATTTCACTATGGAGTTAATGCAGAATAGTACTCTTAATGATTATATAAAAAAGCAGCAGCAAAACTCACCCAAAAACTTGGAGATTTTCCTCAAAATTTGTGATGCAATTTCCTATGCTCATTCCAAAGGGGTCATTCATCTGGATCTAAAACCAGCTAATATCCAGGTCGGCTCACACGGTGAAGTTCTCATCAGTGATTGGGGACTTAGTAAAAAAATTGAACCAAATCTAAAATGTAAAAGCAAAAGAGGCACACCGGGTTTCATGGCTCCTGAACAGGTGAGCATTGGTGCTTTACTAGGACCTGCCACTGATATTTACAGTCTCGGAACCTTACTGAAATTCCTGTACTCCAAAACTCCGGAAGACAAAATTCCGCAAAGCATTTCTGCAGTCATTAAAAAAGCCATGGCTCAAGAAGCAAACCTACGTTATAGCAAAGTGCAAGAACTCCAAAACGAAATCAGTAATTTTATGGGAGGCTTCGCAACTGCTGCTGAAGATGCCGGCTTTCTGAAAGAACTTAAATTACTCTTTCGTCGTAATCTCCAGCTCTGCTGGACAATTATTATCGCTTTTTTCCTCATAACTGGCATTTCCTCCTACCTGCTCATGAACCTCAAAGACAAGAACATTTCTCTCGCTGAAGCGGTTTTAAAACTGGAAAAGACCGGCAGAGAACTACAGGATTCAGTACACAAAGAGAAAAGGCTTAATACTGAACTTAAGGAAAGGGAATTAAGCATTGCAAAAAACCTTATGCTCTACCCTGTTTTCTTCAGCTCCCCCGCCCAGTCATCTCAGCAGGCCTTGGAAATTTATAAGCGTCAGAAATCTGCAAAATATTTCCATAAAGAAATATTTATGATCTACATGATCAGACAGGATTTTGAATCGATCTTAAAGGAAGAGATTAAGGCCCCGTACGAGCTCATACGCATAGCTCAACAATTTAATAAAATGCCCAAAAGACCTGATGGCTTACTTAAAGATCGCATGGATTTTATAAACTTACTACATTCCGTCAATAAGCTACCAGATAACTTTGTGGAATTTAAACAGCAATTCATGGAAAGAGCCGTGTGTTATCGCAACGATGTCGAAAAACCCATTACCATGAGCCATAACGTCGTCAAACAAATTATAAAAACATGGAATCCGAACTGGGACCTCAATAAGATAGATTATAATTTAGAAAAAATGACTCTCCTATTAAGAGGAGAAAAATTAACTCGGCTTAACAATGAAGATCCTTGGTCATCACGGCTGTGTTTTTTACGATTCCTCAAAATCAATCATCTCGATCTCAAGCATACAGGAATCAATTCCCTTAGCAACATAAGGGGAATGGAAGTCGAAAGTGTTGATGTACGTTTTACCCCTGTTTACGATTTACACCCCCATGAATCCACAAGAGATATTAATGTGGCCATCATTAGACCTGGCCAATTTAACGAAGACGCGCTCAGTCATTTACCCCCTGCAGTAAAAATTATTGAAAAAAAGTAACTTATCCATTAAGGTTTGTAATACGACTTGATATCTGTCTGTGAATTAACGCTAAATTATGGGTTATAAATAATGAAAAACAAACATTTCACATTGATTGAATTACTCGTCGTCATTGCTATCATTGGTATCCTTGCTTCACTTCTATTACCAAGTCTTGGAAAAGCTAGAAAGACATCAAAAACAGTGGTATCAAAAAATAATTTAAAACAACTCTATACTGGTGTTTTAATGTATGCTGATAACTACGATGGCACTATTTGTTACCCCATCAATAATCCCTACCCAATTGCTGCTGGTTTCGTTCATTGGAGACGTCTAATTTATGAAGACATGACTGGTACTAAATTTTCATTAGACCCAAGTGCGGCCGACGAAATGGCGGTATCCAATTACGATAATTTATTAAATTGCCCGATAGTCAGAGAAAATCGTGACGAAACTATTCACAATGCTGCAGGCGAAGGCGACTACTCAATGAATCGATATTTTCAGAATGACACTCAAGCAAAACTCAATAATTTGACTGGCCTAGGAAAAATTGAGCCCTTTATGACGCCTGGTGGTGGCCAGGCCAATGAAACAACAGCAGCTATTATCTATTCCTCCAATCAGCTAAATACTCGTACAGGAATAGGGTACTATTACAATGGGAAAAGTTTTGGCTCATATATTGACGGAAGCATTTTAGATTTCAGTTATTCATATGGGGCATATATTCACTCAGATATAGCTTTAAAACAAAATTTTAAATAAGAAATAATTCAAAGAAAACAGCATTTTAAAAACACTTCACCCTGTGAGTAGTATGCATGAAAACAATCAGTTTTCTTGGTGGCTGAGAGTAATATCTGTCGACTTAATCATATAAACTAGGTAAGAAAACATTTTCCCGGCTTTTGGGTGGACTCCTAATTTAACTATTTGATTGCCGGGTCCTTTAATTTTAAACTAGGTAAACTATGCAAAAACTTTTACTAGCACTTTTTTTCTCTCTAGGCCTCTATGCAGATAATTTCTCTATACAGGGCAAAGTTAAAAATTTACAAGAGCGTAACAATGCCCACCAGGCAAAAAGCTTCTCCCTCAATGTAAAAGCCAATGCTTTCCCAAAGGGCTCTGATCTAATACTCACTTTTGATTACTTCGACGATGAAAAAACTCTCATTTCGATTGATTATTCCACAAACGAAGAGCTCTACGCCATGCTGGCATCTCCTTTGCGAAAAAGAACTGTTGATATGATCTCTTGCCGTGGTAGCAAGACCTGGAAGTCTTATTCCGTTCAACTTGACGATGTGAATTTCGCCAAAGAATTCAAGCAGCATCATATAAGTTTCTCCACGAGAAATGGGACTGCAAAAATCGCCGACATCAAACTCGTCACTGCTCCACAAAAAATGGCCATAAAAGCCCAAAACAAAAAACTTAATGTTTTGATGATCGTTTCCGACGACCTAAACCACTACATCAAATCCTACGGTGATCCCCAGGCAATCACTCCTAATCTTGATAAATTCATGGCCATGAGCACACAGTTTAACAAGGCTTACTGTCAATACCCCGTTTGCGGTCCTTCACGTGCATCATTTCTTTCCGGCCTTTATCCTGAATCCAGCTTGGTCATAACCAACACTCAGTACCTTCGCGATGTTAATCCCAGTGCCGATAATATGCTCGAACACTTTCGCAATAACGGATACTGGACCGGTGCAGCCGGCAAGATCTTCCACAGTACTTATGGCATGATGGAAAAAGGCACCAGCCTAGATGAGTATGAAAAATTTAGTAATGCTGAAAACCCTCAACTCCTACTCCTCAAAAAACGCTGGATCAAAGAAGGCAAGCCCGGTGATTTCAAAGCCTATTTCAACAAAAATAAAGTCAAAGATCAAGCCGACCTGGTTCTCGGCTACGGGACTGAACTCCGCGATAATCAGCACGGCGATGGACGCAATGCCCGCCGCGTCGCTCAATGGATTAAAAATAATTCAGCTGGAGAAAAGCCCTTCTTTATGGCTTGTGGCATAGTTAAGCCCCACACCCCCTTTTACGCACCTAAAAAGTACCTCGACCTCTACCCCAAAGACAAACTTATTTTCGATGACGTCCCTGAGAATGACTGGGACAACAAACCAAAAGTGGCCGGTGTTAAACGCTATCAGGCCTTCAGAGGGGAATTGGGTGTGAATGATCGCGAAAACCGCAAATATTATCTCCAGTCCTACCTCGGCTGCATCAGTTTTATGGATGCTCAAGTCAAAGTCCTCATGGATGCCTTAAAAGAAAGTGGCCAAATGGACAACACCGTTATTGTCTTCATGAGTGATCACGGCTTCCAAATCGGTGAACACTTCATGTACGGTAAAGTGACTCTCTTCGAAGAATGTGCTCGCGTGCCTTTCGGCATCATCTACCCAGGCAATCCAGGTGCTGGTAAACAAAGCGATAGCCTAGCTGAACTTATTGATGTTTACCCCACTCTCCTCGATCTTTGTAAGCTTCCACAACCCAGTCATAAACTTCAGGGAAAAAGCCTCGTTCCCGTAACCAAGGACACAAGTCTTCAGGTAAGAAACGAAGCTTATACAGTTGTGACTCGCGGCAAACTTATGGGCCGTGCTATTCGCAAGGGTTCATGGGTTTATGCGCACTGGGGAAGCGATAGAGACGTAGAGCTCTACAACATGGACAAGGATCCCAAGCAGTATAATAATCTCGTCAAGGATCCGGAATATGCAAAAGTTCTCAAACAAATGGATAAAGCTCTCAAGCAAAAAGCTTCTGAGCAAACTCTTAATCAAAAACAACTTATTGGTCTCAAATGAAATTTGTTCTTATTTTTGCTCTTTTGATCCTTAGCTCTTTTGCGGAAAGCGCAAAAGTAAATTTCTGATTGGAAGTATATAATTCTGCTTATGTCGACTAATCAACAGCAAGTGAATCTTACTCGTGAAGAAAAAGACTTTATTCAAGAGAGAATTGATAAAGTCAATGAATTCGAAGCATTGATTCAGGAAGGCAGCGTTAATCAAAACTCGGCCATTCAGAAAATTGATCAATTATTGGATGAAGTTGCGCAGATCACCGATCAGGCTCTTGAACGCCCCGCTGAAGTTCAAAAAGAGCTCGACATTACTGAGCTCCCTAGAGTGACAGCTAGTCAGGCCTCAAGCAATGATCAGCATCAAT